>NZ_JBQEPG010000006.1:0-310962 GCF_052045635.1 Pseudomonas sp. 22189
GGGAGCGAGCCTGCTCGCGAAGAGGTCCCCCAGAGCAACAAAAATTCCGGAACCTGCAATGAAACAGAAACAAGCCCAATGGCCCTGGCACGTCCTGACCGTGCTGGTGCTGGTCGGCCTGGCGGGCGCGTTGTATTACGCCACGTCGCTGATGTCCTACGAATGGCGCTGGAACCGCGTGCCGCAGTACTTCGCCTATCAGGCCGAAGAGTCCCAGCGCGCCAGCGACATCTCCACCGTCACCGAACTGGTGCGCAAGGGCGGCAGCGCGCAGGTCACCCTGCGCAACGACGCCGGTGACGAGCAGCACCTGACCGTCGACGAAAACAGCCTGCAATTCGCTCAGGGCGACGATGTGGCCGAAGGTGACGTCGTAGGCGTGACCCGGCATTGGGCGGCAGGGCCGCTGCTGTGGGGCCTTTGGACCACGCTGTGGCTGTCGGTAGTGTCCGGCGTACTCGGTCTGCTGATCGGTCTGGTCACCGGGCTGTGCCGCTTGTCGAGCAACCCGACCCTGCGCGACCTGTCGAGCATCTACGTCGAACTGGTGCGCGGCACGCCGCTGCTGGTGCAGATCTTCATTTTCTACTTCTTCATAGGCACGGTGATGAACCTGTCCCGGGAGTTCGCCGGGATCGCCGCGTTGTCGCTGTTCACCGGTGCCTACGTGGCCGAGATCATCCGCTCCGGTGTGCAGTCGATTGCCCGTGGCCAGAACGAAGCGGCCCGCTCGCTGGGTCTGAGCGCCGGCCAGTCGATGCGCCATGTGGTGCTGCCGCAAGCGTTCAAACGCGTGCTGCCACCGCTGGCCGGACAGTTCATCAGCCTGGTCAAGGACACCTCGCTGGTGTCGGTGATCGCGATTACCGAGCTGCTGAAAAGCGGCCGTGAAGTTATCACCACCTCGTTCTCGCCGTTCGAAATCCTGTTCTGCGTTGCTGGCCTGTATCTGTTGATCAACCTGCCGCTGTCGAAAATCGCCAGCCGGCTTGAGCGGAGGCTCGCGCAAAGTGATTGAAGTCCGCGATCTGGTAAAAGTCTTCGACACCCGTGGTCAGGTAGTGCGGGCGGTGGATAACGTCACCACCACGGTGGCCAAGGGCGAAGTGCTGGTGGTGATCGGCCCGTCCGGCTCCGGCAAATCGACCTTCCTGCGCTGCCTCAATGGCCTGGAAGCGTTCGACTCGGGTTCGGTGAGCATCGACGGCCTGCAACTGGCCGACCCGAAAACCGACGTCAACGCCTACCGCCGCGAAGTCGGCATGGTCTTCCAGCACTTCAACCTGTTCCCGCACATGACCGTGCTGGAAAACCTCTGCCTGGCGCAGAAGGTCGTGCGCAAGCGCGGGCAGAAGGAAAGTGAGGCCAAGGCCTTGGCGTTGCTGGAGAAGGTCGGTATTGCGCAAAAAGCTCGCGAATACCCGTCACGTCTGTCCGGCGGTCAGCAGCAGCGCGTAGCGATTGCCCGGGCGCTGGCGATGGACCCGAAAGTGATGCTGTTCGACGAGCCGACATCGGCCCTCGACCCGGAAATGGTCGGTGAAGTGCTGGATGTGATGAAGAACCTGGCCGTGGAAGGCATGACCATGGTCTGCGTCACGCACGAAATGGGCTTCGCCCGGGAAGTGGCGGATCGGGTGCTGTTCTTCGATCACGGCAAATTGCTGGAAGATGCGTCCCCGGCGGAGTTCTTCGATGCGCCGAAGGATCCGCGCGCTCAGGCTTTCCTGCGTCAGGTCTTGTAACGGCGGCGTTCTCCCGGACGCCATCGCTGGCAAGCCAGCTCCCACAGTAAATGGGTTGAACACGAACTTTGTGAACGACTGGAAACCTGTGGGAGCTGGCTTGCCAGCGATAGCATCACCTCGGTCCACAGTGAACCGAGGTCGATGGATCACCTCAAACCTTGAACCGCCCCACCAGCATCTGCAGATGCGTCCCCAACCGCGCCAGCTCAACACTCGACGCCGCGGTCTCTTCACTCGCCGCCGACGTCTGATCCGACACATCCCGCACATTCAGCACGCTACGGTTGATTTCCTCGGCCACGGCACTCTGCTGCTCGGCTGCCGCTGCAATCTGCTGGTTCATCGCCTGAATCGCCGAGACGGTGCGGGTGATGCTTTCCAGCGAGCCACCGGCGCGGCGGGTCAGTTCGACGCTGCTGTCGGTCAGGCTGCGGCTGTTGTCCATGATTGTCGCCACTTGCTGGGTGCCGGTCTGCAGGCCGACGATCAGCTCTTCGATCTCTTCGGTGGACTTCTGTGTGCGCTGGGCGAGGCTGCGCACTTCATCGGCGACCACCGCAAAGCCACGCCCGGCTTCACCGGCACGCGCCGCCTCGATGGCGGCGTTGAGCGCCAGCAGGTTGGTTTGCTGGGCCACCGACTTGATCACGTCGAGCACGCTGCCGATCTTGTCGCTCTCGCGCTTGAGTTCGCCCATGGCCTCGGTGGAGTGGCCAACCTCGGCCGCGAGGCGCTCGATCTGCGCGATGGCTTCACCCACCACCTTGTCGCCTTCGCGGGCCTGCTGGTCAGCAGCGACGGCCGCTTCCGAAGCTTCCTCGGCGTTGCGCGCGACTTCCTGCACCGTGGCAGCCATTTCGTTCATGGCGGTGGCGACCTGGTCGGTTTCGACTTTCTGATTGTTGACCCCGGCGCTGGTCTGCTCGGTGACGGCAGACAATTCTTCGGCGGCACTGGCGATCTGCGTGACGCCGTCGCTGATGCCACCGATCAACTCGCGCAGGCCTTGGGTCATGCTCTGCATCGAACGTTGCAACTGGCCGAGTTCGTCGCGACGCTGCGACACCAGGTTGTGGGTCAAGTCACCGGCAGCCACACGTTCGGCGACTTTCAGGGTCTGGTTCAGTGGAATGATGATCTGCCGGGTGATCGCCCACGCAGCCAGCAAACCGAAGGCCACGGCCAGCAGGGTGGCGATGATCAGCATGTTCTTGGCGTGCGCGGCATCGGTATCGCGCACTACGGTTTGCGATTCGGTGAGTTTCTTGCTGACGTCGAGGAGGATGTCGCCCTGAGCCGTCATGGTTGCCCCGGCCTTGGCATTGCTCACCTGCGAGTCGCGGAACTGGGCGACCGCCGCGCGATAAGCCTTGATCGAGTCGGTGGCCTGTTGCAGGTTGGCGATGTGCTGTTCGGGCAGTTTCGCCGGCAGGCTGTCGAGGTTTTTCAGTGCATTGTCGATGGCGTCCAGCGCTGGCTGCTCCGCCTCGGCCTTGCCGCTGTAGGTGTAGCCGCGCACCTGATAGCGCGCTTGCTGCAACAGTTTGCTCAGTTCGATCACGCTGTTGAATTGCGCGACGCTGTCACCCTGCAGCATGGATTTCTCGACTTCCGAGACTTTGGCCACGGCATTGTCGGCACTGGCGCCAAGCTTGCTGCGCGCGTCCTCACGCTGCACGGTGGCCTGTGTCATGTCGGCGAAGGCGCGTTTGTACTCGGCGACAGCGGCCAGTTGCTGATCGACCATGGCCGCATCTGAGGGCTGCTCGATCAGGCCGCGCGCGGTTTGCAAGCCGCTGGCGAGTTTGGCCAGCAACTCGTTGACCGCGCCCGGGCCTTGTTCGCCACGACGCGCTTCATAGTCCAGACGCGCCAGGCGCAGGTCCTTGGTCAGTTCATTTAGGCTGGAGATGAAGCCGAGCTTGTCGCCACGGCTGATAATGCCGCTCATGCCGGTCCAGCCGGTAAAGGTGATCAACAGGGTGAGCAACAGCACCAGGCCGAAACCGATACCCAGCTTGCGTTTGACGCTGACGTTTCCAAGATTCTCGGCTAACCAACGGTACATGCGACGACTCCCCTCGGACCACTAATTGGACTTATGGGCACTGTATCGGCGGAGTGATGGCAATCTGTAACCCGAATTGAATGCCAACCCGGTTTCTGTAGGAGCTGACGAGTGCAACGAGGCTGCGATCTTTTGATCTTGCCGTTAAAAAACAAGATCAAAAGATCGCAGCCTGCGGCAGCTCCTACAGGGAGAGGTGTGTCAGAACAGGCGGGCGAGGAGGGCGGTGACGGCGGTTTCGACGCGCAGGATGCGCTCGCCCAGTTGCACCGGTTGCAGGCCAGACTTGGCAAGCAAGTCGATCTCGTAAGGAATCCAGCCACCTTCGGGGCCGATCGCCAGCGTTACCGGTTCGCTCAACGCGCGCGGGCACGGCGGAAAATTGCCGGGATGGCCGACCAGGCCGAGGGTGCCTTCGGTTATCGCAGGCAGTCGATCTTCGACGAACGGCTTGAAGCGTTTTTCGATGATGATGTCCGGCAGCACGGTATCGCGGGCCTGTTCGAGGCCGAGGATCAAATTCTCGCGAATCGCTTCCGGCTCCAGAAACGGCGTCTGCCAGAAACTCTTCTCGACGCGGTAGCTGTTGACCAGAATCACCTTCGACACGCCCATGGTCGCCACGGTCTGGAACACCCGACGCAACATCTTCGGCCGCGGCAGGGCCAGTACCAGCGTCAGCGGCAGCTTGGCCGGTGGCGGTTGAACGAGGCTGACGCGCAACTCGGCTTCGCCAGCCTCAAGGCGCAACAGTTCAGCCGAACCCATCAGCCCATTGATGCGCCCGACACGCAGGCTGTCGCCGACTTCGGATCGGTGGACCTCCTGCATATGCGTCAGACGCCGGTCACGCAGCACGACGCGGTCGGCCGCGATGAAGTCGGCCTCTTCGAGCAACAGCAGGTTCATGCCTGGGTCGCTGGCGGCTGGTCGTTGTGATCGTCAGCCGGCGTTTCGTCCGGGCGTTCGCGTTTGCTGACCAGGTTGCCAAACAGAATGCCGATTTCAAACAGCATCCACATCGGCACGGCCAGCAGGGTCTGCGAGAAGATGTCCGGCGGCGTGAGGATCATGCCGACCACGAAGCAGCCGATGATCACGTACGGACGGATCTTCTTCAGGTATTTGACGTCGACCACGCCGATCCACACCAGCAGCACCACGGCCACCGGGATTTCGAACGCGACGCCAAAGGCGAAGAACAGCGTCATCACGAAGTCGAGGTAGCTGGTGATGTCGGTCATCATTTCCACGCCGGCCGGGGTGGCCGCGGCGAAGAACTTGAAGATCAGCGGGAACACGAAGTAATAGGCGAACGCCATGCCGGTGTAGAACAGCAGGATGCTCGACACCAGCAGCGGCACGGCGACGCGCTTCTCATGCTTGTACAGGCCCGGCGCGATGAAACCCCAGATCTGGTGCAGGATCACCGGAATCGCGAGGAACAGCGAGACCATCATCGTCAGCTTCAGCGGCGTGAGGAACGGTGACGACACATCCGTGGCGATCATCGTCGCACCGGCCGGCAGGTACTGGCGCAGCGGCGTCGAGACGAAGGTGTAGATCTGCTGGGTGAAGGCGAACAACCCGGCGAAGATGATGAACACCGCCGCCACACAACGCAGCAGGCGGGTGCGCAACTCGGTGAGGTGCGATACCAGCGGCATGTGCTGGTCGTTTTCGGGGAGATCGCTCATGGGGCTCGCGGCGGCAAAGTGGTGTCGTGAGGCGCAGGTGTGATCGGCGCGGCGGTTGGAGATACGTGTTCAACCGAAGTTTCTGTAGCAGTCGACACGGGGGCTGGCGGCGCTACAGCGGCGGCAGGTGCAGGTATCGGAGCTGTTACGGCTGGCGCGGCTGGCGCATGAATCGTCTGCTCACCCACATGCTCAACCGGCGTCGGCTCCTGCTGAACCGGCGTGAAAATCTTCCGCGCCTCCTGCTCCAGCGACAGAATGTGCTCGTTGTGCAGTTGCCGACGGATCTCGTCGGCACCGATTTCACGTTCAACTTCCTGTTTGATCGCGTTGAAGCTGCGCTTCAGCCGCCCGACCCACAGGCCGGCGGTGCGCGCAGCGCCCGGCAGACGCTCGGGGCCCAGCACCAGCAGGGCAACGAGGCCGACGAGCAGCAGTTCAGAGAAGCTGATACCAAACATTTGTCAGTCTCACACGTCTTTGCGGATCGGCTCTTCGACTTTCTGCGCCTGCACGTCGATGGTGTGCGGCGGGTTGGCCTGAGCAGTGGCTTGCGGCTGCACCGGTGGTACCGGCTGCGCAGGCGTTACGGTCGGATCGGCGGCCGGTTTTTCGTCATCGTTCATGGCTTTACGGAAGCCCTTGATCGACTCGCCGACGTCGGTGCCGAGGTTTTTCAGTTTCTTGGTGCCGAACACCAGCACCACGACTACCAGAATGACGATCCAGTGTTTCCAGTCAAAAATGCCCATGTTGCTGTTCCTCTCTAAAAATTGTTCAGGCGGACGGACGCGAGGCTTTCTCGACGTGTCCGGACAGACCGAAGCGACGATCCAGTTCATCCAGCACGGCCTGCGGATGCTGCCCCAGTTGGGCGAGCATGACCATGCTGTGGAACCACAGGTCGGCAGTCTCGTAGATCACATCGCTGCAGTCACCGCTGATGGCGGCGTCCTTGGCGGCAATAATGGTTTCGACCGACTCTTCGCCGACTTTCTCCAGAATCTTGTTCAGGCCCTTGTGATACAGACTAGCTACATATGAGCTGTCGGCAGCGGCGCCCTTGCGCTCTTCAAGTACCTGAGCGAGGCGGGTCAGGGTGTCACTCATGTTTGTGTCCTGCGGAATAGATTGCGTGCGGGTCTTTCAAGACAGGGTCGACCGTTTTCCAGTCGCCGTTTTCGAAGACGCGGTAAAAGCAGCTTTGACGGCCGGTATGGCAAGCGATGTCGCCAATCTGTTCGACCATCAGGATGATCACGTCGGCGTCACAGTCCAGACGCATTTCATGCAGGGTCTGTACGTGGCCGGACTCTTCGCCCTTGCGCCACAGCTTGCCACGGGAACGTGACCAGTAGATTGCACGGTTTTCCGCAGCGGTCAGTTCCAGCGCTTCACGGTTCATCCAGGCCATCATCAGCACGCGTCCGGTCTTGTGATCCTGGGCAATCGCTGGCACCAGGCCATCGGCGTCCCACTTGATCTCGTCCAGCCAGTTTTTCATCTTCGACTCCGACAGCGAACCCGCACTTCAATAGTCGGGTTCAGGCGTTGAAACAGTGTGCCAGCCGATCAGCGAACTGGCTATCGGCGAACGACCAGATACAAGCCGACGGCCACCATGATGCCCGCCGGCCAATGCCCCAGTTCGTGCAGCGGGCCGCCGGCGGCGAGGATGGTACCGCCCGCCAGGTGCGCACTGCCGAGCAGGCGCAGGAACCAGTCGTCCTTGCGTTTGTGCCACGGTGGCGGCGGGTCGTAGGCGTGCGGTTGGGACATGCGTTCGAGCAGATCACGGGCCATGTTGGCCAAGTGCGGCAGCTGTTCGAACTGGCTCTGCACGTTGCCGATCAAGGCTTTCGGGCTGACGCGCTCGCGCATCCAGCGTTCGAGAAACGGTTGTGCGGTGTTCCACAGATCCAGATCCGGGTACAACTGACGGCCGAGGCCCTCGATGTTCAGCAAGGTCTTTTGCAGCAGCACCAGCTGCGGCTGCACTTCCATGTTGAAGCGTCGCGCGGTCTGGAACAGGCGCATCAGCACCTGGCCAAATGAAATATCTTTTAACGGTTTTTCGAAGATCGGCTCGCACACGGTACGGATCGCCGCTTCGAATTCGTTGAGTTTGGTTTCCGCCGGCACCCAGCCCGAATCGATGTGCAATTGCGCGACGCGGCGGTAGTCGCGCTTGAAGAAGGCGAACAGGTTGCGCGCCAGGTAGTCCTGGTCTTCCGGGGTCAGGCTGCCGACGATGCCGCAGTCGATCGCGATGTACTGCGGGCTCCACGGGTTGACGGTGCTGACGAAGATGTTGCCCGGGTGCATGTCGGCGTGGAAGAAACTGTCGCGGAACACCTGGGTGAAGAAGATCTCCACGCCGCGCTCGGCGAGCATTTTCATGTCGGTGCGCTGGTCGGCGAGGGTCGCCAGATCCGTTACCTGAATCCCGTAGATGCGCTCCATCACCAGCACTTTCGGCCGGCACCAGTCCCAATAGACTTGCGGCACGTAAAGCAGCGGCGAGCCTTCGAAGTTGCGCTTGAGCTGGCTGGCATTCGCCGCCTCACGCAACAGGTCGAGTTCGTCGTAGATGGTTTTTTCGTAGTCCTGCACCACGTCCACCGGGTGCAGCAGGCGGGCGTCGGCGGAGATCTTTTCGGCGGCGCGGGCGAGGATGAACAGCCACGCCAGGTCTTGGGCAATCACCGGTTTCAGGCCTGGGCGGATCACCTTGACCACCACTTCTTCGCCGGTCTTCAGTTGCGCAGCGTGCACCTGCGCCACCGAGGCCGAGGCCAGCGGCTCGACGTCAAAGCGGCTGAACACTTCGCTGATTTTCTTGCCCAGCTGTTCTTCGATCAGCTTGATCGACAGCTGCGAATCGAACGGCGGCACGCGGTCCTGCAGCAGCATCAGTTCATCGGCGATGTCTTCCGGCAGCAGGTCGCGGCGGGTCGAAAGAATCTGCCCGAACTTGATGAAGATCGGCCCCAGATCCTGCAGCGCCAGTCGCAGGCGCGCGCCACGGTTCAGCTCCAGCGGTTTGCGCGGGAACCAGCGCCACGGCAGCACGTAGCGCAGCGCCAGGAGAAACCAGGGCAACGGCAGCTCGAACAGCAGGTCATCGAGGCGGTAGCGGATCACGACGCGCTGGATGCGCAACAGACGGCGGACGGCAAGCAGCTTCATGCGTTATCGCTTGGGTCGAGGGATCGGGAAAGGCGCTCGAAACGCGCCTCGAGACGTTCCAGATCAAGTTTGATCCGGTCCAGCTCGCTGAACCGCGCTTCGGCTTCGCGCTGGCCGACGAGGGTGCGCGATTCTTCGGCGAGGTATTCGGCGAGGTTCTGGTTGAGGCTGGCAAATCCTTGTTGATACCAGCGCGCGCGGCTGCGCAGATGACCTCCGACCAATTGCGTGGCGACCGGGCCGAGCCAGCGCGAGAGTTCGTACTCCCAGTCCAGCTCGAGGTCCTGCAACACGCCGGCCAGTTCCAGCAACACACCGCTGTCACCGTCGAGCTCGACTTCCGGGGCGTGCAGCACCGCGGTCTTGTCTTTGCTCACGGCCAGTTTCACCAGGCTGGAAGCGGGTGCGCGCAGGGTGCAATCGACGCCGGTTTCCCAGTGCGAAGCGAGCATCAGGCCCTCATCGCTGGGCAGGATGAACAGTTGCAGCGCCGGGCTGCGGCAATCCACGGCAATCACTTTGCCGGTCAGATGCGCCAGCCGCGGCAGCGCCGTGCTGTCGAGACGCAGCACCCGGTTGAGGCCGAGTTCGACGCTGGCGAGCAGCCCGGTGAGCAACATCAGGGCTTGATGCCGCGGTGCAGGGCGACGATGCCTGCAGTCATGTTGTGATAGGTCACGCGGTCGAAACCGGCGTCGACCATCATCGACTTCAGGGTTTCCTGATTCGGGTGCATGCGGATCGATTCGGCCAGGTAGCGATAGCTTTCCGAGTCGTTGGTGATCAGCTTGCCCATCAGTGGCATGAAGGCGAACGAGTAGGCGTCGTAGGCTTTCGACATCAGCGCGTTGGTCGGCTTGGAGAACTCCAGCACCAGCAGGCGGCCACCGGGCTTGAGCACGCGCAGCATCGAACGCAGGGCGTCTTCTTTGTGCGTCACGTTGCGCAGGCCGAAGGCGATGGTCACGCAGTCGAAGTGGTTGTCCGGGAATGGCAGCTTTTCCGCATCGGCCTGGACGAATTCGACGTTGCCCGACACACCCAGATCCAGCAGGCGGTCACGACCGACCTTGAGCATGGATTCGTTGATGTCGGCCAATACCACCTGACCGGTCGGGCCAACCAGGTGCGAGAATTTCTTGGTCAGGTCACCGGTGCCGCCGGCGATATCGAGCACGCGGTTGCCTGCACGCACACCGGACAGTTCGATCGCGAAACGCTTCCACAGACGGTGCATGCCGCCCGACAGAAGGTCGTTCATCAGGTCGTATTTCGCGGCTACCGAGTGGAAAACCTCAGCGACTTTTTCCGCTTTCTGGCTTTCCGGAACGTTTTTGAAGCCGAAGTGAGTGGTGGGTTCGGCATCGCTGCCTTTGCGCTGATCAGTCATATCGCTGTCACCAAAAGAGAATGCGCGACATTCTAATCCCCAAGCCATGCTTTGTCTTGGAATGGCTAAAGGTAAGATGGGCGACCTTCGGGACGATTTGCCGCAGACGCGGTCAAGATTTACCGACACCCATTCATCAAGCAGGAGTCATTCAATGGCCAAAATCAGTGTTGAGCGTGCCCACAGCCTGGGCAAGGAAGCCGCCCGCGAGAAGGCCGACAAGCTGGCGCAGAAACTCTCCGATCAATATGGCCTGGAGCCGCAGTGGTCGGGCGACACCCTGAACCTCAAGCGCTCGGGCGTGAAAGGCGCAGTGCATGTGGCCGACGATTCGATCCGTGTCGACGTGGAACTGGGCATCATGATGTCGGCCATGAGCGGCATGATCAAAGCCGAGATCGAGAAGGCGCTGGATAAAGCGCTGGTCTGAACATCAAAAGATCGCAGCCTTCGGCAGCTCCTACAGGGGAATGTGTACCTCTGTAGGAGCTGCCGAAGGCTGCGATCTTTTCATTCAGGCACCCCTTATTTATGTCAGTTGTTAGGGTGCCGTTTCTAATTTTTCTCCCTACTTTGTGCCTGAGCCCGACACCTTTGCGGGCAGTTCCTCAAACCTTCTGCGCGTGAGGTGCACCATGGCCAAAGTCATTCTGAAGAAAAAAATCGACGCTTCGACTTCTGCTCTGAGCGACGTCAAATCCTATGCCCGCAAGATCTGGCTGGCAGGCCTGGGTGCCTACGCCAAGGTCGGCCAAGAGGGCAGCGACTACTTTCAGGAGTTGATCAAGGCTGGTCAAACTGTTGAAAAGAAAGGCAAAAAAGCCGTCACCGAAAAACTTGAAGCCGCCAACGCCGAGATCGATGAAGCCAAGGGTGAAGTCAGCTCGTTCAAAGGTCGTGTCGAAGTTCAGCTCGACAAGGTCGAGAAGGCGTTCGACTCCCGTGTGGCGAGCGCCTTGAATCGTATCGGCATTCCGTCTAAACATGACGTTGAGACACTCTCTGCTAAGCTCGATGAGCTGACGGCATTGCTCGAACGCGTCGCGCGTAAATCTTAAGGAGAACGGGATGGCTGGTAAAAAGAACACCGATAAAGAAGGCAGCTCGTGGATTGGGAAAGTCGAAGACTACTCCCGCAAAATCTGGCTGGCTGGTTTAGGCGTGTACTCGAAGATCGACACTGACGGCAGCAAGCTCTTCGAGTCACTGGTCAAAGACGGCGAGAAAGCCGAGAAGCTCACCAAGTCTGCAGTCGGCAAGAAAGTCGATGCCGCCAAGGACTCCGCTTCGTCGGCCAAGTCGCGCATCAGCGGCGTGAAAGATCGTGCACTGGGCAAGTGGGACGAGCTGGAAGGGGCTTTCGACAAGCGCCTGAACAGCGCGATTTCGCGCCTGGGTGTACCAAGCCGCAATGAAGTCAAAGCGCTGCACAGCAAGGTTGAAACCCTGACCAAGCAGATCGAGAAACTCACCGGTCTGAAGACCCAGCCGGTCGCGGCGAAAACTGCAGCGGCCAAACCGGCAGCCAAAACCGCCGCCAAGCCACTGGCCAAAGCGGCGGCGAAACCCGCTGCCAAAGCAGCGGCCAAGCCTGCAGCCAAAACCGCAGCAGCCAAACCTGCCGCTAAAACCGCCGCCGCCAAGCCGGCAGCAAAAGCTGCAGCCAAACCGGTAGCCGCCAAAGCCGCTGCGAAACCGGCGGCAAAACCAGCCGCCAAGCCAGCAGCGAAAACCGCAGCGGCAAAACCTGCTGCCAAGCCAGCCGCGAAACCGGCTGCGGCGAAAAAGCCGGCAGTGAAAAAACCGGCCGCGCCGAAAGCTGCCGCGCCAAAACCGGCCGCCCCGGCGGCTAAACCTGCTACCCCGGCAACCCCGGCCAGCGCGTCGAACTCCGCCGCTGCACCGACTCCGGTAGCGACCCCGACTGTTGCATCGACGCCGTCGACACCCACCAGTCAGTCCTGATTTTTCAGGGCAAAACAAAACGCCCGGCCTGTGAAGGTCGGGCGTTTTTGTTTGAAGATCAAAAGATCGCAGCCTGCGGCAGCTCCTACAGAATCGTTGCCAAACCGAAAAATGGGTGGCGAACATGACCAATGTAGGAGCTGCCGCAGGCTGCGATCTTTTGATTCTGGATCACTCGTGATCTTCAAGATACTGCAGGGCCATACGTTCGGTGGCGACTTTCACCGGCGGCAGCAGATGTGGCGCCACCAGCATCATGATCTGGTACACCACCAGCCTGACCTCACCTTCGCGATCGAGTATCCGTTGATAGTCCAGCGAGAACAGCAGGGTCATGGTGATCTGCTCCACCAGTTGCCCCAACGCCTGGGTATCACTGACCAACTGCCCTGCCGCCTTCAACTGCGCCAGCAATGACGCCAGGGTGCGCTTGAGCGCATTGAGCAGATGACGAATGCCTTTGGCCAGTTTCGGCAGCCGCCCGGCAAGGTTCGACAGGTCCTGGAACAGAAACCGGTATTGCGCCAGGCGCTCGACGATCAAGTGCAGAAACAGCCAGTAATCCTCCGGCGCCAGCTCGACGTCCGACGGTGGGTCGAGCAGTGGCGTCAGTTCATTCTGGAAACGCTCGAACAGGCCGAGAATCAGCGGCTCCTTGCCGTGGAAGTGGTAGTAGAGGTTGCCGGGGCTGATCCCCATTTCGTTGGCAACCTCCATGGTGGAGACATTGGGCTCACCCTTTTCGTTGAACAGTTGCAGGGCACATTCGAGAATCCGGTCGCGGGTTTTCATCCAGTCTTCTTAGAAAAGTTCGGTTAAGCGTCAGCGCACATGCACGTAGGTGCCGGGTGCTGCCTCCATCGGTGGATAGTTCGGGTTGCCGAGCGTGAACGTGGTTTCGCGCTGGGCGCCGGAGCGTTGCTGAATCCACTCCAGCCACTGTGGCCACCAGCTGCCGTCGACGCGTTTGGCGTCGTAGTACCAGGCGCGTGGATCGCTGCTGAGCTTGCCGTTCTCGACGTAGTTGGCTTTCGGGTTGCTCGGCGGGTTGAGGATGCTTTGCACGTGGCCACTGTTGGACAGCACGAAGCGCCGCTCCCCGCCAAGCAACAGGGTCGAGCGGTACACCGCGTCCCACGGCGTGATGTGGTCATTCATGCCGGCCACGCTGAAGCTGTCGACCGTCACTTTCTGCAGGTCGATCGGCGTGCCACAGACTTCCAGCCCGCCCGGATGGGTCAGCGGGTTGTGCTTGAAGAAGTCCAGCAGGTCGCCGTGAAATGCGGCGGGCAGGCGGGTGTTGTCGTTGTTCCAGTAAAGGATGTCGAACGCGGGCGGCTCTTTGCCCAACAGGTAATTGTTGACGAAGTAGCTCCAGATCAGATCGTTGGGGCGCATCCAGGCAAACACCTTGGCCATGTCGCGTCCGTCGAGCACGCCTTTCTGATAGGAGCGGCGCTTGGCGGCTTCGAGGGTTTGTTCATCGGCGAACAGCGTGGCCGGGGTTTCAATCTGACTGTCGAGCAGGCTGACCAGATAGGTCGCGCTGGAGACACGTCGCAGCTGCCGCTTGGCTTGCAAATGCCCCTGCAGGGCGGCAATGGTCAGGCCACCGGCGCAGGCGCCCATCAGGTTGACGTCGCGGGCGCCGGTGATCGCCCGGCAGATGTTCATCGCTTCTTCCACTGCTTCGACGTAGGTCGACAAGCCCCATTCGCGATGGCGCACGTCTGGATTGCGCCAACTGATCATGAACGTCTGCAGGCCATTTTTCAGCGCGTACTGGACGAAGCTGTTCTGCGGGCTGAGGTCGAAAATGTAGTACTTGTTGATTTGCGGCGGCACCACCAGCAGCGGCTTGGCGTATTGCTTTTCGCTCATCGACTTGTACTGGATCAGTTCAAGCATCTCGTTGCGAAACACCACGGCGCCAGAGGTGGTGGCGACGGTCTTGCCGACCTCGAATGCCTGTTTGGTGACCTGGCGCGGCAGGCCGTCGTTGTGCAGCAGGTCATCGAACAGATGACTCAGACCGCGCACCAGACTTTGCCCGCCGGAGTTGAACAGCTCCTTGACTGCCAGCGGGTTGAGCAGCGTATTCGACGGTGCCACCGCGTCGTTGAGCAAGGTGAAGGCGAAGTGCGCGCGGGCGCGATCGTCATCGCTCATGTTGCTTTCATCAATCCAGCTCTTGACCTGTTTTTGCCAGGCCAGATAGGCCTGCAGGCTGCGCCGGTAGAACGGATTGAGGCTCCATGCCGGATCAGCGAAGCGGCTGTCGTTCGGGTTGGTCGGGTGCAGGGTTTCACCGAGCAACACGCGACCGAGTTGGCCACCGAGTTTCAAGGCGTGCTTCGCGCTGTGAATCGGGTTGCGCAGACCGTGGGCGGCGACGCTGCGCAAGGTCGAGATCAGGTCCCGGCCGCGCAGGCCGGTGATCGCACTTTGTGCGTTGATGAACACGGCGGGGCTGGGCACAACGCCCGTCGCTGGTTTGTCGCGCATGACTCAACACTCCTTCGTCTTCAGGTCAAAAACAAACTCACCGAACCAGAACACCATAGTCGCTGTTACGGGTTGCTGCCCGCGCGGCGTCCTGCCGCGCACTTTGTTCAAAACCCTGCATAAAGCCTGCCGCAGTGATTCAGCCGCCCAGTGGGGTCGGATGCGGATGCATCACGGCGCGCTGGCGTTCCTCCTCAAGGAATTTCATGATGATCGGCGCCACGGCTTCGGCGCGGGTGATCAGGAACAGATGGCCGTCGTCGATGATGTGCAGCTGGGCGTTGGGAATCCGCCAGGCAAGCATGCGCATGTTGATCAGCGGGATCAGCGGATCGTCGTCGCCGGCCAGTACCAGCGTCGGCTGATGGATCTTGTGCAGCCAGTGAATGCTGGTCCAGCCCAGGCCGGCGAACAGCTGCCAGTAGTAGCCGAGCTTGCCCGCCGAACGCACCTTGGCGGCATGGCTGGCGGCCAGCGTCGGGTCGCGGCGGAACGAGCCGCCGTAGATCAGCGGGGCGATACGGATCACGTGCGATGGCTGAATGTAGCGCCGCGGACTGGCCATCATCCACAGCACTTTCGGTTTACCCGGCACCATCACCGCACCGGCGGCGGTCGCTGCCAGCACCAGTTTTTTGCAGCGCTCGGGGTAGTCGTGAGCAAACTGCTGCGCCAGCGCGCCGCCCCAGGACACGCCGATGACGTTGACCTGGCCGTAATCGAGGTAGTCGAGCATCCGCGCGGTCAGCTTCGCCAGCCCGGGAAAGCGATACGGCCGGTTGGGCGTCGACGAGCCGCCGACACCGGGCACGTCGAAGGCGATCACTTCCAGATCCGGGTCCAGCGCCGCGACAAATGGAAACACCAGCTCCAGGTTGGCGCCGATGCCGTTGAAAATCAGCAAGGGCGTCAAATGAGGCTTGCCGGGGCGTACCGCCGTGCGGAGGGTCTGACCATCCAGGTCGACGGTACGGAAAATGAACGGTTGCGGCATGCTTCAGGCCCTGTGGATTAATTCATCCCCGCTCCCCTGTAGGAGTGATTCTGTGGCGAGGGGATTTATCCCCGATCGGCTGCGAAGCAGTCGCAAAATCAATGGATGCGGTTTGTCAGTTGCACCGCGTCAGTTGGTTTTGGGGCCGCTGCGCGACCCATCGGGGATAAATCCCCTCACCACAAATTCACTCCACAGTTTGGGACGTCGGGTGGTGTCAGTTACCGCTCATGTACGTAAGTGCCCGGCGATGCTTCGCCTGCCGGATAAGCCTTGTTGCCCAGTTTCAGTGGCGCCTTCTTCAGATCGCCCGAGCGCTCGGCCTGCCATGCCTGCCAGTACAGCCACCAGGAATCGGTGTGCTTGGTCGAGTTCTCTTGCCAGTCATCGGCATTGGCGGCCATGCCTTCGCTGGTCATGTAACGCGATTTCGGGTTGCCCGGCGGGTTCAGGATGCTCTGGATATGCCCGCTGCTCGACAGCACGAACTCGACCTTGCCGCCAAACAGCTGCGCCGACTTGTAGCAGGACTTCCACGGGGTGATGTGGTCGTTGGTGCCGGCCAGCGAGAAAATGTCGGCAGTGACCTGCTTGAGGTCGATCGGCGTGCCGCACACTTCCAGTGCATTGGGCCGAATCAGTGGGTTGTTTTTGAACATCTCGATCAGGTCGCCGTGGAACGCGGCCGGCAACCGGGTGGTGTCGTTGTTCCAGAACAGGATGTCGAACACCGGCGGCTCGTTGCCGAGCAGGTAGTTGTTGACCCAGTAGTTCCAGATCAGGTCGTTGGGGCGCATCCACGCGAAGACCTTGGCCATGTCTTTGCCTTCGAGCACACCGGCCTGATAGGAGTGGCGCTTGGCGGTCTCCAGGGTCTGCTCGTCGACGAACAGGGCGACGTCGCTGTCCAGCGTGGTGTCGAGCACGCTGACCAGCAGCGTGAGGGCGTTGACCTTGTTCTCGCCGATCGTGGCGTAGTGGCCGAGCAGGGCGGTGCAGGTAATGCCGCCGGAGCAGGCGCCGAGCATGTTTACGTCTTTGCTGCCGGTGATGGCCGTGACCACGTCGACGGCTTCCTTGAGCGCATCGATGTAAGTCGAAAGGCCCCACTCGCGCTGGGCCTTGGTCGGGTTGCGCCAGCTGACGATGAAGGTCTGCACGTTATTGCGCAGGCAGAAGCGCGCCAGACTTTTGTCCGGGCTCAGGTCGAATACGTAGAACTTGTTGATCTGGGGTGGCACCACGAGCAGCGGGCGCTCGTGGACTTGCTCGGTGATCGGCTTGTACTGGATCAGCTCCAGCACGTCGTTGCGAAACACCACCGCGCCTTCGGTCACGCCCAGGCTCTTGCCGACCTCGAACGCGCCCATGTTGACCTGGCTCGGCATGCCGCCGTTGTGCACCAGATCCTTGGCCAGATGCGAGAGGCCATCGAGCAGGCTTTTGCCGCCGGTCTCGAAGAAGCGTTTGACCGCCGCCGGGTTGGCTGCGGTATTGGTCGGGGCCATGGCTTCGGTCATCAGGTTGATCACGAAGTGGCCGCGCGCGATGTCTTTGGGGGACAGGCTGCTGTCGTCGATCCAGGAATGGAGCTCCTTGCGCCACGCCAGGTAGGTTTGCAGATAACGTTTGTAGAGCGGGTTCTGACTCCACGCCGGATCAACGAAGCGACGGTCATCGCTGGCCGGTTGCAGTTCGGATTTGCCGAATAGCACGTTCTTCAGTTCGAGGCCGAAATGGGTGACGTGCTTGACGCTATGGATAGGTTGTTTGATGGCCTGGGTCAGCACCATTCGAGCAGAGGCCAGCAGATCCTTTCCGCGTAGCCCAACGACGGGATTAAGCCCCAGGGTGTTTTCCGAGGCTTGGTACTTCAGGTCATCGTTATTCTTGTTACTCATCTACGACGCTCCATTGTCCTGAGACGAGTACCCGGTTTCAGCTGTGCAGTTCCACAGCCAATGCCAGGTACTACTGCTCGGGTGACCGTTAATTCTGCATAGCTGCTTTACAGTTCATAGAGCACTGCAGGGAACTTGCCAGCTCCATTGGTTACCCGAGTTTAATTTTTTTCGCAAGCAGCCGATCCTCGACCGCCAGGCGCAGCATTCAAACAGATGAATTTAGAAAATGCCCTCTAAAGAGCAAGAGTCTCGGACTAGAGCATCAGCTTGACAATCGACTGGTCCGGATCGCGGGTTTTTCCGGCGGCTTTGAGCTCGGCCAGATAATCGGCCCAGAGTGCGTCATAACGTCGCCCCAGCTCGTAGAGGTAATCCCAGGTGAACAAGCCGCTGTCGTGACCGTCGTCGAAGGTCAGTTTCAGTGCGTAGTGACCGGCCGGTTCCAGGCCGCTGAGGCCGACATTGAGCTTGCCGAATTGCAGGATCGGTTTGCCGTGGCCCTGGACCTCGGCGGAAGGGGAGTGCACGCGCAGAAATTCCGCGGGCAGGGTGTACTCCTCGCCGGACGCGTACTTGAGCGTCAGGGTTTTCGAGGCTTTGTGCAGTTTGATGTCGGTGGGGATCGTGGTCATTGCAGGTCATCCGACTGTGATGAACCCCTGTAGGAGCTGCCGCAGGCTGCGATCTTTTGATTTTGCTTTTCAAGATCAAAAGATCGCAGCCTGCGGCAGCTCCTACAGGGAAGAGTGACCTACAGGATATAACGGGACAGGTCTTCGTTCTGCGCCAATTCGCCCAGATGGCTGTTGACGTACGCAGCGTCGATCAGGATCGGCTGGTCGTCATGCGCGCTGGCCAGGTCGCCGGCGCTGAACGATACCTCTTCCAGCAGACGCTCAAGCAGCGTGTGCAGGCGACGGGCACCGATGTTCTCGGTCTTCTCGTTGACCTGCCAGGCGATCTCCGCCAGACGCTTGATACCTTCGGGCTGGAACTGGATGTTCAGGCCTTCGGTTTTCAGCAGCGCACAGTATTGCTCGGTGAGCGAGGCGTGCGGTTCGCTGAGGATGCGTTCGAAGTCTTCCGGGCTCAGGGCCTTGAGTTCGACGCGGATCGGCAGACGACCCTGCAGCTCAGGCACCAGATCGCTCGGCTTGCTCAGGTGGAACGCACCGGAGGCGATGAACAGGATGTGGTCGGTCTTGACCATGCCCAGCTTGGTGTTGACGGTGCAGCCTTCGATCAGCGGCAGCAGGTCGCGCTGTACGCCTTCACGGGAGACATCGGCGCCGCCGACATTGCCGCGCTTGGCGACCTTGTCGATTTCGTCGATGAACACGATGCCGTGTTGCTCGACCGCTTCCAGCGCCTTGGCCTTCAGCTCTTCTTCGTTGACCAGACGCCCGGCCTCTTCGTCGCGCACCAGTTTCAGCGCTTCTTTGACCTTGAGCTTGCGGGCTTTCTTCTTGCCCTTGCCCATGTTGGCGAACAGGTTCTGCAACTGGCTGGTCATCTCTTCCATGCCAGGTGGCGTAGCGATTTCGATGCCGGCCACTTCGGCGACTTCGATCTCGATTTCCTTGTCGTCCAGCTGACCTTCACGCAGGCGCTTGCGGAACAGCTGACGGGTGTTGGAATCGCTGCTCGGGGTTTCTTCGTTACTGAAACCCATGCGTGCCGGTGGCAGCAGTGCGTCGAGGATACGATCCTCGGCAGCGTCTTCGGCACGGTGACGCACGCGGGTCATTTCCTGCTCGCGGAGCATCTTGATTGCGGCATCGGCCAGATCACGGATGATCGATTCGACGTCACG
Source organism: Pseudomonas sp. 22189 (assembly GCF_052045635.1). NCBI lineage: Bacteria > Pseudomonadati > Pseudomonadota > Gammaproteobacteria > Pseudomonadales > Pseudomonadaceae > Pseudomonas > Pseudomonas sp. 22189. Next base: position 19,274 of record NZ_JBQEPG010000006.1, read on the forward strand.
CCCAACATAGCCGACTTCGGTGAATTTGGTCGCTTCGACCTTGATGAACGGCGCGTTGGCCAGCTTCGCCAGACGACGGGCGATTTCGGTTTTACCGACACCGGTCGGACCGATCATCAGAATGTTTTTCGGGGTCACTTCAACGCGCAGCTCTTCAGGCAGCTGCATGCGGCGCCAGCGGTTGCGCAGGGCAATCGCGACGGCGCGCTTGGCATCGTCCTGGCCGATGATATGGCGGTTGAGTTCGTGGACGATTTCGCGGGGAGTCATGGACATAGTAATTGACGGTCCTCAAGCAGAAACAAGCCGTGGCACTTAGGCCGCGTCAGGCTTATTCAGCGAGATCCTGCTCCTCAATGGTCTGAGTGTGGTTGGTGAATACACAGATGTCGCCGGCGATGCCGAGGGCGGTTTCGACGATCTCACGGGCCGACAGGTCGGTCTTTTTCAGCAGCGCGCTGGCCGCAGCTTGCGCGTAGGCGCCGCCGGAACCCATGGCGATCAGGCCGTCTTCGGGTTCGACCACGTCACCGTTACCGGTGATGATCAGCGAGGCGTCCTTGTTGGCGACCGCGAGCATGGCTTCGAGGCGGCTCAGGGAGCGGTCGGTGCGCCATTCTTTGGCGAGTTCGACAGCGGCGCGGATCAGGTGGCCCTGGTGTTTCTCGAGCTGCCCTTCGAAGCGTTCGAACAGGGTAAAGGCGTCGGCGGTGGCACCGGCGAAACCGGCGATGACCTGGCCGTGGTACAGGCGACGAACTTTCTTCGCGTTGCCTTTCATCACGGTATTGCCGAGAGAAACCTGGCCGTCGCCGCCCATGACGACTTTGCCGTGGCGGCGGACTGAAACGATGGTGGTCAAGGGAAGAGTCTCCACGCAGCGGGGCGAAAATGCCTTATGCCCATTCATATGGGGGTGCTGGATAGGATTTCAACCACAGCGCGGGAGAGGGGACGAGCGGTGATGGAGGGGGATGCAAATCCCTGTGGCGAGGGAGCTTGCTCCCGCTCGGCTGCGCAGCAGTCGTAAAACCTGCAACCCCGGTCTGTCTGATGCACCGGATTCACAGGGTTTGGGGGCGCTTCGCACCCCAGCGGGAGCAAGCTCCCTCGCCACAAAGTCCGCCGAACGATTACGTTCGGCGAGAGGTCAGCGGCTCTGGCGTTGTTGTAACAACAGGTTGCTGAAACCGCTGCCGGCCAGTTGTTTCTGTGCGGTGGTCAGTTGCTCGCGATTGCTGAACGGGCCGACCAATACGCGGTACCAGGTTTCATCCTTCACCGTGCCCGACTCAACCGAAACAGCCTGGCCCAGCAGAATGATCTGCGCCCGCACCTTGTCCGCGTCCGCCTCTTTGCGGAACGAGCCGGCCTGGAGGAAGAACTTGGTCACCGGCGCCGCTTTCGCCACCGGCGGCGCTGGCGGCGGGGTAATACCTGACAGCGCAGCCTGCGCCCGCGCGGTGTCGATCTTCGCCGCTTCCGCCGGGGTGACCGGCGTGGTCGGCACTTGTGGCGTCGGCAAGGTTTTCTCCGGCACGGCATCCGGCGGCACGATCACTTCCGATTCCGGCAGCAGGGTGTAGAAGTCGTACTTCGGCTTCACCGGTTGCGTCGGGCTCGGCGGGGTCTTGTTGGCCTCGGCGATCTTCGACGCTTTCTGCTGCTGCGCCTGCTCGACTTTCTCGCGCTTGACCGTGTCGCTGCCCTTGCCCGGCTCCAGTTTCATCAGGAATACGATGAACGCACCGACCGTCAGGCCGATGGCCATCCACAGCCAGCCCGGAATCGGTTGCTTTGCAGGAGCTTGGTAACGGCTGGCGCCACGCTTGGGTGCAGGTTTTTTCTTGGCAGCCAACTTACATGCGCTCCAGAGTTTCCAGGCCCAGCAGTTCCAGGCCTTGCTTGAGAGTACGACCGGTCAGCGCGGCCAGGCGCAGACGGCTCTGCATCTGGGCCGGCGTCTCGGCGGCGAGGATCGGGCAGTTCTCGTAGAAGCTGGAGAACAGACCGGCGACGTCATACAGATAAGTGCAGAGGATGTGCGGCGTGCCTTTTTCCGCGACGTTGTTCAGCACTTCGCCGAACTGCGCCAGTTTCGCCGCCAGCTCGTGTTCGTGCTCGGCTTCGAGAACGATCTGGCCGTCGACTTCGCTGAAGTCCTTGCCCAGTTTGCGGAACACGCCAGCCACGCGAGTGTAGGCGTACAGCAGATACGGTGCGGTGTTGCCTTCGAAATTCAGCATCAGGTCGAAGTTGAAGCTGTAGTCGCTGGTGCGGTGCTTGGACAGGTCGGCGTATTTCACCGCACCGATGCCGACGACCTTGGCGATGTTGCGCAGTTCGTCTTCGGCCAGCTCCGGGTTTTTCTCTTTGACCAGGTTGTAGGCACGTTCCTGGGCTTCGGTCAGCAAATCGATCAGCTTCACGGTGCCGCCATCACGGGTCTTGAACGGACGGCCATCGGCGCCATTCATGGTGCCGAAGCCCATGTGCTCCATTTCCATCGGATGGGTCACGAAACCGGCCTTGCGCGCCACGGCGAACACTTGCTGGAAGTGCAGGGCCTGACGCTGGTCGACGAAGTACAGCGCGCGGTCGGCTTTCAGTTTGCCAGAACGGTAGCGCACGGCTGCCAGGTCAGTGGTGGCGTACAGGTAACCGCCATCGGCCTTGACGATGATTACCGGCAGCGGATCGCCGTCGGCGTTCTTGAACTCGTCGAGGAACACGCACTGGGCGCCGTTGCTCTCGACCAGCATGCCCGCGGCTTTCAGGTCGTTGACCACGTTGATCAGGTCGTCGTTGTAGGCGCTTTCGCCCATCACGTCGGCCATGGTCAGTTTGACGTTGAGCAGTTCGTAGATCTTCTGGCAGTGCGACAGCGAGATGTCCTTGAACTTGGTCCACAGCGCCAGGCACTCGGCATCGCCGGCCTGCAGCTTGACCACCAGGCCACGGGCGCGGTCGGCGAACTCTTCGGACTCGTCGAAACGCTGTTTGGCGGCGCGGTAGAAGTTTTCCAGATCGGACAGCTCGTCGCTGGTGATCGGGTTTTCCTGCAAGTAAGCCATCAACATGCCGAACTGGGTGCCCCAGTCGCCCACGTGGTTCTGACGGATCACTTCGTCGCCGAGGAACTCGAGAACACGGGCCACGCCGTCGCCGATGATCGTCGAGCGCAGGTGGCCGACGTGCATCTCTTTGGCCAGGTTCGGTGCCGACAGGTCGACCACAGTGCGCTGCACCGGACCGGCCTTGCGCACGCCAACGTGAGCATCGGCCAGCGCGGCGTCGAGGCGCGAGGCCAGAGCCTGGGTGTTCTGGAAGAAGTTGATGAAGCCGGGGCCGGCGATTTCGGCCTTGGTGACGTTGTCGTCGGCCGGCAGCGCAGCAATGATTTTCTCCGCCAGATCGCGCGGCTTCATGCCCGCAGGCTTCGCCAGCATCATGGCGATGTTGCTGGCGAAGTCGCCGTGGGTCTTGTCACGGGCGTTCTCCACCTGAATCGCCGGCGACAGGCCTTCAGGCAACACACCTTCGTTGACGAGTTGGGTGAGGGCTTGTTGGATCAGCTGGCGAATGGTGTCTTTCATGGTCTTCTCTTTCGACCGCAAGCGCGGCGGCGCATCGATGCGCGGGTGGAAAAACTGGGCATTATCCGTTGCGAAGACGGGCTTGCCAACCTTAGCAGGCAGGATGTGGATATGTGGTGACATTAAAAGCAAAAGATCGCAGCCTGCGGCAGCTCCTACAGGGGAACACGCTCGATTCTGTAGGAGCTGCCGCAGGCTGCGATCTTTTGATCTGCTAGTACAAATCCACCGGATCGACATCCAGCGACCAGCGCACGGCCCGCCCGCTCGGCATCTGCTCCAACTCCAGCAACCAGCTGGCGAGCAATCGATGCAGCGGTGCCCGCGCTGCCGCCTGCACCAACAGCTGCGCCCGATAGCGACCGGCTCGGCGCTCCATCGGCGCCGGCACCGGCCCTAGCAGTTCGATCCCGCCCAGCTTCTGCTCGGCCAGCAAACGCTCGGCGGCGCTGCATGCCTCATCGAGGAAACCTTCGGCCTGCCCCGGTTTGTGCGCTTCGGCACGCAACAGGGCCAAGTGTGAAAACGGCGGCAGTCCCGCAGCGCGGCGCTCGCTCAGCGCCTGTTCGGCAAAGGCGAAGTAGCCCTGCTCGGTCAATTGCACCAATAAAGGATGGTCGGCCAGGTGGGTCTGGATGATCACCTTGCCCGGCTCTTCCGCCCGACCGGCGCGCCCGGCCACCTGCACGATCAACTGCGCCATACGCTCGCTGGCGCGGAAGTCGCCGGAGAACAGCCCGCCGTCGGCATCCAGAATCGACACCAGCGTAACTCGGGGGAAGTGATGCCCCTTGGCCAACATTTGCGTGCCGACCAGAATGCACGGCTGTCCCTTCTGAATCGTCGCGAACAACTGATTCATCGCGTCCTTGCGCGAGGTGCTGTCGCGGTCGACGCGCAGCACCGGGTAATCCGGGAACAGAATCGCCAGGCGTTCTTCGGCGCGTTCGGTGCCGGCGCCCACCGGGCGCAGATCAACTTTATTGCACTTGGGGCATTGGCGCGGCGTGCGCTCGACGTTGCCACAGTGGTGGCAGCGCAGTTCGCCGTAGCGTTGGTGCACGGTCATTCGCGCGTCGCAGCGCGAGCACTCGGACATCCAGCCGCAATCGTGGCACAGCAACGTCGGCGCAAAGCCGCGCCGGTTGAGAAACACCAGCACCTGCTGGCCGGCCGCGAGGGTCTGGCCAATGGCTTGTTGCATCGGCCCGGAAATGCCGCTGTCCAGCGGACGGCTTTTCACGTCCAGCCGCAGGAAACGTGGTTGCCTGGCGCCGCCGGCCCGCTCGTTGAGGCGCAGCAGGCCATAACGACCGGTGTAGGCGTTGTGCAGGCTTTCCAGCGACGGCGTGGCGGAGCCGAGGACGATCGGGATGTTTTCCTGTCTCGCGCGCACCAGCGCCAGATCCCGGGCGTGGTAGCGCAGGCCTTCCTGCTGTTTATAGGAGCCGTCGTGCTCTTCGTCGATGATGATCAGCCCCGGGTTCTTCATCGGGGTGAACAGCGCCGAGCGCGTGCCGATAATAATGTCGGCCTCGCCGTCGCGCGCGGCGAGCCAGGCGTCGAGGCGCTCGCGGTCGTTGACCGCCGAATGCAGCAGGGCGATGCGTGCGTTGAAGCGCTGCTCGAAACGCGCCAGGGTCTGTGGGCCGAGATTGATTTCGGGAATCAGCACCAGCGCCTGCTTGCCGGCTTCGAGGGTTTCGCGGATCAGTTGCAAATAGACTTCGGTCTTGCCGCTGCCGGTGACGCCCGCCAGCAGAAACGCGTGATAACTGTCGAACCCGGCGCGGATCGCCTCGTAAGCGGCGCGTTGTTCGGTGTTGAGTGGCAACTCCGGCTGGGCCAGCCAGTGTTCATGGCGCACGCCGGGCGCATGCCGGCGGATTTCCACTTGCACCAGGCCCTTGGCCAGCAGCAGGTCGAGGCTGTCCTTGCTCAGCATCAGCTTGCTCAATAACTGATGAGCCACACCGTGCGGGTGCTGTGCCAGCGTCGCCAGCGCTTCCCGTTGCCGTGGCGCACGGGCGATGCGCGGATCATCAAGGCTGGCGCCGGGCGCGACGGACCAGAAGCGCTCCTGACGGGTCTCCGCCAGTTCGCCCTGACGCAGCAGCACCGGCAGCGCCCAGCTCAAGGTGTCGCCCAGGCTGTGCTGGTAATACTGCGACGTCCACAGGCACAGCTTGAACAGTGCGGGTGGCAACGGCGGTTCGACATCGAGCAGGGCCAGCGCCGGTTTGAGTTTCTCCAGCGGCACGTCGCTGGTGTCGGCCACCTCGACCAGAATCCCAATCATCTCCCGTCGCCCGAATGGCACCCGCAAGCGCATGCCCGGTTGCAACTGGGCGCGCTGCACCCCGGCCGGGGCCCGATAGTCGAACAGGCGGCGCAGGGGCGAAGGCAGGGCGAGGCGCAGAATGGCGTCGGGCACGCGGGGGGATCTCGATCAGCAGGCGATTAAAAGGACTGCGTACATAACCTGTGGGAGCGAGCCTGCTCGCGAAAGCGGTGTGTCAGGCGGCTGATAGGCTGGCTGATAGATCGTCTTCGCGAGCAGGCTCGCTCCCACAGGGACAGCGCAATGGGCCGGGAGCCTAGCAGACGGTCGGTCTCAGGGACAGCTTGCGCGATTGACATTGTCTGGTAGAATCCGCGGCCTAATTACGTGCGGTATTCAACAATAGTGTTGGGTGGCGGCACGCTAGCCTGAGGAATACACCATGAAAGCTGATATCCACCCGGATTACCCAGTAGTTGCTGTTACCTGCAGCTGCGGCAACAAGTTCGAAACCCGTTCGACCTTCGGCAAAGCCCTGGCGATCGACGTTTGCAACGAGTGCCACCCGTTCTACACCGGTAAGCAGAAGACTCTGGACACCGGTGGTCGCGTTCAGAAGTTCGCCGACCGTTTCGGTGCCTTCGGCGCCAAGAAGTAAGATTGGTCATCCTGGAAAGCCTCTACGGTTTTTCAAGGCTGATGAAAAAGGCGTCCCTTGTGGGCGCCTTTTTTGTGTCCGCGATTTGGCTGTCCGGCGCCCAGGCCTTCTGCACCGCGCCCAAAGGGCTGAGCAGTGTTGCGGTACAGCGCGTGGTCGACGGCGACACCTTGCGCCTGAGCGATGGACGCAGCGTGCGGATGATCGGTCTCAACACGCCGGAACTGGGCAAGCAGGGCCGCAGTGATGAGCCCTTCGCCGTGGCGGCGCGCAAGCGTCTTGAAGCACTGGTGGCGGACAGCGGCGGTCGGGTCGGTTTGCTGCCGGGCAAGCAGGCCAAAGACCGTTACGGTCGCACCCTCGCGCATGTCTACAGTTCAAGTGGGGCCAATCTTGAAGCGCAAATGCTTGCCGACGGCCTGGGTTTTCAAGTGGCGGTGGCACCGAATGTCGACCTGGTTGCCTGTCAGCAAGCCGCCGAACAGCGTGCACGAACCGCCGGGCGCGGGGTCTGGCGCCAGTCGCCTGTACTGAAAGCGGAGCATATCCGCGCTTCGGGGTTCGCCGTGGTCAGTGGGCGTGTGAGCAAGGTTCAGCGCAATCGTGGCGGAATCTGGATCGAGTTGCAGGGCTCGGTTGTACTGCGCGTTGCGCCCAATCTGCTCGGACAATTCGACAATACCCGGTTGCAGTCGCTCAAAGGCAGGCAGGTCGAGGCTCGCGGCTGGGTCGTTGACCGTTCACGGCGTGGCGGGTTGAAACCGGGTCAGCCGCGTTGGCTGCTGCCGTTGACCGATCCATCGATGCTGCAAAGTGTGCGCTGAAGAAAAATTGTAGACATTTTTTATGTCGATTGTGAACAGTCCAGCCCTTGTGCGCCGTGGCTCTTGGCCCAAAGTCGTAGGACAGGGCGCTTGACAGGGGTGACCGCTCAGTCTTGTGGGGACTTTGCGAGGCGCGTATCCTCGCTGACCAGTCTGTCCAACAGTAAAAAGCGGAATGCCAAAATGTCTGATCTGAAAACTGCCGCTCTCGAATATCATGCCAATCCTCGTCCAGGGAAGCTGAGTGTCGAGCTCACCAAGGCCACCGTTACCGCCCGCGACCTGTCGCTGGCCTACAGCCCCGGCGTAGCTGAACCAGTGCGTGAGATCGCCAGCAAACCTGAACTGGCCTACAAATACACCGGCAAGGGCAACCTGGTTGCAGTCATTTCCGATGGCACCGCGATTCTGGGGCTGGGTAACCTCGGCCCACTGGCTTCCAAGCCGGTAATGGAAGGTAAAGGCGTACTGTTCAAGCGCTTCGCCGGCATCGACGTGTTCGACATCGAAGTCGACTCCGAAAGCCCGCAGGCCTTCATCGACACCGTAAAACGCATCTCCATCACCTTCGGTGGCATCAACCTGGAAGACATCAAGGCACCTGAGTGCTTTGAGATCGAGCGCGCTCTGATCGAGCAGTGCGACATTCCGGTATTCCACGATGACCAGCACGGCACCGCGATCGTGACCGCTGCGGGCATGATCAACGCCCTGGAAATCGCCGGCAAAACCCTGCCGGAAGCCAAGATCGTCTGCCTCGGCGCCGGCGCTGCGGCCATCTCCTGCATGAAGTTGCTGGTGAGCATGGGCGCAAAAATCGAAAATATCTTCATGGTTGACCGTACCGGTGTGATCCACTCCGGCCGTGACGACCTGAACCAGTACAAAGCGGTATTCGCTCACACCACCGACAAGCGCAGCCTGGCTGATGCTCTGCAAGGCGCTGACGTGTTCGTCGGTCTGTCCGGCCCGAACCTGCTGAGCGCTGAAGGCCTGCTGTCGATGGCGGCCAACCCGATTGTCTTCGCCTGCTCGAACCCTGATCCGGAAATCTCCCCGGAACTGGCGCACGCCACCCGCAGCGACGTGATCATGGCCACCGGTCGTTCCGACTACCCGAACCAGGTCAACAACGTACTGGGCTTCCCGTTCATCTTCCGTGGTGCCCTGGACGTTCGCGCCAAGCGCATCAACGAAGAAATGAAAGTGGCTGCGGCCAACGCCCTGCGCGAACTGGCCAAACTGCCAGTGCCACAGGACGTGTGCGACGCCTACGGTGGTGCGCCGCTGGAATTCGGCCGTGAGTACATCATTCCGAAGCCAATGGACAAGCGCCTGATCACCCTGATCTCCGACGCTGTGGCGAAAGCTGCGATCGAGACCGGTGTGGCGACCCTGCCGTATCCGAAGAACTACCCGCTGAAAAGCGTGGATGACGTGTTCAACGGCTAAGCCGTTGTAGCGCTCCAACGAAAGCCCCGGCTTGTGAGAGTCGGGGCTTTTTGTTTGGCAGATCAAAAGATCGCAGCCCGCGGCAGCTCCTACAGTTGGCCTTGGTGGCCGCCGATTTCGCGGATCGGCGCCGATTCTGTAGGAGCTGCCGCAGGCTGCGATCTTTTGATCTTGCTTTGAAGCACAAAAAAGCCCCGCGCTTCTCACGAAGGCGGGGCTTTTTGCTTGGGCTGGATCAGAACAGATCGATCGGCGCCTGCTCATCCGCTGGCAGCGGGCTGCCCGGTACGGCACCGTTGCCCAGCTCATTCACCGAGGGCGGCGTGTCTTCGGACTTGAACAGCTCGAAGTAGGCGCCCGGCGTGCTTGGCGTTGCCGCACGACCGCTGACCGGATCCACCCGCAGGCTGAGAATGCCTTCCGGCTCAGGCTGTACGTGCGGCGGCTTGTCCTTGAGCGCGGCAGACATATAGTTCATCCAGATCGGCAGCGCCACGGTGCCGCCGAACTCGCGGCGGCCGAGGCTTTCCGGCTGGTCGAAGCCGGTCCACACGGTGGTCACGTAATCGGCGTTGTAACCGGAGAACCACGCATCCTTCGATTCGTTGGTGGTACCGGTCTTGCCGGCGATGTCGCTGCGGCCCATGGCCAGCGCGCGGCGACCGGTGCCGAGCTTGATCACGTCCTGCAGCATGCTGTTGAGGATGTACGTGGTGCGGCCATCGACGATTCGCTCAGCCACCGCAGGCACTTGTGGCGCAGCCGCAGCGCCCGGGGCTTCGCCCGGAACCGCAGCGGTGTTGACGGTAATCGGCTGAGGCGTCGGCGCTGCGATGCCATCGGTCGCCGAGCCGCCCTGTGGCACGGTCGGCGGGTTGGCGACGAACAGCGTGTCGCCGTTGCGGCTTTCGATCTTGTCGATGATGTACGGGGTGATCTTGTAGCCGCCGTTGGCGAAGGTGCTCCAGCCGGTAGCGATCTCCATCGGGGTCAGGGTCGCGGTACCCAGCGCCAGCGACAGGTTCGGCGGCAGGTCCTGCTTGTTGAAACCGAAGCGGGTGATGTAGTCGATGGTCTTGCCGACACCCATCGCCTGCAACAGGCGGATCGACACCAGGTTACGCGACTTGTACAGCGCTTCGCGCAGACGGATCGGGCCAAGGAAGGTGTTGGTGTCATTCTTCGGCCGCCAGACTTTGTCCAGGTACTCGTCGACGAACACGATCGGGGCGTCGTTGACCAGGGTCGCGGCGGTGTAACCGCTGTCCAGCGCAGCGCTGTAGACGAACGGCTTGAAGCTCGAACCCGGCTGACGCTTGGCCTGCAGGGCGCGGTTGTAGTTGCTCTGTTCGAAGGCGAAACCACCGACCAGCGAGCGAATCGCGCCGTTCTGTGGATCCAGCGACACCAGCGCGCCTTGCGCCTGCGGGATCTGGCTGAACTTCAGCGAGTTGTTCGGCTGGCGCTGCACGCGAATCAGGTCGCCGACCTGCGCCACGTCCGACGGCTGGCGCGGTGCGGCGCCCATGCTGTTGGTATTGAGGAACGGGCGTGCCCATTTCATGGTGTCCCAGGCGACGTGCTCTTCGCCGGTACGGGTCAGCACCTGCAAGCCATTCTTGTCGACCTGGGTGACGATGGCCGGCTCCAGGCTGCTGATGGTGCGCTGCTTGGTCAGTTCGGTGGCCCACGCTTCGTGGGTCTTGCCCGGCAGGCGCGACTCGGGGCCACGGTAACCGTGACGCTGGTCGTAGGTCATCAGGCCTTCGTGCAACGCGGTGTTGGCCATTTCCTGCAGGTTGCTCGGCACGGTGGTGGTGACGCGGAAACCTTCTGTGTAGGCGTCGCTGCCATAGCGGCCGACCATTTCCGCACGGGCCATTTCGGCGATGTACGGTGCGTTCACTTCCGGGGTCGGTACGTGATAGCTGGCGTTCAGCGGCTCGTTGATCGCGGCGGTGTAGTCGGCCTCGGAAATTTTTCCAAGCTTGTACATGCGGCCGAGGATCCAGTCGCGGCGTTCTTTGCTGCGCGCCGGGTTGGCCAGCGGGTTGAAGCGCGACGGGGCTTTTGGCAGGCCGGCGATCATCGCCATCTGCGCCAGGCTGACGTCGCGGATCGACTTGCCGTAATACACCTGCGCCGCCGCCTCGATGCCATAGGCGCGGTTACCCAGATAAATCTTGTTCACGTACAGCTCAAGGATCTCGTCCTTGGTCAGCTGTCGCTCGATTTGCAGGGCCAGAAGAATCTCAGTGGTTTTGCGCGAGAAGCTGCGTTCGCTGGTCAGGAAGAAGTTCTTCGCCACCTGCATGGTGATGGTGCTGCCGCCGGACTGGATGTGGCCGCTTTTGACCAGTTGGGTCGCGGCACGCATCAGGCTGCTCGGATCGACGCCATAGTGGTTGGCGAAATTGTCGTCTTCAGCACTTAGTAACGCATTAATGAAATTGGGTGGAATGTCGGCGAAACGGATCGGAGTACGGCGCATTTCGCCAAATTCTGCGATCAACTTGTTGTCGCTGCTGTAGACCCGCAGCGGAATCTGCAACTGAATGCTTCTCAGCGCCTCCACAGACGGCAAACCCGGACTAAGGTAAAGAAACGCGCCGCTGAGACCTAAAAGCAGTCCGCAGAAAACGGCGACGATGGACCAACCGAAAAATTTCAGCAGACGAATCAAGGCTTTTAAGCATCCAGGGCAAAGAATGAAGGTGGCGACAGGGTTCCGGTAACACACAGAACGGCCCGCGCCGGCAGTAAAAAGCGGAAAAAAACGCTGGGCATTATAAGCACTTTTCTGCTGGGGGCGTCATTTGCGCTTCTGTCAAGGCGTGATGAAGGAACGCAAGACGTATTACAGAGTCCGTAACTCACGGAAAGTCATAGGGAATTGGTAGTGCTGGGACTCTTCAATAAAAAGACCGATACGTTACTGGGGATCGACATCAGCTCCACTTCGGTGAAGCTGCTGGAACTCAGCCGTCAGGGCGACCGCTACCGTGTCGAGGCCTACGCGGTGGAGCCGCTGCCGCCCAACGCGGTAGTCGAAAAGAACATCGCCGAGCTTGAAGGCGTGGGCAATGCCTTGTCCCGTGTACTGGTCAAGGCGCGCACCGGGCTCAAAAGCGTGGCGGTGGCGGTGGCCGGTTCAGCGGTGATTACCAAGATCATCGAGATGGATGCCGGGCTGACCGATGACGAACTGGAAAACCAGCTCAAGATCGAGGCCGATCAATACATCCCCTATCCGCTGGACGAGGTCGCCATCGATTTCGAGGTCCAGGGTGTGTCGCCACGCAACCCGGAGCGGGTCAACGTGCTGCTGGCCGCCTGTCGCAAGGAGAATGTCGAAGTTCGCGAGGCAGCGCTGGCGCTGGCCGGGCTGACTGCGCGCGTGGTCGACGTCGAGGCCTACGCGCTGGAGCGCTCGTTCGGCCTGCTCGCCACTCAATTGGCCGCCTCGCAGGAGCGCCTGACTGTCGCCGTGGTGGACATCGGCGCCACCATGACCACCCTCAGCGTCCTGCACAACGGCCGAATCATTTATACCCGCGAGCAACTGTTCGGTGGCCGGCAACTGACCGAGGAAATCCAGCGCCGCTACGGTCTGACCGTCGAGCAGGCCGGACTGGCGAAAAAGCAGGGCGGTCTGCCGGATGACTATGTCAGCGAGGTGTTGCAGCCATTCCGTGACGCCCTGGTGCAGCAGGTCTCGCGCTCATTGCAGTTCTTTTTCGCCTCCGGGCAGTACCATTCGGTCGATCACATTCTGCTGGCCGGCGGCACAGCCTCGGTACCGGGGCTGGATCGCCTGATCGAGCAGCGTCTGGGCACCCCGACCCAGGTCGCCAACCCGTTTTCCGACATGGCCTTGAGCAGCAAGGTCAACGCCGGGGCCCTGGCCAGTGACGCGCCGGCCCTGATGATCGCCTGCGGGCTCGCGCTCAGGAGTTTCGACTGATGGCGCGGATCAACCTTCTCCCCTGGCGTGAAGAACGCCGCGAAGAGCGGCGCAAGCGTTTCCTGCTGATTCTCATCGGGGTCTTCGTCGGCTCGGTGGGCGCGGTATTTATCGCCGATCAGATCTTCAGTACCGCCATCGAGCGGCAGGCCGAGCGCAATGCCTACATCGGCAAACAGATTGCCGTGGTCGACGAACGAATCAAGCAAATCAGCGAACTCAAGGCGCGGCGCCAGCAACTGGTCGAGCGCATGCGCATCATCCAGGACTTGCAGGGCAACCGGCAGATCAGCGGGCGGATCTTCGACCAACTGGCGCGCACGCTGCCGGACGGGGTGTATTTCACCAGCGTGAAACTGGCCGGCAAGACGCTGTCGATCAGCGGCGCGGCGGAGTCGAACAATCGCGTTTCGGAGCTGATGCGCAATCTGGACGCCTCAGACTGGTTCGACGCGCCGAGTCTCAATGAAGTGAAAGCGACGACTGCCGGTCAGGTGGACCAGGCCAACGTCTTTCAGCTGACCGTTCGTCAGACCCAGCCGGCTGTGACGGAGGGCGACAAATGAAACCGTCCGAATGGCTGCAAAGTCTGCGCAATATCGACTTCAACGATCTGGACACCAGCAATATCGGCTCCTGGCCGGCCGCGGTGAAAAGCATCGCGGGAGTGTTCCTGGCGGTGCTGGTGCTGGCGCTTGGCTACAACTTTTTCATCAGCGACATGGAAAACCAGCTGGAAGCCAGGCGTCAGGAAGAAGACACCTTGAAAGAGCAATTCGCCAGCAAGGCGCGCATGGCCGCCAACCTGGAGTTGTATACCCAGCAGATGAAGGAGATGGAAAACACTTTTGGCGTGCTCCTGCGGCAGTTGCCCAGCGACACCGAAGTCCCGGGATTGCTCGAAGACATCACCCGCACCGGGCTGGGCAGCGGCCTCGAATTCGAAGAGATCAAACTGCTGCCGGAAGTGACTCAGCCGTTCTACATCGAGTTGCCGATCCAGATCACCGTCACCGGGGCTTACCACGACCTTGCGACGTTCGTCAGTGGGGTTGCCGGGTTGCCACGGATCGTCACCTTGCACGATTTCGAACTGGCACCTGCCAGCCCCGACGGCGGGACGAAGCTGCGCATGAACATCCTCGCCAAGACTTACCGCTACAACGACAAGGGGTTGGACAAATGACCCCGTTTCGTTTTTTCGCCCTGTCAGTGCTGTTGTTCGGCCTCAGTGGTTGCGGCAGCAGTGACGAGTTCAGTGACCTCGACGCATACATGAACGAAGTACGTTTGCGGCCGGCCGGCCGTATCGAGCCGACGCCGACGTTTCATTCCTATCCCACGTTCACCTACAGCGCGGCCAACCTGCGCAGCCCGTTCTCGCGTCAGGTGCGAGTCGATCTGGCCGGGCACCAGCGCGGCTCGCGCAACGCCAAACCCGACCCCAACCGGGTCAAGCAATACCTCGAAGGTTTCAACATCGAGCAGTTTGAAATGGTCGGCACGATCTCCAATGCCTCCGGCTCCTTTGCGCTGCTGCGCGGAGCGGGCGGGGTGCATCGGTTGAAAGTCGGCGACTACCTGGGGCGCAACGATGGGCGCATCGTCGCTATCAGCGCCACTCAGGTCGATGTGGTCGAGATCGTGCCCGACGGCGAAGGCGCCTGGCTGGAACGCCCGCGCACCATTCCTTTGAAAGAGCACTCATAGTGGAAGTCGAACAATGAACAGGATTTTCTCCACCCTCGGTTTTTCGCTATGGATAGCGCTGCTTTCACCGATGGTTCAGGCGGCCAGTCTCAAGGCGCTGGATGTCGCGGCGTTACCGGGTGACCGTGTCGAGTTGAAGCTGGCCTTTGATAGCCCGCCACCGCAACCCAAGGGCTACACCACCGAATCGCCGGCGCGGATCGCCCTGGACCTGCCGGGTGTCGCCAGCCAACTGACGAACAAGACCCGCGAACTGGGCAGCGGCAACGCCCGCAGTGCGACAGTGGTCGAAGCCAGCGACCGCACGCGTCTGATCATCAACCTGACGCAACTGACGCCGTATACCTCACGGGTCGAGGGCAACAATCTGTTCGTGGTGGTCGGGCAGGGCGCCAAGCCTGCTGCGCCAAAGCCTGCCGCTGCTGCGCCGCGACCGGTTGCGGCTCCGGCGAAGGCTTACACCCCTGTCGCCAAAACCATTCGTGGCGTCGATTTCCAGCGCGGTACTGCAGGGGAGGGGAACGTGGTCATCGACCTTTCCGACCCGAGCATCGCCCCGGACATCCAGGAGCATGACGGAAAGATCATTCTCAGCTTTGCCCGCACCCAGTTGCCCGACAGGCTGCGAGTACGCCTCGACGTCAAGGACTTCGCCACCCCGGTGCAGTTCGTCAATGCCACCGCCACTGGCGATCGCGCGGTCATCACCGTCGAGCCCAGCGGCACGTTCGACTATTCCACCTACCAGACCGACAACAAGCTGACCGTCAGCATCCGCCCGATGACCGTCGATGATCTGCAAAAGCGCAATGCCGACCGCAACAGCTACAGCGGCGAAAAGCTTTCGCTGAATTTCCAGGACATCGACGTGCGCTCGGTGCTGCAACTGATCGCCGATTTCACCAACCTCAATCTGGTGGCCAGCGATACGGTGCAGGGCGGGATCACCTTGCGTCTGCAAAACGTGCCATGGGATCAGGCGCTGGATCTGGTGCTGAAGACCAAAGGTCTGGACAAGCGCAAGATCGGCAACGTGTTGCTGGTGGCGCCGGCCGACGAAATTGCCGCCCGCGAGCGCCAGGAGCTGGAGTCGCAAAAACAGATCGCCGAACTGGCGCCGCTGCGTCGCGAGCTGCTGCAAGTGAACTACGCCAAAGCGGCGGACATTGCCAAGCTGTTCCAGTCGGTGACCAGCGCCGAAGCGAAAATCGATGAGCGCGGCTCAATCACGGTCGATGAACGGACCAACAACATCATTGCCTACCAGACCCAGGATCGCCTCGACGAACTGCGGCGGATCGTGGCGCAGCTGGATATCCCGGTGCGTCAGGTGATGATCGAAGCGCGGATCGTCGAAGCCAACGTCGATTACGACAAGAGCCTGGGCGTACGCTGGGGCGGTTCGATCCAGAACAAGGGCAACTGGAACACCTCCGGCGTCAGTAACGGCACCTCGACCACCATCGGCACACCGGGCAGTACCAGCACCAACTCGCCGTTCGTCGACATGGGCACGGTCGGTAACACATCCGGGATCGGCATCGCCTTCATCACCGACAATGTGCTGCTCGATCTTGAGCTGACCGCCATGGAAAAGACCGGCAATGGTGAAATCGTCTCCCAGCCGAAAGTGGTCACCTCCGACAAGGAGACCGCGAAGATCCTCAAAGGCACCGAAATTCCGTACCAGGAAGCCAGCTCCAGCGGGGCGACGTCAGTGTCGTTCAAGGAGGCTTCGCTGTCGCTGGAAGTGACGCCGCAGATCACCCCCGATAACCGCATCATCATGGAGGTCAAGGTTACCAAGGACGAGCCGGACTACCTGAACAAGGTGCAGGATGTGCCGCCGATCAAGAAGAACGAAGTCAACGCCAAAGTGCTGGTAAACGACGGCGAGACCATCGTGATTGGGGGCGTTTTCTCAAATACTCAAAGCAAGGTCGTAGATAAGGTGCCATTTCTTGGCGATGTGCCGTATCTTGGCCGCCTTTTCCGGCGTGATGTGGTTTCGGAGAAAAAATCCGAGCTGCTGGTATTTCTCACTCCGCGTATCATGAATAACCAGGCGATTGCTGTGAGTCGTTGATTCTGTGCGAAATTTGATTCTTGTAGGACCGATGGGCGCTGGAAAAAGCACCATCGGCCGGTTGCTGGCCAAAGAGCTGCGCCTGCCGTTCAAAGATTCCGACAAGGAAATTGAACTGCGCA
The DNA here is from genome assembly GCF_052045635.1 of Pseudomonas sp. 22189. Taxonomy (NCBI): domain Bacteria; kingdom Pseudomonadati; phylum Pseudomonadota; class Gammaproteobacteria; order Pseudomonadales; family Pseudomonadaceae; genus Pseudomonas; species Pseudomonas sp. 22189. Next base: position 35,967 of record NZ_JBQEPG010000006.1, read on the forward strand.
CGGGCGCCAATATCCCGTGGATCTTCGACAAGGAAGGCGAGCCCGGCTTTCGTGACCGTGAGCAGGCGATGATCGCCGAGCTGTGCGCGTTCGACGGTGTGGTGCTGGCGACCGGCGGCGGCGCGGTGATGCGCGATGCCAACCGCAAGGCCCTGCACGCGGGCGGGCGGGTGGTGTATCTGCACGCCTCCGTCGAGCAGCAGGTCGGGCGTACCTCGCGCGATCGCAATCGTCCTTTGCTGCGCACCGCCGATCCGGCGAAAACCCTGCGTGACTTGCTGGAGCTCCGCGATCCGCTCTATCGAGAGATCGCCGATCTGGTGGTGGAAACCGACGAACGGCCACCGCGCATGGTGGTGCTCGACATTCTCGACCGTCTGGCACAGTTGCCACCCCGTTAAAGCGCCGCCGGAAATGCGCTATCCTCGGCGTCCTGTCACCGCCGTCGAGGTTGTGGCGGATGGCGTGCGAGCGGCGTCACATCAGCTAAAGGTCGCAGACAACCAATAATTCAAGGCAGGACGCCTGCTTCCATCTTCACTGTGGGGACACATGCAGACACTCAAGGTCGATCTAGGCGAGCGCAGCTACCCGATTCATATTGGCGAAGGTTTGTTGGATCAGCCCGAGTTGCTGGCGCCGCATATCCACGGGCGGCAGGTGGCAATCATCTCCAACGAGACCGTTGCGCCGCTCTATCTCGAACGTCTGACCCGCAGTCTTGCGCCGTTCTCGGTGATTTCCGTGGTGTTGCCGGACGGCGAAGCCTTCAAGAACTGGGAAACCCTGCAACTGATCTTCGACGGCCTGCTGACCGCCCGTCACGACCGTCGCACCACGATCATCGCCCTCGGCGGCGGGGTCATCGGTGACATGGCCGGTTTTGCTGCCGCCTGCTATCAGCGCGGCGTGGATTTCATCCAGATTCCTACCACGCTGTTGTCCCAGGTCGATTCGTCGGTGGGCGGCAAGACCGGTATCAACCATCCTTTGGGCAAGAACATGGTTGGCGCGTTCTATCAGCCGAACGTCGTGCTGATCGATACCGCATCGCTGAAAACCCTGCCAGCGCGTGAGTTGTCGGCCGGTCTGGCCGAAGTCATCAAATACGGGCTGATCTGCGACGAGCCGTTCCTGAGCTGGCTTGAAGAAAACATCGACGCCCTGCGCGCACTGGATCAGAAGGCCCTGACCTACGCCATCGAGCGTTCCTGCGCGGCCAAGGCTGCGGTGGTCGGTGCCGATGAGAAGGAAACCGGCGTGCGTGCCACGCTCAACCTCGGCCACACCTTCGGCCACGCCATCGAGACCCACATGGGCTATGGTGTCTGGTTGCATGGTGAGGCGGTCGCCGCTGGCACCGTGATGGCGCTGGACATGTCCGCGCGCCTGGGCTGGATCAGCGAGCAGGAACGTGACCGCGGCATTCGTCTGTTCCAGCGTGCCGGTCTGCCGGTGATCCCGCCGGAAGAAATGACCGAAGCCGATTTTCTCGAACACATGGCAATTGATAAAAAAGTGATCGACGGTCGTCTGCGCCTGGTGCTGCTGCGCCGGATGGGCGAAGCGGTGGTGACCGCCGATTATCCGAAAGAGGTTCTACAGGCCACGCTGGGAGCGGATTACCGCGCTCTGGCTCAGCTTAAAGGTTAATAAGATTCCGATGACTAGTTTGCATGCCGACGAGGCGTTCCTCGGCCATTTCCAGTTAAGTCACGACCCTTTCGCGCCGCGGGTGCCGGGCTTCAAATTCTTCCCGGCCCAGCGCAAGCCGGTGCTGGGGCAACTGCACCATCTGGCGCGTTACAGCCAGTTGCTGCTGGTGGTCACTGGCCCGCAAGGCAGCGGCAAGACTCTGCTGCGCCAGGCGCTGGTAGCCAGCACCAACAAGCAATCGGTGCAAAGCGTTGTGGTTTCGGCCCGTGGAGCGGGCGATGCCGCCGGGGTGCTGCGTCAGGTTGCTCAGGCGCTGGACGTTGGGCAGGCCGAGGTCGGCGCGATTCTGGCGCAAGTGGTGCAGTTGGCGCTGACCGGGCAGGAAGTCTATCTGTTGGTGGATGACGCCGAGCAGCTCGACGAATCCGCGCTCGAAGCGCTGATGGCGCTGGGTGCCGGTGCACCGGAAGGGCGCCCGCACGTGTTCCTGTTCGGTGAGTCGTCGCTGATCGCGCAGCTCGAGGCCTTGCACCTTGAGGAAGAGCGCTTCCACGTCATCGAATTGCAGCCGTACACCGAAGAAGAGACCCGCGAATATCTCGACCAACGGCTCGAAGGTGCGGGCCGGGGTGTCGAACTTTTTACCGCGGATCAGATCTCTGAGATTCACGAAAGCTCGGAGGGTTGGCCTGGCAACATCAACCAGGTCGCTCGCGATGCACTGATCGAAGTCATGATTGCCAGCCGCTCTGCGGTCAAGCGTCCAAGTATGGGGTTCAACATGCCGAAGAAACACGTATTGGCGATTTCCGCCGTCGTTGTGGTCGCGGTCGCCGCCGCCTGGCTGATGCCGGGTCGCAACAAGGCACCAACCACCGGCGCACCTGCCAACGAACAGGCACAACTGCCGTTGGGCCAAGGCGCCAAGGGTGGCGCGCCGAACGTCGAGTTCGCCGGCAATACCCAGCCGATGCCGCTGCCGCTGGTCGGCAATTCGCAGCCGGTAATGCGCGGCCCGTTGGCTGAGGCCGCAGGCGGCATCACCGAAGGTGACGACGGCGTGCCGGTCGAAGGTTCCAGCGCGACGCCGCCAACCGTAACGACTTCCGCACCACCGGCAGGTGTTCCGGCCGGTCCAGCGCCGACGCCAGTGCCTGTTCCGGCGGCCAAGCCGACCCCGGCACCGACTCAGGTCGCCACCGCCAAGCCTGCTCCGGCAGCGCCAGCGGCCAAACCGGCCCCGGCGCCGGCCAAGCCTGTTGCTGCCGCCAAACCGGCCGAGAAGCCGGTTACCGTGGCCAAGGCTGCCGGTGGCAACTGGTACGCCGGTCAGCCGACCAGCAACTATGTGGTGCAGATCTTGGGCACCAGCTCCGAAGCGACCGCGCAAAACTTCGTCAAGGAGCAGGGCGGCGAGTACCGTTATTTCAAGAAAGTCCTCAACGGCAAGCCTCTCTACGTGATCACCTACGGCAACTTCGCCAATCGTGATGCAGCCGTTTCTGCCATCAAGGCCTTGCCAGCGAAGGTTCAGGCTGGTAAACCTTGGCCTCGCACTGTCGCCAGCGTCCAACAGGAACTGGCAACAACTCGCTGAAGATTCGGCGGCCTTACCCAGGCCGCCTCTCCAAGCACCTCAAAATTTCTACAAGTGCGCGCCGTCTCTACAGACCGCGTGCCTTGTGGTGTCTGCGTCACAGTAGTCTTTGAGTCGTTGCAGTCAGAATTAAAAAAGTTTTGACTAGCACAGCAGATCGCTTTAAACCTTTCACAAATGCGACATGAATTTGCGACATTTCGTCGTCAAATTTGTGAGCGTCTGTGTCGCTGTGTACAATGACCACCCTTTTGCCCCCGCAAAGCCGGCGTACGTTCGGCGCGGCAAGCAAGTGGTTGAATTGAAAAGAAATTTGCCTCGTAAAGAGGCAGCCTGGTGAGAAAGTGTCTATGAAAGCAGGTCTGTACCAACCAGATGAATTCAAGGATAACTGCGGTTTCGGCCTGATAGCCCATATGCAGGGCGAGCCCAGTCATACCCTTTTGCAAACGGCCATCGAGGCCCTGACCTGCATGACCCACCGCGGTGGGATTAATGCCGACGGCAAGACCGGTGACGGTTGCGGTCTGCTGATTCAAAAGCCCGATGCCTTCCTGCGGGCGATGGCCCAGGAAAACTTCAGCGTCGAGCTGCCCAAGCAATATGCCGTGGGCATGGTCTTCTTCAACCAGGATCCGGCCAAGGCCGAAGCCGCTCGCGAGAACATGAACCGCGAGATCCTCGCTGAAGGCCTGCAACTGATCGGCTGGCGCAAAGTGCCGATCGACACCAGCGTCCTCGGCCGTCTGGCCCTTGAGCGTCTGCCGCAAATCGAGCAGGTGTACATCGGCGGTGAAGGCCTGAGCGATCAGGACATGGCGGTCAAGCTGTTCAGCGCCCGTCGTCGCTCGTCGGTGGCCAACGCCGCCGACACCGACCACTACATCTGCAGCTTTTCGCACAAGACCATCATCTATAAAGGCCTGATGATGCCGGCTGACCTGGCCGCGTTCTATCCGGACCTCGGCGATCAGCGCCTGCAAACCGCGATCTGCGTGTTCCACCAGCGCTTCTCCACCAACACCCTGCCGAAATGGCCGCTGGCCCAGCCATTCCGCTTCCTCGCGCACAACGGCGAGATCAACACCATTACCGGTAACCGTAACTGGGCACAGGCCCGTCGGACCAAGTTCACCAACGATCTGATGGATCTGGAAGAACTCGGCCCGCTGGTCAACCGTGTCGGTTCCGACTCCTCGAGCATGGACAACATGCTCGAACTGATGGTTACCGGTGGCATCGACCTGTTCCGTGGCGTGCGGATGATCATTCCGCCTGCGTGGCAGAACGTTGAAACCATGGACCCGGATCTGCGTGCGTTCTACGAGTACAACTCGATGCACATGGAACCGTGGGACGGCCCGGCCGGCGTGGTGATGACCGATGGTCGTTACGCGGTGTGCCTGCTCGACCGTAACGGTCTGCGTCCGGCGCGCTGGGTCACCACCACCAACGGTTTCATCACCGTTGCGTCGGAAATCGGCGTCTGGAACTACCAGCCAGAAGACGTGATCGCCAAGGGCCGTGTCGGTCCGGGCCAGATCCTCGCCGTGGACACCGAAACCGGGCAGATCCTCGACACCGACGCGATCGACAACCGTCTGAAGTCACGTCATCCGTACAAGCAATGGCTGCGCAAGAACGCCCTGCGCATCCAGGCGACCATGGAAGACAACGACCACGGTTCGGCGTTCTACGACGTCGATCAGCTCAAGCAATACATGAAGATGTATCAGGTCACGTTCGAAGAGCGTGATCAGGTGCTGCGTCCGCTCGGCGAACAGGGCTACGAAGCCGTGGGTTCGATGGGCGACGACACGCCGATGGCCGTGCTGTCGCAGCGCGTGCGCACGCCATACGACTATTTCCGCCAGCAGTTCGCGCAGGTGACCAACCCGCCGATCGACCCGCTGCGTGAAGCGATCGTGATGTCGCTGGAAATCTGCCTCGGTGCCGAGCGCAACATCTTCCAGGAATCGCCGGAGCACGCCTCGCGCGTGATCCTCAGCTCGCCAGTGATCTCGCCGGCCAAGTGGCGCTCGCTGATGAACCTCGACCGCCCGGGTTTTGAGCGGCAGATCATCGACCTCAACTACGACGAAAGCGTCGGTCTGGAAGCGGCGATCCGCAACGTTGCCGATCAGGCTGAAGAAGCCGTGCGTGCCGGGCGTACCCAGATCGTCCTGAGTGACCGCCATATCGCCCCGGGCAAGCTGCCGATCCACGCTTCGCTGGCCACCGGCGCGGTGCACCACCGCCTGACCGAAAAAGGCCTGCGCTGCGATTCCAACATCCTCGTGGAAACCGCGACCGCCCGCGATCCGCACCACTTCGCGGTGCTGATCGGTTTCGGCGCCTCGGCGGTGTATCCGTTCCTGGCCTACGAAGTGCTGGGCGACCTGATCCGTACCGGTGAAGTGCTGGGCGACCTCTACGAGGTGTTCAAGAACTACCGCAAGGGCATCACCAAAGGCCTGCTGAAGATCCTGTCGAAGATGGGCATCTCGACCATCGCGTCCTATCGCGGTGCACAGCTGTTCGAAGCCATCGGTCTGTCCGAAGAAGTGTGCGAGCTGAGCTTCCGTGGCGTGCCGAGCCGCATCAAGGGTGCGCGTTTCGTCGACATCGAAGCCGAGCAGAAAGCCCTCGCTACCGAAGCCTGGAGTCCGCGCAAGCCGATCCAGCAGGGCGGTCTGCTGAAGTTCGTCCACGGTGGCGAATACCACGCGTACAACCCGGACGTGGTCAACACTTTGCAAGCCGCCGTGCAGCAGGGCGACTATGCCAAGTTCAAGGAATACACCTCGCTGGTGGACAACCGTCCGGTGTCGATGATCCGTGACCTGTTCAAGGTCAAGACCCTCGACAAACCGCTGGACATCAGTGAAGTCGAGCCGCTGGAATCGGTGCTCAAGCGCTTCGACTCCGCCGGTATCTCGCTGGGCGCCCTGTCGCCGGAAGCTCACGAAGCCCTGGCCGAAGCCATGAACCGCCTCGGTGCGCGTTCCAACTCCGGCGAAGGCGGTGAGGACCCAGCACGTTACGGCACCATCAAGAGTTCGAAAATCAAGCAGGTCGCGACCGGCCGTTTCGGGGTGACCCCGGAATACCTGGTCAACGCCGAAGTGCTGCAGATCAAGGTCGCTCAGGGCGCCAAACCGGGCGAGGGCGGGCAACTGCCGGGCGGTAAGGTCAACGGGCTGATCGCCAAGCTGCGTTATGCAGTGCCGGGCGTGACCCTGATTTCGCCACCGCCGCACCACGACATCTACTCGATCGAAGACTTGTCGCAACTGATCTTTGACCTGAAACAGGTCAACCCGAAGGCGCTGGTCTCGGTGAAACTGGTAGCGGAAGCAGGCGTCGGCACCATCGCCGCCGGTGTGGCCAAGGCCTACGCGGACTTGATCACCATCTCCGGCTACGACGGTGGTACCGGTGCTTCGCCGCTGACCTCGATCAAATACGCGGGCGCTCCGTGGGAACTCGGCCTGGCCGAAACCCACCAGACCCTGCGCGGCAACGACCTGCGCGGCAAAGTCCGGGTGCAGACCGACGGTGGCCTGAAAACCGGCCTCGACGTGATCAAGGCCGCGATCCTCGGCGCCGAAAGCTTCGGCTTCGGTACTGCGCCGATGATCGCGCTGGGCTGCAAATACCTGCGTATCTGCCACCTGAACAACTGCGCCACCGGCGTCGCGACCCAGAACGAGAAGCTGCGCAAGGATCACTACATCGGCACCGTCGACATGGTGGTGAACTTCTTCACCTACGTCGCCGAAGAAACCCGTGAGTGGCTGGCCAAACTGGGTGTGCGTTCCCTCGAGGAGCTGATCGGCCGCACCGATCTGCTGGAAGTCCTCGAAGGCCAGACCGCCAAGCAGCATCACCTGGACCTGACCCCCCTGCTGGGCAGCGATCACATCCCGGCGGACAAACCGCAATTCTGCGGCGTTGAGCGCAACCCGCCGTTCGACCAGGGCCTGCTGGCCGAGAAAATGGTCGACATGGCGACTTCGGCGATCAATGACCTCAGCGGCGCCGAGTTCGATCTGGATATCTGCAACTGCGACCGTTCGATCGGTGCGCGGATCTCCGGCGAAATCGCGCGCAAGCACGGCAATCAGGGCATGGCCAATGCGCCGATCACCTTCCGCTTCAAAGGCACGGCCGGTCAGAGCTTCGGCGTGTGGAACGCCGGCGGTCTGAACATGTATCTGGAAGGCGACGCCAACGACTACGTCGGCAAAGGCATGACCGGCGGCAAACTGGTCATCGTGCCGCCGAAGGGCAGCGTCTATCAGACTCAGAACAGCGCCATCATCGGCAACACCTGCCTGTACGGCGCCACCGGCGGCAAGCTGTTCGCCGCTGGTACTGCGGGCGAGCGTTTCGCTGTGCGTAACTCCGGTGCCCACACCGTTGTGGAAGGCACTGGCGATCACTGCTGCGAGTACATGACCGGTGGTTTCGTCTGCGTCCTGGGCAAGACCGGTTACAACTTCGGCTCTGGCATGACCGGTGGTTTCGCCTACGTGCTCGACCAGGACAACACCTTCGTTGACCGGGTCAATCACGAACTGGTGGAAATCCAGCGGATCAGCGGCGAGGCGATGGAAGCCTACCGCAGCCACCTGCAGAACGTGCTGAACGAGTACGTCAAGGAAACCGAGAGCGAGTGGGGTCGTGAACTCGCCGAGAACCTTGATGACTACCTGCGTCGTTTCTGGCTGGTGAAGCCTAAGGCTGCCAACCTGAAATCGTTGCTTTCCAGCACTCGTGCCAACCCGCAGTGATATGCGCCTGAAGAGTTTGATGAGGTTTTAACAATGGCTGAACGTCTGAATAACGACTTCCAGTTCATCGATGTCGGGCGCAAGGATCCGAAGAAGAAACTGTTGCGTCAACGCAAGAAAGAGTTCGTCGAGATCTACGAACCGTTCAAACCCCAGCAGTCGGCCGACCAGGCCCACCGCTGCCTGGGTTGCGGCAACCCGTATTGCGAATGGAAGTGCCCGGTGCACAACTTCATTCCCAACTGGCTGAAGCTGGTGGCCGAGGGCAACATCCTCCAGGCCGCCGAGCTGTCGCACCAGACCAACACCCTGCCGGAAGTCTGCGGCCGGGTGTGCCCGCAGGATCGTCTGTGCGAGGGTGCTTGTACCCTCAACGACGGTTTCGGTGCGGTGACCATCGGTTCGGTCGAGAAGTACATCACCGACACCGCATTCGCCATGGGCTGGCGCCCGGACATGTCCAAGGTCAAGCCGACCGGCAAGCGTGTCGCGATCATCGGTGCCGGCCCGGCGGGTCTGGGTTGTGCCGACGTGCTGGTGCGTGGCGGCGTGACCCCGGTGGTGTTCGACAAGAACCCGGAAATTGGCGGTCTGCTGACCTTCGGCATTCCCGAGTTCAAGCTTGAGAAGACCGTGCTGAGCAATCGTCGCGAAGTCTTCACCGGGATGGGCATCGAATTCCGCCTCAACACCGAGGTCGGTAAGGACGTGACCATGGAGCAACTGCTTGCCGAATACGATGCGGTGTTCATGGGCATGGGCACCTACACCTACATGAAGGGCGGTTTTGCCGGTGAGGATCTGCCGGGCGTCTACGACGCGCTGGATTTCCTGATTGCCAACGTCAACCGCAATCTGGGCTTTGAAAAGTCGCCGGAAGATTTCGTCGACATGAAAGGCAAGAAGGTTGTGGTGCTCGGTGGTGGCGACACGGCGATGGACTGCAACCGCACCTCGATCCGCCAGGGCGCCAAGTCGGTGACCTGCGCTTATCGTCGTGACGAAGCGAACATGCCCGGCTCGCGCAAAGAGGTGAAGAACGCCAAGGAAGAAGGCGTGAAATTCCTCTACAACCGCCAGCCGATCGCGATCGTAGGCGAAGACAAGGTCGAAGGCGTGAAAGTGGTCGAGACCCGTCTCGGTGAGCCGGACGCCCGTGGCCGTCGCAGCCCCGAGCCGATCCCGGGCTCCGAAGAGATCATCCCGGCCGACGCCGTGGTCATCGCGTTCGGTTTCCGTCCGAGCCCGGCACCGTGGTTTGAACAGTTCGAAATCCAGACCGACAGCCAGGGCCGCGTCGTCGCGCCTGAGCAAGGTCAGTACAAGCACCAGACCAGCAACCCGAAAATCTTCGCCGGTGGCGACATGGTGCGCGGTTCCGACCTGGTGGTGACGGCGATCTTCGAAGGCCGCAATGCGGCTGAAGGGATCCTCGATTACCTGGGCGTCTAACCTCGGATCCTGAACCAAACGCAATAACCCTGTGGGAGCGAGCCTGCTCGCGAAAGCGGTCTGTCAGCCAACTTCACTGTTGGATGTACCGGCCTATTCGCGAGCAGGCTCGCTCCCACAGTTGTTTCTCGGTGTTGCTGATAACGCCTTTCCAACGCAATAAATTGACCCGATAGACAAAAGGCTGACCTGCATCCGTGCCTTTTGCGTCGCGCTCTGAGAAAATGCCCGCACTTTTTTTCCGGATGCCGACATGACTGCCCTGAAGAACGACCGTTTCCTCCGCGCCCTGCTCAAGCAACCCGTTGACGTCACCCCGGTGTGGATGATGCGCCAGGCCGGCCGCTACCTGCCTGAATACCGCGCCAGCCGTGCCCAGGCCGGTGATTTCATGAGCCTGTGCATGAATCCGGAATTCGCTTGCGAAGTCACGTTGCAACCGCTCGACCGCTATCCGCAACTGGACGCGGCGATCCTGTTTTCCGACATCCTCACCATTCCCGATGCCATGGGCCAGGGCCTGTACTTCGAGACCGGTGAAGGTCCGCGCTTCAAGAAAGTCGTCAGCACCCTGGCGGACATCGAAGCGCTGCCGATCCCGGATCCACACAAGGATCTCGGCTACGTGATGGACGCGGTCAGCACCATCCGCCGCGAGCTGAACGGCCGTGTGCCGCTGATCGGCTTCTCCGGCAGCCCGTGGACCTTGGCGACCTACATGGTCGAAGGCGGTTCGTCGAAAGACTTCCGCAAGACCAAGGCGATGCTCTACGACAACCCGCAAGCCATGCACCTGCTGCTGGACAAGCTGGCGCAGTCGGTGACCTCGTACCTCAACGGCCAGATCCAGGCCGGCGCGCAAGCGGTGCAGATCTTCGATACCTGGGGCGGCAACCTGTCGGCGGCGGCTTATCAGGAATTCTCCCTGGCCTACATGAAGAAAATCGTCAGCGGCCTGATTCGCGAACACGACGGGCGCAAGGTGCCGGTTATCCTCTTCACCAAGAACGGCGGCCTGTGGCTGGAAAGCATCGCCGAGGCCGGCGCCGACGCACTGGGTCTGGACTGGACCTGCGACATCGGCAACGCCCGCGCCCGTGTTGGCGACAAGGTCGCGCTGCAAGGCAACATGGACCCGACCGTGCTCTACGCCAAACCGGAAGCGATCCGCACCGAAGTCGGGCGCATTCTGGCCAGCTACGGCAAGGGCAGCGGCCATGTGTTCAACCTCGGCCACGGCATCACCCCTGAGGTCGATCCGGAGCATGCGGGCGCGTTCCTGCGTGCGGTGCACGAGTTGTCAGCGCAGTATCACGAGTGATCGACGCCCAATAAAAAACGCCCGGCCAATGCCGGGCGTTTTTGTACAAGATCAAAAGATCGCAGCCTGCGGCAGCTCCTACATTNATTCGCGTTTCCCTGTAGGAGCTGCCGCAGGCTGCGATCTTTTGCTTTTAAGCTTTCACACCACCAAGTGGCGGCAACTTCGCCAGTTTCAACGCCACCAGCAGCGCCACCAGCAACAGCGCACCAATGAACAGGCCGATGCCATTCCAGCCGCCCAGATGCCAGAACACCCCACCCGCCGTACCGGCAATGCTGGAGCCGGCGTAATAACTGAACAGGTACAACGACGACGCCTGACCCTTGGCCTTGGTCGCGCGCCGGCCGATCCAGCTGCTCGCCACCGAGTGCGCGCCGAAGAAGCCGAACGTGAAGATCAGCATGCCGACGATCACCAGCAACAGCGGTGTGAACATCGTGAGCGCAAGGCCGGCGAACATCAGCGCGATGGTCGCCCACAGCACTTTGCGCCGTCCCAGTTTGTCCGCCAGGGAACCGATTTTGGCCGAACTGTAGATGCCCGACAGGTACACCACCGACAGCAAGCCAACGAACACCTGATCGAGGTTGTACGGTGCCGCCAGCAGGCGATAGCCGATGTAGTTGAACAGAGTGACGAACGCGCCCATCAGCACAAAGGCTTCAAGAAACAGCAGCGGCAGGCCGGCGTCGCGAAAGTGCATGGTGAAGCCGTCGAGCAGGCTGCGCGGATGCAGCGAGCGTGAGCGGAAGTTGCGCGATTCGGGGAGGATCTTCCAGAACACCACCGCCGCGACCAGCGCCAGGCCACCGATCACCAACATCGCCGTGTGCCAACTGACGAAGTCGATCAGCACCCCGGTGATCAAGCGGCCGCTCATCCCGCCAATCGCGTTGCCGCCGATGTACAGGCCCATCGCCAGACCGATGTGCTGCGGATGGATTTCCTCGCTCAAATACGTCATCGCCACCGCCGCCAGACCACTCAACGACAGCCCGATCAGCGCGCGCATGATCAGCACGCCGTGCCAGCTCGGCATCATCGAACTGGCGATCGTGCACAACGCGGCGGCGAACAGTGCCGCGACCATCACCGGTTTGCGCCCGATGCGGTCAGAGATCGGCCCTGTGATCAGCAGACCGAAGGCCAGCATGCCGGTCGCCACCGACAGAATCAGGCTGCTCTGCGCCGCGTTGATTCCATACTCGTGGGACAGCAGCGGCATCATCGGCTGCACGCAATACAGCAAAGCGAAGGTCGCGAAGCCGCCGCTGAACAGCGCCAGCACCGTGCGCATGAACATCGGCGTGCCTTTTTCGATGTAGATCTCCTGCAGCTCGGCGATGACATCGTCCGCCGCGGCAGGCGGAACTTCATGGGCAAGAGGGGCGGCGGCGGTTTTCACATCAGACCTCGGAGGGCACGGCCAGGCAGGCAATGAAAAAATCATATAGCTGGCTAATGTTTCTATCCAATATATTGTTCGACCTGTTTGATAGCTTTAACGACCTAATGGGGTTTCCATGGAATTGCGTCATCTGCGCTACTTCATCGCCGTCGCCGAAGAATTGCATTTCGGCCGCGCCGCACAGGTGCTGGGGATCTCTCAACCACCGCTGAGTCAGCAGATTCAGGCGCTGGAGCAAGAGGTCGGCGCGCGGTTGTTCGAGCGCACCAATCGTCGGGTCGAGCTGAGCGAGGCCGGCCGATTGTTTCTGCAGGAGGCGCGGCTGGTGCTGGCTCAAGTCGACAAAGCGGCGGATGTTGCACGGCGGGCGCAACTCGGAGAGTTGGGGGAACTGAAGATCGGCTTCACCTCGTCGGCGCCGTTCAACTCAACCATTCCACAGGCGATTTTTTCGTTTCGCCAGCGCTTCCCGGCGGTGCACCTGAACCTGCGGGAAATGAGCAGCACCATGGTCGCGGACGCGCTGGTGGATGAGTCGATCGAAGTCGGCATCATGCGTCCGCTGGGTTTGCCGGATTCGCTGAGCGTGGTTGAGCTGATGCGTGAGCCGCTGGTGGCGGTGCTCGGCTCCAAGCATCCGCTGGTGAACGGCAGCGAAGAAGGCCTGTTCCTGGCAGCCCTGGCCCTCGAACCGTTCGTGTTTTTCCCACGCAGTTACGGCAGTGGTCTGTATGCGCAGTTACTCAGCCTGGCGCGGGACGCCGGCTTCAGCCCGCATTTCGCCCAGGAGGCGGGCGAGGCGATGACCATCATCGGGCTGGTGGCGGCGGGCTTGGGGGTGTCGGTGTTGCCAGCGTCTTATCAGCGGATGCGCATCGATGGTGTGGTGTATCGGCCTTTGCTCGATCCGCAAGCGGTGTCGGCGGTGTGGCTGGTGCAGCGCAAGGATCAGAAATCGCCAATGGCCAAGGCGTTCGTCGAACTGCTGACGCGTAAAGTCGAACCTTCAAACGCTTGATTGCTGCGCAATCAAATCGCGAGCAGGCTCGCTCCCACAGGGCAACGCATTTCAAGGTGGGAGCGAGCCTGCTCGCGAAGACGCTCGCCCGAACACTGCATATTTCAGGGCAACCGCACCAGATCCCCCTTCAACGCCACTCGCGTGACAAAAATCCCTGCCCGACACTCATAGGTATTCAAATCCTTGCGCACATGCTGGTCGTAATAACTGACGATATTGACCACCGCATTCGCCCCGACCCGCTTGGCGTCGGCCTGCAACTTGATCAGGTTCGACTGCAGCACCCACTCGCAGGAATCGTGATCGCTCTTGTTGAAACCGTTGGTCTTCAAGTCGCTGACCACACCGCGCTGCAACAACCGCTGAGTTCCCTGAGGCCCGTTGCCGACCAGATAAAACTTCACACTGCCATCCAGCCGCCCGGCGCGAATCGCATCCGAGAGCACAGTTTCGAACGGCATGTACATCAGATTGGTGGCGTGGCTGGCGCTGGGCAATAACCCGAGGAGTGCGGCGGCGATCAGGGCTTTCACTTGCATGGTCATCTCCTTGACTTTGCGAGTCAGCATTCAACGATTTATGGAGTGTAGACACCGTACGTCGGTGCAGAAAAAACCGTCTGGTACATGTGTAGCTCAAGGGCTACACTCTCGGTCATGCCTGAGATCATTCGAAGTTCAACATTCTCCAGCTGGCTTTTGAAGCTGGCTGACAGCCGCGCCAGGATGCGTATTCAGGTGCGCATTGATCGTATGGCCGATGGGAATTTTGGTGATGTCAAAGCCGTCGGTGAGGGGCTCAGCGAAGTCAGAATTGACTATGGCCCCGGATATCGAGTCTATTTCATGCAACAAGGTCGGCAAGTGGTCATCCTCCTTTGTGGTGGAGACAAGAGCAGCCAACCCCGAGATATCAAGCAAGCCAGGCTCATCGCGGAGTCTTGGCAGGAGCAAAACCCATGACCGAACAATTCACTCGTTGGGACTCAGCCGAGTACCTCAAGACAGAAGAGGACATGGCCAATTATCTGGATGCCTGCATGGAGGAGGCTGGAGATGATCCTGCCTTTATCGCCAAGGCACTGGGCACCATTGCGAGAGCGCGAGGCATGACCCAAGTCGCACGTGACGCCGGGCTGTCTCGAGAAAGTCTCTACCGTGCACTGTCAGGTGAAGGAAATCCTGAGTTTGGAACGATTCTGAAAGTGGTGAAGGCGTTGGGCTTGAAGTTACATGCCAGCACTTGAGCTGAACTGAATAGCAAAGGGCGCCGCAAGGCGCCCTTTGTCGTTTCTACTGTCAATCAATCAACGTGTGCCAAATCCCCACGCAACGCCACGCTCGACACCACCAGGCCGGCGCGGCACTGGAATTTCTCGGTGTCCTTGTACAGGTCGCGCTGGTCGACGCTGGCGATGTTGATCACCGCGTTGGCGTCGGCTTTTTTCGCGGCGTTCTGCAGGGTGGCGAGGGCTGATTGCAGCGCCCAGAAGCAGGCGTCGGTGTCGGATTTGTTCGAGCCGTTGGTTTTGCGGCTGCTGCTCACGGTGTCGAGTTTGCGCACTTGCTTGGGCAGGGTTTCGCCCGCCAGGTAGAACTTCACGCTGCCGTCCAGCAGACCGGCGTCGGTGGCGCGTTTGACGCCCTCGCGAAAGCTCAGGTAGGTCGGCTCGTCGGCGCCTTGCTTGACGATGCCCAGGTCGTTGACGAACTCGATGTCCGGGTTGATCGACAACTCCTTGAGCACGTTGTCGCGCAGGCGGTTGACCCAGCGGTTGTAGTTGCCGTGGATCTTGCCGTCCTTGGCGTCGAGGCCGTAGCTGCTGCGGTAGTCGATTTCAAACGAGGTCGGGCTGAACGGGATGTCGACCTCGGCGTGGTGGCGTCCGCGTACCGTGATCGCCGCTTTGATCATGCCCGGGCGAACCGACTGCACCACCCACTGGCGGTCGTTGAGCGCGGTGACGATGGCGCGGCTCATCTGCGCCTGGGTGAAACCGAGGTTGGGCGAAAATTCTTCCTTGGCGTTGTAAACCGGTTTGCTGGTGCAACCGCCGAGCACCAAGGCCAAGGCCAGGGCCAGCAGGGCGGCGATGCGGTGAAACTGAGTCATTCCCTTCACTCCAAACGTGTTGCGGTCAGTGCCAGCGGCGGAAAATCAACGAGGTGTTGACGCCACCAAAAGCGAAATTGTTGTTCATCACGTAGTCGTGATGCATCTGGCGGAATTCGCCGCGCAGGTAATCGAGCTTGCCGCAGTGCGGATCGACTTCGTCGAGGTTGAGCGTGTGCACATACAGGTCGCGATTGAGCATTTCGATGCTGAACCACGACTCCAGCGCGCCGCAGGCCCCCAGCGTGTGGCCGAGGAAACTCTTCTGCGAGCTGATCGGCATGTGTTCGCCGAACAGACTGCTGGTTGCCAGTGTTTCGGCAATGTCGCCCTGTTCTGTAGCCGTGCCGTGTCCATTGACGTAACCGATGGCATCCGGCGTCAGCCCGGCGTCTTCCAGCGCCAGTTCCATGGCCCGGCGCATGGTGATCTGCTCGGGGCGAGTGGTGTGCTGGCCGTCGGCGTTGCTGCCGAAACCGACGATCTCGGCGTGGATCCGCGCACCGCGAGCCAGCGCATGCTCCAGCTCTTCGAGCACCAGCATGCCGCCGCCTTCGCCGATCACCAGACCGTCGCGGCCCTTGTCGTATGGACGTGGGCTGGTCTGTGGCGCGTCGTTTTTCAGGCTGGTGGCGTACAGCGCGTCGAAGACCATGGCTTCGGTCGGGCACAGCTCTTCGGCACCGCCGGCGAGCATCAGCGGCAGCCGTCCGAACTTGATCGCTTCATACGCGTAGCCAATGCCCTGACTGCCGCTGGTGCAGGCGCTGGACGTCGGGATCAGGCGTCCGGTGAGGCCGAAGAAAATGCTGATATTGGCCGCGGTGGTGTGCGGCATCATCCGCACGTAGGAGTTGGCGTTGAGCCCCTCGGCGACCGAGTTCAGCAGCATGTTGCCGAAGGCCTTGATCTCGTCGGTGCTGCCGGTGGACGAACCACACGCCACACCCATGCGCCCGTCCTTGATCGATTCGTCACCGAGCAGGCCGGCGTCAGCCAGCGCCTGCTCCGCCGCACCCACCGCCAGCCGTGACACCCGGCCCATGCTGCGCAGTTGCTTGCGGGTCCAGTGCGCCGGGACGAGAAAATCATCGATCGGCCCGGCCAGACGGGTGTTGAGTTCGCTGAAGCGGTCCCACTCGTGCATGCGGCGAATGCCGCTGCGGTTGGCCGCGAAGTTGCCGGAGATGGTCTGCCAGTCGCTGCCCAGCGAGGTGATGCCGGCCATGCCGGTGACGACGACGCGCTTCATCAGCACAAGCCTCCGTTGACCGCCAGGACCTGGCGGGTGATGTACGAAGCTTCCGCCGACATCAGGAAATTCACCGCAGCAGCGACCTCTTCCGGGGTGCCCATGCGTTGTGCGGGGATCATTTTCATCAGCTCTTCCACCGGCACGTTTTCATCCAGCATCGCTGTGTCGATCAGGCCCGGTGCGACGCAGTTAACGGTGATTTTGCGCTTGCCCAGTTCGATCGCCAACGCCTTCGCAGCGCCGATCACCCCGGCCTTGGAGGCGCTGTAGTTGACCTGGCCCCGGTTGCCGATCAAACCCGACACGGAGGTGATGCAGACGATCCGACCGGCGGCGCGACGACGGATCATCGGCATCATCACCGGGTGCAGGACGTTGTAGAAACCGTCGAGGTTGGTGCGCAGCACCACGTCCCAATCGTCATCGCTCAACGCCGGAAAAGCGCCATCGCGGGTCAGGCCGGCGTTAAGCACCACGCCGTAATAAGCACCGTGGGTTTCGACGTCAGCTTCAAGGATGGTTTTGCAGGCTTCGCGGTCGGCGACGTCGAATTGCAGGATGCGCGCGTGACGGCCCAGCGCTTCGATCTCGGCCTGTACCGCTTGCGCTTCGGCAACGCCGCTGCGGCAATGCAGGACGATGTCGTGCCCGGCCTGTGCCAGACGCAAGGCAATGGCGCGGCCGATACCACGGCTGGAGCCGGTGACCAGTACGGATTCAGTCATCGTTCGACTCCCTGGTTTGTTCAAGATATTGGCTGGGCTGCGGCGGGCGGAACACGTTCAAACGTGCGCTGGCCTCAATGCCGGGGGCGTTGATATGGCATTCGAAAACACCCATGCCGTTGTCGTCTTCCAGCGAACGAATGCCGTGGATGGTCAGTTCGCTGCCGGCCGGAAACGCCTCGACGTTGCACTCGAATTTACGTGTCCCGAGGAGGAAACCCAGCGCGACCGGGTTGCCCTTCTGCCGTGCGTGGCAACCGGCGAAGGCGGCTACGCTTTGCGCCATCAACTCGATGCCGACCCACGCCGGCAGGCTGCCGTCTGGCAGGTTGAACAAACCGTCGGGCTTGACGGTGAGGCGGGTGTGGATCTGCTCTTCGTCGAAGCTGAGGATGCGGTCGATCAGGATCATGTCGCCAGCGTGGGGCAGCAGTTCGGCGAGCGGCCAGTCATTCATGGAGCGTCTCCGATAATCAGGCTGACGTTGTTGCCGCCGAAGGCAAACGAATTGCTCATCAGGTAGCGGGGTGCAATGGACGACAGGCGTTCGCTCGCGGTCACCCACTTCAGCGCCGGCAAGTCGGGGTCGGGCTGGGCGTCCCAGACGTGGGGCGGCAAGGCTTGTTGCGGGTTGTCGGCGCTCAGGCTCAGCCAGCAGAACGCTGCTTCCAGCGCACCGGCCGCGCCGAGGGTGTGACCGGTCATCGGCTTGGTCGACGAGCAGGCCACGCCGTCGGGAAACAGCGTGGCGACTGCCAGACTTTCCATCGCATCGTTGTGCTGGGTCGCGGTGCCATGCAGGTTCAGGTAGCTGATGTGCGCCGCTTGCAACTGTGCGCGGCTCAAGGCTTTCTGCATGGCTTGCAGGGCGCCGCGACCGCTCGGTTCCGGCGCGGAAATATGGTGCGCGTCGGAGCTGGCGCCGCTGCCGAGCAGGGCAATGGCCGGGCCGTCGCTGCGCTGCTGGCTCATCAGAAACAGCACCGCCGCTTCGCCGATGTTGATGCCGTTACGGTTGGCCGAGAACGGATTGCAGCGCTGGTCGGACACCGCTTCCAGTGCGCTGAAACCGTTGAGCGTCAGTTTGCACAGGCTGTCGACCCCGCCGCACAGCACCGCGTCGCACAGGCCCAGATCAAGCAGGCGCTGTGCGCTCATCAACGCCCGCGCACTGGACGTGCAGGCGGTGGAAATCACGTAGGCCGGGCCGCTGAGCTGCAGCCAATCGGCGAGAAAGTTCGCCGGCGCGCCGAGTTCCTGTTGCCGATAGTCGTACTCGGTAGGGAACTGCTGCTCGCGAAGGTAGTGCGCCAGCCCGCGGCTGGCCTCGTCGATCCCCGAGGTGCTGGTGCCGAGCACCACGCCGATGCGCTCGCGACCATACGTCTGGATGGCCCGGTCGATGTCCTCGCGAATCTGCAGCGCGGCTTCCAGCAGCAGTTGATTGTTGCGGCTGCGCTGGTCGGTCAGTTCGGCCGGAACAGGCGCCAGCTCACCATGCACCGCCGCCACGGGCAATTCACGCTCGGCAACCCAGCCGGACTCGCGGCGCATGCCCGAGCAGTCACCGGCAAACAGGTTCTGCGCGACCTGTTGCTTGTCGCGGCCCAGCGCGCAGATCACGCCGAGGGCATTGAGGTAGGCAGTCATGGCGTCGGCTCACCGAGAGGAGAAACCCGATAGTGCGGGCCTTGGGGCAGATTCAATTGGAAACTCAACGGTTGTGCATAACGGATCGTCC
Source organism: Pseudomonas sp. 22189 (assembly GCF_052045635.1). NCBI lineage: Bacteria > Pseudomonadati > Pseudomonadota > Gammaproteobacteria > Pseudomonadales > Pseudomonadaceae > Pseudomonas > Pseudomonas sp. 22189. The sequence continues at coordinate 55,054 of NZ_JBQEPG010000006.1, forward strand.
AGCGCGGCGCCAGCGTGCGTTGCTCGCCCTGCTGCTGCGCGGTGGGGTAAGTGCGCGCCAGTTCGCCGGACGGGGTCAGGGCGAACAGCAGCGCGGCAAACAGCTCCCGGGCTTCGGGATTGGGCGGCAGCAGCCCGTCGGCCTGCCAGCGCCCGTCGATCAGTTGCTGACGGGCCTGGGGAATGCCCAGCGGATCCATCATCGACCAGCGGATGCCGGGGCCTTCGCGCTGGATCACCAACAGCCAGTCCTGACGCTGATCGGCCTGTTGGCGCTCGATGTGCAGTTGCAGCGGTAACGGCAGCGTCGGGTCGCTCGCGGGCAGCGGGGCCTGGCTGGCGCAACCACTCAGCAAAGCAAATGCCACCAAAATCAGCCATACCGCAAACCTTGTGGGAGCTGGCTTNTGGTTAACTGACACACCGCTATCGCTGGCAAGCCAGCTCCCACAGGGGTTTAGCTGTGCTGATCGAAAGTGGTACATCAGATGGATTCCTGCAATGGCTTGCGGGCGACAACGTTCACCAACGTTTCCTCACGCTCGCCAAACGGCTTCGGCCGGCGCAATCCGAACCGTTCCAGCAGTCCGAAATCCTTCGACCGGCTCCACCACAAATACGGGTACGAAACATTGCGCTCGCCAAACTCGAAACCCTGCTGGCGAATCATCTCCAGGTACTGCGCCGCGCTCTTTTGCACCTGCATCGGATGGCGGAACAGCCAGCGGATCACCCAAGTATCAATGTATGCCTCGGTGGACTCGGCGAACAGCAGATAACCACCCGGTTTGAGCACGCGGTAGAACTCGGCGAGGGCTTTTTCCTGCTCGACCAGATGATGAAAGGTCTGGTGGCAGAACAGCAGGTCAACACTGGCATCGGCCACATTGAGCGTCGCGCAGTCGCTGCCGATCAGCTCGACGTCGAAGCCCTGCCGCGCCGCTTCTTCGGCGCTCAATTGCAGGCTGTGCGGGTCGGCGTCGACGCCGATCAGATGCTGTGGGGCGAAGGTCTGGTGCAGGTGGCGGAACGATTTGCCCTGACCGCAACCAGCGTCCAGCAGCACCGGATTGGCCGGCAGCGAATCGCTGAACAATCCGCGTAAATCGTTGATCGCCACGCGCAGCACATGGTGCTGCCAGGTGTGGCTGCGCAGGAACCAGAAACCGAAGCGGGTTTCCTCGACGTAGCTGTCGCTCAAGTAATTCATGGGGCGTCCTTTGCACAGAGTTCGGAAATCATCTTCAGTCGGCGGCGTGCTTCGCTGACGAACGGATTGCGTTCATCCCAGGCGTAGCCGGCGAGGATCGAGCAGATCATTCGGCGAATGTCCGCCTGACTGTCTTGATAAAAAATCACGTCCTGAAAGGTGCCGGCATACCAGCCCTCGACGTAGCAGCGGAAGGTGTCGACGCCACGTTTGAGCGGCTCGGCGAACTCGCGCTGCCAATCGACGATTTCCCCCTGCAACTGCCGGTGCAGGACAGCGGCGGCCATGCTCGCCGAACGCATGGCGATGGTCACGCCGGAGGAGAACACCGGGTCGAGAAATTCCGCCGCGTTGCCAAGCAGGGCGAAGCCCGGACCGTGCAGGGTTTTCACATTGGCCGCATAACCGCCGAGGGTACGCGCCGGGGTGTCCCACACCGCGTTGTTCAATACAGCGGCGAGGCTCGGCGTTTCGCCGATGAAACCGCGCAGGCAGGCATCCAGATCGCTGTCGCGCCCCTTGAAGTGCTCGGCAGCAGCCACCACGCCCACCGAGCAGCGCCCGTTGCTGAACGGGATCGTCCAGAACCAGATGTCGCGGTGCTCGGGGTGGGTGGTGACGAGGATCTTCTCGCGGTCGAAGGCCGGGTTATCGATGTGATCTTCAACGTGGGTGAATACTGCCTGGCGCACCGGGAAATTCGACGGCGCTTCCAGATCAAGCAAACGCGACAGCACGCGCCCGTAACCGCTGGCGTCGAGCACAAAGTCCGCTTCGATGCGGTACTCGCTGCCGTCTTCGCGCAGCACGTCAAGCTGCGGTTTGGCCCGGTCGAAATCGACGCGGACGATGGCATCGCCGTAACGGAATTCGGCACCCTGCAATTCAGCCTGATCAGCCAGCAGCTTGTCGAAATCGGCGCGCTGCACCTGGAACGTGGTCGGCTTGCCTGCGGTGAAGGTGTCGCTGAAATCGAAGGCGCTGTAGCGCTCGCCCCAGGCGAAGGCGGCACCGGTCTTGCGCTGGAAACCGGCGGCATTGACTGCATCGAGCATGCCGGCCTCTTCGACGAAATCCAGGCAATGGCTGAGCAGGCTTTCGCCGATGGAAAACCTCGGGAAATGCTGGCGCTCGATCACCAGCACATCGTGGCCCTGGCGCTTGAGCAACGCGGCGGCGATGGCCCCGGAGGGGCCCGCGCCAATGATCACGACCTGACGGGATTCCATTTCAACGATTGGCACGTGAGCTCCCGGGCGCAGTGGCGCTGGTTTTCGTAGGCGCGCGGTGCAGGCCGATCAGGGCCGGCAACAGCGTCGCGATCAGGCCCATCAGCATCAGCGCGAAGTACAGCGCCGGACTGATGAGCTGTTGTTGCAGCAGCAGGTTGAGAAAGACGATTTCGCTCAGGCCGCGAATATTCAGCAACACGCTTTCACGCCAGCGGCTGGCGCCTTCGAACGATGCACCGGCCCAGCCCAGCCCGAGCCAGTTGCCGAGCAGTTTACTGGCAATCGGCAACAGCAGCAGCGCCGCCCATTGCACCGCGCCAAGGCTGGCCAGGGCGCTGTGCACGTCGATCTGCACGATGCCGAAGGTGAGGATCAGCGGGATCGCGATCCACGTCTGCAAGCGGCTCATCCACCGCGCCGGCAATGGCAGCACCAACGGCACTTTCAGCAAGGCCATGCACAGCAGATAACCGATGCCGAAAATCAGCGCGTTGAGTTTGTAGTGCTCGGCCAACACCAGCAGCGCAAAGAAGCCGAGGCTGTAGGTCAGCGGTCGGCGCACGCGCAACAGATGCAACAGCAGCGGCACGCAGGCCAGTCCCAGCGGCAGCAACAGACTGCTCAGATGCAGGCTGCCTTGAGCGAGGCCGAACAGCGTCCAGCAGGTCAGGTCGATGAGGATTGCGGTCTGCACCAGACGCCGGGTGGCGGCGGGCGGGTAGTCGATGTGGCGCAGGTACAGGTACAGCACCGGGATCGCCGTGATCGCGAACACCAGACCGATCGCCAGCGAGTTCAGCCACGGTTGCGCTGGCAGCAACCAAGCGGCGGCCGCCAGACCGGAGGCAAATGGCACGGCAAAACTCGGCACGGCGATTTTCACGCTCTGGCGATCCAGACGCAGGTCGATCACATCACTGAGAATGTGCCCGAGCAGCAGAGCGAAACTCAGGCTGTAGAGGTCTTTCAGCCACCCTGGTGCAATCAGTTCGGCGCCGTTGAGTTGCCAGGTCGGCTCAATCCAGAAGTACATCAACAGCGGCAAACCGAAGCTGGCCAGCAGCAACTGGCTGACGATCGGAATCAGGCCGAAGTGCCGACCGATACGGGTCGCCACGGCGAACAGCGCCAGGGCCATGAACCAGAAGCCGACGACCATCACGCTGCCGGCTCCGCGACGCTGGTGCTGTGGGCGTGACGTCCGGCCCATGGCGCGAGAATGAAGCTGAAGGCCAGCCCGAGGCTTACCGCCAGGCCGAAGTTGCTCACCGCCGGCGTGCTCGACACTGCCAGCAAACCGAACGACAACCAGGTCGTCAGCGCCGCCAGCAGGGTGCCCAGCAGACTCACCGCCGCACCGCCAACCTGTTCACGCATCAGGATCGCGTAATCGACGCTGATCGCCGTCACCAGCAGCAGGCCGAACAGGCTGAACAGGGTCAGCGGCTGGCCGAGCCATCCGAGGCTGGCCAGGCTGCACAGCGCCGCCAGCAGCGGCAGGGCGACGATGCGCAACGCGCCGCCGAAGCCGAACGGCACGATCAGCACCAGCACAATCAATACGCAGGAGGCGAGCTTCAGTTCGGCGGCGCTGATCTGGGTCGCGGCAAACACGTTGTTCAATTCACCGAGCCGATCGACCAGCATCACCCCCGGCAAGTCCAGCGCCTGCACCCGCAGCAGGGACGGATTGTTCAGGCCCTGCAGGCTGGTCATCGCCGCTACGCCGTCAGCGGTCGGGCCGAGCCACAGCGTGCGGTAGGGTTCGCCCAACGGCCCGGCCAGTGCCGCGTCGATGTCTTCGGCAGGCAGACTCTGCAACTGCTGCAACTCGGTTTGCAACGCCGCGAGCGGCACGCCGAGGTCGAGCAATGGCTGCCAGTGTTGCGGCAGTTTGCTCAGCGCTTCGCGAACCTGCTGTTGCTGGCTCGGCGGACTGAGCAACTGATCGAGGGCCAGATAGCCTTGCAGTTTGTCGAGGTTGACCAGTTGCTGCAGGCGTTCGCTCAGCGCGGCCTGACGCTCCAGCAACTCCTGCTGATTGGCCCCGCGCACCAGAAAGAACTGGCTGGTCGGCTGATAGCCGGTGATGCGTGCGATGGTCTGCGCCTCATCGGTCAGGCGTTGTGGCGCGCCGACCCATTGGCGAATGTCGTTTTTGCTTTGCAGCTGCACCAGACCGCCAGCGCAGAAGGCGATCAGCAGCGCCAGCAGCACCGGGGTGCGTACGTGTTCGAGCAGGTTTTCGCGCAGTTGCACCAAGCGCTCGGCCAGGCGCAGCGGCCATTGCGCCGGTTGCAGCTCAACGTTTTTCAGCAGGGCCGGCAGCAGGCACACCGCCGACAGATACGCGCCGAGCAAGCCGGCAGCGGAGAACACCGCGATTTGCGTCAACGCCGGAAAGGGCGTCCAGGCCAGCGCCAGATAACCGATGGCGCTGGTGATCAGGCTCAGCGTCAGCCCGGACAGGGTCAGGCGCAGCGCCGGCCAACTGCGCCACGGCTTGAGGCTCCAGCTTTTCGACAGATAGTGCAGCGGGTAATCCACCGCCACGCCGATCAGGCTGGAGCCGAGCACCAGCGTCATCACATGCATGTGGCCGAACACCGCGACGCAGGCCACCGCGCCGAACAGCATGCCCACCAGCACCGGCACGAACGCCATCAGCACCCGCCAGCGACGAAACGCCAACAGCAGCAACAGCAGAATACCGAGGGTGGCGCCGCCGCCGACCCAGGTCATTTCGCGGGTGGCTTGCTGCTGACCGTTGGCGGCGTACAGCAGACCGCTGGCGGCCAACAGTTGTACATCGGATTTCGCCGCTTGCTCGCGACTGTGCTGCAACAGATCGGCGACTTTCAGCGGCAGGTTCATGTCGAAGGCATTGCCGGTGGTGCGCGCGCGCAGCAGCACCCAGCTTTTTCCGTCCGCATCGGCGACCAGTGCGCCGCTGCCGATGTCCAGTTGCACCGCACCGTGTTTCGGCTGGCTGTTCTGGATGCGCCCGGTCAGGCCCAGCCAGTCGTCCTGGCTCGGTACCAAGGTGAAACCGTTGAACGGGTCGAACAGCGCCTGCACCCGTTGCTGAATGAACGCATCGGGATGCTCGGTCAGCAGTTGCCGGTCATCCGCCGAGAGCATCGCCAGCCGCCCTTGCAGCAGTTGCGTGCGCAGCGCCGGGAGGTCTGCCTGCAGATTCCACTGGACCTTTTCGAACAGACCGCTGGCTTGCCATTGCTCGCCGAGGGTTTGCGCCATGGCCAGCGCTTGCTGGCGATCGGCGTGCCCGACCAGCACCAGCATTTCCCGATTGAGCGGCTCCTGCATGCGCTGTTCGGCGCGCAGTTCGAGGGCGTCAGGGTTGGTCCCGGGCACCAGTTCCATGAGGTTGGCCGACAGCGGCGCACCGTCGCGCCACTGCCACCCGGCCAGCGCGACAACCGCCAGCAGCAGGATCAGGAACAGCCACGGCAGCCTGCGTTCACTCGGCAAAGTCATGTTGCTCCGCTTCGCTCAACGGCTGGTTTGCAATGCTGTCCTGCATGCGCAGCACGGTGCTGTCGCCCTGGGTTTCCAGCAGTTCGATGGTCTGTACCAGCTCACCACCGTTGATATTGATCTGATTGAACACTTGCTTGAGCAGCACCGAACGCGGGGTCAGGGTGAGTTTCCACTGCTGTGCGTCGCCGCTCAGGGCCAGTTCGAAATCCCGCTGCAAGCCGCTGCTGTCACCTTGCAGCACGGCGAGGAACAAACGGTTCTGTTCGGCCCCGGCGCTCTTGTTCGGCAGCAACTGCCAAGCGTTGCCGTCACGACGGGCGATGCCGTTGGCGGTGATGCGGTAATCCTGTTGCAGCGGGGTCTTGAGCAGCCAGAGCAGACCGTGGTTTTTCGCCAGCACGAAGCTGCCCTTGCTGAGCAACGGCTGAGGCAGGGCGCGCAGGTGTTTTTCCTGAATGAACTGGCCGTGGATAACGTCCGGTTTCGCCAGTTGTTCGCTCAGCTGTTGCAGGTCGAAGGCGTTTGCCAGCATCGACACGGCGAGCAGCGCCAGCGCGCCAAGGCCTTTGCAGAACAGGTTCATCGCAGCATCCTTTGCACCGCATCGGTGAACACTTTGGGGGAAGCCAGTTGCATTTCGCGGCTGCTTATTTCGACCGCCACCTGCACCGAGCTGGCGCGGGTCAGGCGTTCGCCGGTCTGCAAGTCGGTGATCAGATAATTGATCTTCAAGCGGTTCTCCCACTCCACCAGACTGGCGCGCACGTTCAGGCGCTGGCCGAACACCGCGCCGCGCACATAACGCATTTGCAGGTCGATGATCGGCCACGCGTAACCGGACTCGGACATCTGCGTGTAGTTGTGGCCGATCTGGTCGAGCAGCGCGCAGCGCGCCACTTCCAGGTATTTGACGTAATGCCCGTGCCAGACCACGTGCATAGTGTCGACGTCAAAAAACGGCACGAGGATTTCCGTGTCGGCGTGCAGCACTCCGGCGCTACGCATGCAGCCTCCAGTGTTGCTCGGCGATGCGTTGCAGGCACAGGCGCAGTTCGCCTTCGAGTGCACGGTCTTCGATCACCGGCGGGAAGTCCTTGGCCAGCTCTTCGTGCATGGCGGCCAGCGAAGGTGGCAGCGCACGCGCGTCTTCATCACGACCGCGCAACCACACGCCTTGATTGGCCGCGAGCAACGTGGCGGCGGCGACCTGTTCGGTCAGCTCCAGCACGCGGATCGCGTCACGGGCGGCGATGGTGCCCATGCTCACCTTGTCCTGGTTGTGGCACTCGGTGGAGCGCGAGAACACGCTGGCCGGCATGGTGTTTTTCAGCGCTTCGGCGGTCCAGGCACTGGTGCCGATCTGCACGGCCTTGAAGCCGTGGTTGATCATGGCGCGCTCCGCCGGGGCGCCGGACAGGTTGCTCGGCAAACCGTGGTTGTAGCGCTCGTCGACCAGCAGCGCGAGTTGCCGGTCGAGCAGGTCGGCGACGTTGGCCACCAGATTTTTCAGGCTGTCCATGGCGAACGCGATGTGCCCGCCGTAGAAGTGCCCGCCGTGCAGCACGCGTTCGGCTTCGGCGTCGATGATCGGGTTGTCGTTGGCGCTGTTGAGTTCGGTCTCGATGAACGAGCGCAGCCAGTTCAGGCTGTCGGCCAGCACCCCGAGCACGTGCGGGGCGCAGCGCAGCGAGTAGCGATCCTGCAGGCGATGCAGCGGCGCGGTCGGCGCGTCGATCGCCAGATCCTTGCGCAGCCACGCGGCGACCTGCATCTGCCCCGGATGCGGCTTGGCGGCGAACAGACGCTCGTCGAAGTGTTCCGGATTGCCTTGCAGCGCGACCACGTTGAGCGCGGTGATGCGCGTGGCCAGTTGCAGCAGATAGTCGGCGCGGGCGTAGGCCAGGCAGGCCAGTCCGGTCATCACCGCAGTGCCGTTCATCAACGCCAGCGCTTCTTTCGGGCGCAGCACCAGCGGCGTCCAGCCGAGTTCACGATGCACGTCGGCAGCCTGGCGACGCTCGCCACGGAACCACACTTCGCGCTCGCCGGACAGGGTCGCGGCGACGTAGGACAGCGGTGTCAGATCACCGCTGGCACCCACCGAACCTTCTTCGGGGATCAGCGGCAGGATGTCGTGCTCAAGGAAGGCGTGCAGGCGCTCCAGCAGTTCGATGCGCACGCCGGACACGCCGTGGCACAGCGACTGCAAGCGCGCCGCCAGCACGGCGCGGGTGGCTTGCGGGTCGAGCAGTTTGCCGAGGCCGCAACCGTGGAAGGTGTAGAGATGACGCGGCAGTGCCTCGACGTGATGCAGCGGCACCGCGACCACGCAGGAATCGCCGTAACCGGTGGTCACGCCGTAGATCACGCCTTCCTTGTCCAGCAGCGAATCGAGAAACCGCGCGCCTTTGGCGATGCGCTCACGGTAAGCGGCGTCGCTCTGCAACTGCACGGGCGCCTGACGGTTGGCCAGGGCCAGCACGTCTTCGATGCGCAAAGGGCGTTCGCCGAAGGTTACCGGCTCATGGGTTGGCGTCGTCATCGGTCTTCCAGAAAGGGTAAAAGTTGAACCATTGGTGCGGGGCTTGGAGGCAATAGTGACTCAGGCGCTGCGCGTAGCGGGTGGCCCACTGATGAATGACCTGCTCGCGCTCGCGGCGCGTCCACACCACGCTGTCGGCAAACGGTTCGAGGGTCAGGCGATAGTGACCGTCCGGTTGTTTCAGGCACATCAGCAGGTTGACCGGGCATTTGAGCAAACCGGCCAGCAACCACGGGCCTTGCGGAAACGCTGCCGGGTGGCCGAGAAAATCCACGCTGACGCTGCGCCCGCCGTGCAACGGCACGCGGTCGCCGGCAATCGCCAGCCATTCACCGCGCTCCAGGCGTTCGTGCAGTTGCAGCATGATCACCGGGTCCAGTTCGCTGACCTGAATCAGGCGCAGATTGGTCGCGCCGGCCTCGCCCAGCAAGCGGTTGAACTGTTCGGCGTGCTTGGTGTGTACCAACACGTTCATGGTGACCTTTTCGCCAATCTCGGCCAGTGCGCGGCACACTTCGAGGTTGCCCAGATGCGCGCCGACCAGCAGTTGCCCGCGACTGCCGCGCAGCTGATTGCGCAGCAGTGCCGGGTCGATGATTTCGATTTGCTCGATGCGCAGCTTGCCGTTCCACACGTCGAGCTTGTCGAGCAGCGAATCGGCGAACGCCATGAACTGGCGGAACACGCGCCAGTAACTCGGGCGCAATTCGGCGCGGTTGCTCCAGTCGGCCAGCCGTTGCTGGTATTGCCAGGCACTGTTGCGCGCGGTACGGCCGAACAGGAAGAAGTACAGGACGATGCCGTACAGCAGCGGACTGAGCAGGCGTCGGCCAAGCACTTTAGCGGCGACTGCGGTGAATTTCATCAGCAGGAAGCTGCCGCGCTCTTCTCGGTCGGCCCAGTGCTTCTTGTCGGTTTCGACGCTCATGTGCGCCACCGTCGCCAGAGGATGACGGGCAGGCGCAGCAGCATGCCGAAGAACAACCGGGTATGCATGCTGGAAATCAGCGCGTTGTCGAGGAACAGGCGGAAGTGCGAGACGCCGTCCAGCGGGTAATGCACGCTGGTCTGTAGCCAGCGCATCGGCTGGTTGCGCCACGCCAGGCGCACGAGGATGTCGGAGTCGAAATCCATGCGCTTGCCGACCCGCGCCGAGTCGATCAGCGCCAGCGTCGGAGTCAGCGGGTAGACGCGAAAGCCGCACATCGAATCGCGGATCTGCAGCGACAGCGTGTTGATCCAGACCATCACATGAGTCAGATAACGCGCGTACAAGCGGCCCTTGGGCACGCTCTCGTCGAACAGCGGATAACCGCAGATCATCGCGTCCGGGTGGGCGCGGGATTCCGCGACGAAACGCGCGACGTCGTGCAGGTCGTGCTGGCCATCGGCGTCCACTTGCAGGGCATGGGTGAAGCCCAGACGCGCCGCTTCGCGCAGGCCGGTCATCACCGCGCCGCCCTTGCCCTGATTGAGGGTCAGGCGCACCAGATGCACCTGATCACGCTCGGCCAGCGCATCCAGCACGCGCGCGCACGACGGGGTGCTCGCGTCGTCCACCAGAATGCACGGCAGGTCCTGGGCGAGCAGGGCGTCGACCACGGTGCCGATCGCGGTTTCATGGTTGTAGACCGGAATTACGGCGCAAGGGTTATGCATCGGCGGCTCCTAGCAGGATGCGTCCGCTGGAGCAGGTCGCGGTGTCATTGCGGTAGGCGAAATACAGCTTGCCGCGCTCGGGATCGAAACGCAGATGCAGCTGGACTTCATCGCCCGGGCGCACCAGTTGCTGGAATTTCAGCACTTCCATGCCGGCAAATTTGCCGGGCAGGTTCAGCAGTTGTCGGCCGAGGTTCAGTGCCCATTCGACCTGCACCACGCCGGGCAGCACCGGGGCTTTGGGGAAGTGGCCGCTGAAGTAGGCCAGATCCGGTGGAACACTCAATTGCAGGCTCCACTCGCTGTCGGTTTCGACTTGCTCCAGCACTTCTGGCGCTTTCGGCCGTGGCGCCAGCAACAGTGCTTCGATGTCGGCCTGGGGCAGTTTGCCCTGGCTGTTCAGCGGCAGTTGCCGCACCAGACGCCAGCGCCGGGGCAAGGCCAGCGCTTCGCAATGCTGGCTCAGGTGCTTGCGCAGGGCTTCGGTCAGGCTGCGGCGGCCGTGTTCACGCAAGGCAAACAGGCCGGCGTCGCTGAGCACCAGCAAGGCGCCGAGTACTGCGCGGTTTTCCTGAACCACGCCCAGCCGTGCTTCGGCGACCCAGTCATGGGCGCCCAGTGCCTGTTCCAGCATCGGCAGGGAAATGCGCTTCTCTTCGAGTTTGACGATACGGTCCAGCCGCCCGAGCAGTTCGAAACGCCCGTCGGCAGCGATGCACGCAGCGTCGGCGGTGTGTTCGACATGCCCCGCCGGCAAATAGGGGGAAGCGATCAGCAGGGCGCCGTCGCTGTCCTGGCTCAGTTCAACCCCGGCGAAGGGCTGCCACAGGCTGGCGCCTTGGCGCCAGGCGATGCCGCCGGTTTCCGAGCTGCCGAGGATTTCGGTCGGCCACTGTTGCAAGCGTTGCTGCAGGCTTTGCGCCGCGTCTGCGGGTAATGCGCCGCCGGAAGAAAACACCCGGCGCACGGCACTCAGTGCCGGCCAGTCGAGGTTGTCGCCCATGCGCTTGAGCAGCGCCGGGCTGCCGACCCAGGCGAAGGCCGGATGCTCGCGGCTGGCGCGTTGCAGATCTTCCGGGAACGCCAGTTGCCTGCGCACGAACGGCCGTCCCGCGCACAGCGGCCACAGCACGCGGAACAACAAGCCGTAGATGTGCTGAGTGGCGACACTGCCGATGATCCAGGCTTCACCCAGATCCGCCCCCCACAGCTGCTCCAGGGCTTCGACCTCGTTGGCCAGTTGGCGCAGGGTCTTGTCGATGCGCTTGGGCTCACCGCTGGAGCCGGAGGTGCACAGGCTCAGGCGGCACTGGTCGAGATCCAGTTCGGCGCCGGGCAGGGCAGGCTGCAACAGATCGCTCAGGTGTGAATCATCGGAGTGATCGCTTAGCCACAGATCGACTTCGCTCGACCAGCGCTGGCGGGTCTGCGCTTGCAGGTCCGCGGGCAACAGGACGCTGACGCCGGCGCGCCAGGCCCCGAGCAGGGCGATGGCGAGGTCGGCGGCATCCTCCAGATGCACCGCCATGTGCTGCACGCCGCGTGCCTGCAGGCCGGCGGCAACGCGCAGCGCCTGCTCGCGCAGTTGCGCATGGTCGAGGGCCGGGGTGTCGGTGATCGCTCGTCCCGGCAGGGCCTTGAGCAACAGTTGCTCAAGTTTTATCCAGTTCATTTACGGCCTCTTACCCGTTGTCGTATCAGCCATTCAATGGCAAACATCAGGCCGATCAATCCGTAGGAGATCAGGCCGGTGTACAACATCCACCAATGCAGCGGTGCCCACAGGGTCAGGAGCGCGGCGCACAAACCGTTGCAGAAGAAAAACACGCTCCAGGCCACGGTGACCTGACGGGTGTAGCGGATCGCCTCGGGCGGCAGTTGCGGCTCGCGCAGTCGCGCCAGGCGCTCGACCATCGGCGGGCCCCATTTCAGACTCAGGCTGAACAGCACCAGCATGAAGCCGCTGATCAGCACCGGGTACCAGCGCAGCAACAGCGGACTGTCAAACAGCGCCAGCAGCAGGCAGAACACGATCGCCACGCAGGCCATCCACAGACTGCCTGGCTTGCGCTCGCCAGTCAGGGCGCGCGCCAGCCACAGGCTACCCAGCAGCAGCCCGAACTGCCACGGGGCGAAGTGCTCCATGCCGAAATACACCGCAAAGGGGTACAGCAGCCCCGCCAGCAGCAGGCCGAGGCCGATCAATCGGCTCATGCGGCCGGTTGAACCAGACGGTAGACCGCCTCGACCACGTCGCCGACGGTGCGCACCGACTTGAATTCTTCGGCGGCGATTTTCTTGCCGGTCTGGCGTTTGATGTGATCGATCAGATCGACCGCGTCGATGCTGTCGATCTCCAGATCCTGATACAGGTTGGACTCCAGGCTGATGCGCCCCGGATCCAGTTCGAACAGCTCGACCAAGGCATCGCGCAGGGTGTTGAAAATGTCGTCACGAGTTTGCATGGTCCGGTCTCAAGCTGCCTGTTTTGCCGTGACGAATGCCGCAAGGCTCGCCACGTTGGTGAAGTGGTTACGGGTGTCTTTGGCGTCGGCGTCGATCTTGATGCCGTATTTTTTCTGGATCGCCAGACCCAGTTCCAGCGCGTCGACCGAATCCAGGCCCAGCCCTTCGCCGAACAGCGTCTGTTCGTCACCGATATCGTCGACGCTGATGTCTTCGAGGCCCAGGGCATCGATGATCAGCCGTTTGATGTCGCGCACCAGGCTAGGGTTATTCAGATCGCTCATCTTCGGCGAGCTCCTTAATAAAGTAAGAGTGCAAATAATCGTTGAGCTTGCGCGAGGCCTGCGGTGCGGGGCCTTGCGTGGCGAAAGTCTGTGGGTCTATATCGGCCCCGACACGAAAACTGAAGTGCACGCGGCGGTGGGGGATCCGATACCAGGGTTCGGCCTTGGTCAAGGTGGTCGGATTGACCTTGATGACCACTGGCGTAAGGATTTTCGCACCGCGCAGGGCAATCGCCGCCGCCCCCCGATGAAAGGCTGGCGCCTGACCGGGCTGAGTGCGCGTGCCTTCGGGGAAAATGATCAGGGTCTGGCCGTTTTGCAGGGACTCGGCGGCGGCGTCGAGCATGTCCATGCTGCCGTCATTGCTGATGTATTCGGTGCGGCGCAGCGGGCCACGGGTGAACGGGTTTTCCCAGAGGCTTTTCTTCACCACGCAATTGGCTTGACGCACGAGGCCGATCAGGAACACCACGTCGATCAGCGACGGGTGGTTGGCGATGATCATTTGCCCCGGGCGACCGAGACGTTCCGCCCCTTGAATGTCATACGTCAGCACGCCGGTGCGGGCCATGAAACGGACGAAAAACCAGAACAGCCGACTGACGGTCTGCCGTGCGCGCTGACGATGTTTCAAGGCATCGCCGGGCAGGCAACCGAGCAGCGGAAACACCAGCAGGCGCAAGCACAACCCGCCCAGCCCGAACAGCGCGAAACTTGCGGCGGTGGCCAGGAGGCGCCAGTAGTAGGCGTCGCGGTTTTTCTCGGTCACGGGTTGCGTTGCCAGGTCCATACACGATTTTTCCAGGCATGTTGGCAATGGGTTTGCTGACCGAGCAGGGTTCGCAACAGGTTCAGTGCGTGTGGCCAGTGCGCTTTGGACACTGCTTCCTGGCCGCTGTTCAAGGTCAGCCGCCAGTCGGTACCGGGGGTGAGCAGCAAACCGACCGCGTAAGGGAACGGCACGTCGTCGATCCACTGCGAATAGGCTTGGGGCGGCTGTTCTTCGGTGATGATCAGCAGCACCGCCGGAGCGCCTTCATCGAGCAGGGCGGCCGCTTCGAGAATGCCATGTTCCAGGCCATCGCCCGCTGCCGCAAGGGCCGTCATTTCGCTGGTTTCGCCGCGCATGATCGACCACAGACCGATGATCGCGTTGTGCACCGACAGGCTGAACTGCGTCGGCGACAACGGCTCGTCCTTGGCCAGGTCACTGAGGATCTCGAAGGTGCGCGGGGTTTCGCCGTGTCGTGAAACAAACACCAGCGGCAGGTTTTCCCGTCCGTCGGCCAGTGGCCAGCCGACACTGAACGCCATGCGCGCCAGACGGCTGAGGCGCCGGCGCTGCATGGCGGGCAGAAACGACACATCGGGCGCGGCATCGCTGTCCGGGAGTACGACCGGTTGTCGGCTCCAGGCCTGCCACGCGTCCACGCTGTCGAGCCCCGGGGCCCATGCGCGCCATTGGGCGATGTTGAAGTTGATCACGGATGTTCATCCTGCCCCTGCGGGCTTTTTATGACGCTTTGAGTCGCCAAAGCCGCGGCTGACCTGATGTGGCGCTTGGCGCCGGGTGGCGCGCATTATCCCGGTGCGACGAGTGTGTAGCAAATGTTGGTTACGTTTTGCGCAGCAAAATGTACCGAGTGGTCCGCAGAAAAACTGTCACTTGGCCATTATCCGGATCGTGCCGGATTTGTCTGTCGGGCCTGTCAGCGCACACGGCAGGTTTTTGCCCTCTGTGCCCGCTGATTTCTGCACCTGACTCTGTAGTCCGCGTCGTTGAAGGTAGCGAAGCGTACGCACAGGCAACTACACTCGGTCATTCTTTGATACACGGAGGTTTTGTCATGCGGCGCGTGGTGTTCAATCAGAAAGGTGGTGTGGGCAAATCCAGCATTGCCTGCAATCTGGCGGCAGTGAGTGCCAGCGAGGGCTATCGCACGCTGTTGGTCGACCTCGATGCCCAGGCCAACTCCACTCAGTATCTGACCGGGCTCACTGGCGATGACATACCGATGGGCATTGCCGACTTCTTCAAACAGACCCTGTCTTCCGGGCCGTTTTCGAAGAAAAACCAGGCCGACATCTACGAAACCCCGTTCGACAACCTGCACATCATCACCGCCACGGCTGAACTGGCCGATCTGCAGCCCAAGCTTGAGGCCAAGCACAAGATCAACAAGCTGCGCAAATTACTCGATGAGCTGGACGGCGAATACGATCGGATTTATCTCGATACGCCGCCAGCGCTGAACTTCTATGCGGTTTCGGCGCTGATCGCTGCCGATCGGGTATTGATTCCCTTCGATTGCGACAGCTTCTCGCGTCAGGCGCTGTACGGGCTGCTGGCGGAGATCGAAGAGTTGAAGGAGGACCACAACGACGGCCTGGAAGTCGAAGGCATCGTGGTCAACCAGTTCCAGGCCCGGGCCAGTCTGCCGCAGCAGATTCTCGATGAGTTGATTGCCGAGGGCTTGCCGGTGCTGCCGGTGTATCTGAACAGCTCGGTGCGCATGCGCGAGTCGCACCAGGCCAGCACCCCGCTGATCCACCTCGACCCACGGCACAAACTGACGCAGCAGTTCGTTGAGCTGCACAACCTGCTCGAAGACCACTGATTTTCCTGTGGGAGCGAGCCTGCTCGCGAAGCGGCCAGCACGTTCAACATCTCTGTTGACTGAACGGGCGCCTTCGCGAGCGGGCTCGCTCCCACATGGGGTCCTGTGGAGGGTCAGATGCCCTGGCTACGCAGCCACGCCAGCAACTGCGGCAACGGAAACGCCCCGCTCTGACGCGCCACTTCCCGGCCGTTCTTGAACAGAATCAAACTCGGAATCGAACGAATCCCCAACTGCGCCGACAACTGCTGATTGGCTTCGCTGTCGAGCTTGGCCAACCGGCACTTGCCCGCCAACTGCGCCGCCGCCTGCTCGAATACCGGCGCGAACGATTTGCACGGCCCGCACCAGTCCGCCCACACATCCACTAACAACGGCAGATCACCCTTGATCTGGCTGGCGTAGTCACCTTGCTTGAGTTCGAACGGCTTGCTCAGTAGCACCTCGGACTTGCAGCGCCCGCATTTTGGCTGGTCGGCGAGACGTTCGGCGGGGATGCGGTTGAGGCCGTTGCAGGCGGGGCAGGGGATCAGCAATGGGGTGGTCATGAACGAGGTCCAGTGAAGGGCGATAAACCCTAGTTGGAGACGTTTGCTCATATTTTCAATCATGCGGATTTCAATGTTGGATCTAGGCTGAGTCGTACCGAGGCAGACCGTTGGTCTGCCTGGATGTATCGCAAGTTGCGATAATTTTGTTTTGTGATTAACTCCCCATAGCAGAATGCGATAAGGATGTTGCATGCATGTGTTCAGTGAAAAACCCATTCGAGAGGCCAAGGAGCAGTGGCCACAGGCAGCAAGTGCGCTAGCGCAATGGTTTCGTCTGGCAAGCAGGAGTTATCCAAAGGACTTCGCGGCAATGAAGTCGATATTTCCTGCCACTGACAAGGTGGGTGATCTCCACGTTTTCGACATTGGTGGCAACAAACTGAGGCTAATTGCTTTTGTCAGTTATCGGTCACAAAGGCTCTACATCAAGCATGTGCTCGACCACCGCGAATACGATCGGGGCAAATGGAAGGAGGGAAAGGTATGAGTAGTTTGATCAAGACAGTTGCCGAGCACTGGGAGTTTGTCTCTCCGTTGCTGCGCAAACCGAAAAATGAAGAGGATTACGACGCCTTGGTTCAGGCCGTTGACGAGATCCTTGAGATAACCGGTGATGATGGCTCGCACCCACTCGCGAGTCTGGTGGACATCATCAGTGACTGGATTGGGGAGTGGGATCGCACACACCATCCGATGGCCGAGGCGAGCGGCGAAGAGGTCCTCGGCTACCTGATGCGCGAACATGGACTGACTCAGAGCGACCTGCCGGGTGTGGGTACTCAATCCGTTGTTTCGGAAATTCTGAACGGCAAGCGCAAGTTGAACTTGCGGCAAGTTCGCTGGCTGGCCGACTACTTCAAGGTGCCTGTAGACGTATTCATCTAGGCTGCCTCAAGACGAACAACTGATCTCCAGATGCTTGCCCCACTCCGGCGGCCGTTCGGCATAACCTTCCATTCCCGGCTGTTCGTCGAACGGTTTGCTCAACACCGCATGCAGCCGGCGCACCTCGGAGTAGTCGCCTTGTTCGGCGGCATCGATGGCCTTTTGCGCCAGGTAGTTGCGCAGGATGTACAGCGGATTGACCGCGTGCATCCGCGTACGGCGTTGTGCCTGATCGCTGTCACCATCGCGGGCAACCCGTGCCACGTAGCGCTCGCCCCAGGCGTCGAAGCCTTTGATGTCGACGAAGTCATCGCGCAATTGGGCGACAGCCTGTTCTGCTGAATCTTCGCCGAGGCGGCGGAAAAACAAGGTGTAGTCGACGCCGCTGTTCTGCATCAGCTGCAGCAGGTCTTCGAGCAATTTCTGGTCGTCATCTTCGGCGCTGGTGAAGCCGAGGCGGCGGCGCATCAGGTCGAGGTAATGCGCCTGAAACAGCGGCAGGTACAAACCGAGGGTTTCGCGCAGGGCTTCGACGCTGATGAACGGCGTCAACGCCTGGGCCAGGGCGCTGAGGTTCCACTGGCCGATCGGCACTTGATTGCTGAACGAGTAGCGACCCTGATCATCGGAATGGTTGCAGATGAAGTGGGCATCGAAATCGTCGAGGAAGGCGAACGGGCCGAAGTCGAAGGTGATGCCGAGAATCGACATGTTGTCGGTGTTCATCACCCCGTGACAGAAGCCGTAGGCCTGCCACTTGGCGATCAGTTCGGCATTGCGCTCGACGATCTCGCGGAACATTGCCAGATACGGTTCCGGCTGCTCCAGGCATTCGGGATAGTGCATCGCCAATACATGCTCGCCGAGCTGCTTCTGCTGCTCGGGACGCTTGGTGTAGTAGAAGTATTCGAAGTGGCCGAAGCGGATGTGGCTCGGCGCCAGACGCAACACCATCGCCGCGCGTTCCTGCTTTTCACGCCATACCGGAGTGTCGGAGCCGATCACGCAGGCCGCGCGTGAAGACGGGATGTTCAGCGCGTGCAGCGCTTCGGAAGCGAGAAATTCACGGATCGATGAACGCAGCACCGCCCGACCATCGCCCATGCGCGAAAACGGCGTCTGCCCGGCGCCCTTCAGATGCAGATCCCAATGTTCGCCGGCCTGGTTATACACCTCGCCGAGCAACAGCCCGCGACCATCGCCCAGTTGTGGCGTGTAGCCGCCAAACTGGTGCCCGGAATAGACCATCGCCCGCGGCTCGGCATCGGCCCACAGCTTGTGGCCGCCGAACAGTTCGGCAAATTCCTGAGTGTCCGCCGTCGTCGGCTCGATATCGAGCAGGGCCAGCGCCGCCGGGCTGGCGACGACCAGACGCGGGTTGTCGATCGGCTCGGGCAGCACATGGGCGGAGAACGCGTCGCCGAGGCGGGCGAAGCGATTGTCGAAGGTCAGTTCGTCGAGGGCTTTCAAGGGCCGGCTCCAGCAGAATGTCCGAGCATTCTGCTGGGATCAGACCGGTTAGTCGAGTTTGGCCGGCGGCGGCTCTTGCAGCGGCTTTTGCTCCGCGCCGATCGGGACGATGGTTTTGTTCTCGTCTTCGATGGGTACCAGCTTGTATTCCTGACCATGAAGGTTTTTCAGGTACACCTCCATCTGGCGGAACGAGATGTTGATGTGCTGCTTCTTGAATTCGCGGTTGATGAAGCGGTTCACTTCATCGATCACCGGGTTGCGGTCACCGAGGTCACGCACGTGCATGCGCAGTTCGTGATCGAGGGTGCTTTCGCCGAAGTTGAGGAAGTACACATGCGGCTCGGGTTCCTTGAGGACGCGCGGGTTTTCCCGGGCGGCCTTGAGCAGCAGTTCCTTGACCAGATCCAGGTCGGAGCCGTAATCCACACCGAGTTTCAGTGTGACGCGGGTAATGGTGTCGGTCAGCGACCAGTTGATCAGTTGCCCGGTAATGAACGTCTTGTTCGGGACAATGATGTCCTTGCGGTCGAAATCGGTGATGGTGGTGGCGCGGATGCGGATCTTGCTCACGGTGCCCGACAGGTTGCCGATGGTGATGGTGTCACCGATCCGCACCGGGCGTTCGAACAGGATCATGATGCCGGAGATGAAGTTGGCGAAGATCTCCTGCATACCGAAACCGAGGCCGACCGACAGCGCCGCCACCAGCCACTGCAACTTGTCCCAGCTGACGCCGAGGGTCGACAGCGTGGAAACGAAACCGACGCCGGCGATCACGTAGGACAGCAGCGTCGTGGTCGCATAGGCGCTGCCCTGCGCCAGATTGAGTTTCGACAGCACGAACACTTCGAGCAGACCCGGCAGGTTGCGCGCCAGGGCGAAGGTGATGCCGATGATGATCAGCGCGCCGAGCATGTCGCCGATGCTGATCGGCACCATGCTCATGTTGGCGCCGGTGCCGCTGGTGTATTCGTAGAGGGTGATGTTGTCGAGGTACGAGAACACCGAGATCAGGTCAGCCCAGACCCAGTACAGCGCGGCGATGAAGCCACCGAGCAGCGCCAGACGGATCAGGCGCAGGGACTGTTCGTTGACCTTCTCGATGTCCAGGGTCGGCTCTTCGATCACCGCTTCGCCGTCGCCGGCCTCCTTGGCCGCCTGACGTTTGGCCAGGGCGCGCTGATAGGCCAGGCGGCGTGCAGCGACCGCCAGACCGCGCACGAACGTGGCTTCGATCACCAGCCAGAACATCAGCAGGTACAGGGTGTTGATCAACCGGTCGCTGAGTTTCAGCGCGGTGTAGTAGTAGCCGAAGCACACCGCGACGAACAGGGCGATTGGCAACAGAGTGAACATCACGCCCACGGCCTTGCGGAACAGCGAGGTGTTTTCGTGGGCCGGGCTGCTGATCAACAGGCGGCTGAGCAGCCACGCCATCAGCGCGTAGCAGGTCAGCACCACCGGCATGCCGATGACGTCGTCGGCCAGCGCCGCCGGTTGCAGCTCGGCCACCGCCACCACGGTCACCAGCGCCATCACCACCAGCCCGAGGCGGCGGATCCAGCCCTGCAGGAACTCGACCTGCGGCTTGTCCCAGCGGAAATGCAACTCGGCCACACCGCCTGGCGAGAGAATTCGGTAAGCGGTGTAGAACACCAGCCACGCCTGACCCATTTGCAGCAGCGCCGCGCCCATGTTGGCGTTCTGCCCGCGGGCGTCGATCTGCAGGGCCAGCCCGCACAGCGCCAGGCCAAGGGCCACCGGCATCGCCAGCAGAATGTTGATCAGGATCGCCTGCGGGGTATGCCACTGGCTGTCACGCTTGAAGTGACCGATGTCCTGGTGAACCTTGTTCAGCCGCGCATACAGCGCCTTGCGCCGCCACAGCAGAGCGCCGATCAGCAGGGCCAGCGGCAGAAACAGCAGCGGACGCTGGGTCAGGCCGTCGGTCAGCTCGCTCAGGCTTGAGGCCAGCGGCAGGGTATCGATCTGCCGCTTGAGCCGCTCCGGCACACCGCGTAGCCATTCCGTGTCCAGTGGCTTGTTGCTGGGGATCCAGAACATCTGCTCGTCGAGGGTCGCACGCAGGCTCTGCGCGGTGCTCAGCAGTTGTTTCTGGTTGAGTTGCAGGGTGATCGATTCGTTGAGCACCGCGCTCAGCTCGCGGTTCAGACGTTCCAGCAGATCGGCGCGGGTGTTGGCCAGTTCCATCAGGCTCTTGCGCAGTTGCGGGGTGACTTGTTCCGGTGGCTGGGTGGAAAGCAGGTTGTCGACGTAGGTCGCCGGGTTGCTCAGCAGTTCGCGCTGCTGACTGACTTCGAACTGATACAGGCGAATGTCGGCGATCTGGTCCGCCAGATCGCGGTCGACCTTGAGCCGCGGCAACGCCTGCTTCTGCTTATAGAGAATCTTCGACAGCAGCAGGCTGCCCTTGAGCACGTTGATCTGCTCGTCGAGGGCGGAGTCGCTCTGGGTCAGGCTGTCGAGTTGCTGTTTGGTCTGCAGGTTCTGTTGGGTGACTTCGTTGAGGCGGTCGGTGCTTTTGAGCAGGTAATCGGAAAGTTTGAGGTTGGCGGCGCTTTCAGTGGCGAGCAGGCTGCTGCCGCCGGCCTTCTGTGCCTCGATCGATTGCTGGGTGACGGTTTCCTGCGACTGTGCCAGGCGCTTCTGGTTGATCAGCGTCTGCAGTTCCTGGATCTCGCGATCGAGTCGGTCGGACTTTTCCGTGAGCAGGTCGTGCTGGCTGTTGCCCAGATCCTGCAACTGGCTGTTGCCGGCCAGTTCCTGGCGACGCAGCGGGATCAGTGCGTTCAACGCGGCGAGCTCGGCGTTCAATTGATCGCGTTGTTCGGCACTGACGGTCTTGCCGCTGTCCTTGCCGGACTTGAGGATGTTGTTGATCTGCTGGATGCGCGTCTGGCTGGCAGAGATTTCTGCCTGCGCACGCTCTGGGCGAGTCTGGGCGGTGATGATCAGGCTGTTGGCATCGGCCAGGGCTTTTTGCAGGTCACTTTGCTGGGTCGAGCGATCGGTGAGGATCTGCTCCAGCTGCTGGATCGACTCTTTGCTGAAACGCTGCGCCACCGGCACCACTGCCGTGGCCTTGAGGCGCGTGAGTTCACGGGTGTTCTCGATGGTCTGCCGCGGGGCGGAGGCCAGTTGCTGCTTGAGGTCGATCAGCTTCTGCTCGTAATCACGCCGGCTGTTGAGCTGGTTGAGCGTGGTTTGCAGGACCGTTTGCAGGGTCTTTTTGTCGGCATCCGGCAGTTTGCTGTCGGCCAGTTTGTCCAGGCTGGCCTGCACGGCTTCGCTGGACGGCGGTTCAGCGGCATACAGCGGGCCGACGGAAAGACTCAGGCCCAGCAGGGCCGCGAAAAAGAAAGAGCGCAGGGTAGGCATAGAGACCGGTCAAGCAAGTGAGAGTGGACGCAGTTTAGAGGAAGAGACCGGGACCCGGGCGACTTCCTTCCGGGAATCTGACGCCCACTTTGCCGATCTTGTTCCCGTCCATGACCGCGACCGTCCAGTGGGTGTTGTTCCACTCCACCTGGTCGCCTACGATCGGCGCGCCGCCAACCTTCTGGGCAATGAACGCGCCCAGGGTCATGTCCGGATCAATGCCCTCGGCCGACAACCCGTAAAGCGCTGCAACCGCTTTAAACTGGGCGTCTCCTTCGAGGACGAAGTCACCGAAGAAGCGCAGGTCGAGGCCGCGTTGCGGCGCCTGGCTGAACAGTTTGCCGAGGGCCGGCAGGTTGTGTTCATGGCCGATAACACACAGCAAATCATCGACTTCCAGCACCGTACTACCCGACGGATGGAGCAGTTGCTGGCCACGAAACAGCGCGGCGATACGTGTCCCTTCGGGCATTTTCAGCTCACGCAGGGGCGAACCGATGCACCATTTCTCGGTGCCGAGTTTGTAAACGAACAGCTCCCACTCGCTGGTGATGTGCACCTCCAGCGCCGATCGCGAGATCGGGGCCGGCTCCGGCGGCACTGTCACCTTGAGCAGTCTGGCGACCCACGGCAGGCTTGTGCCCTGCACCAGCAGCGACACCAGCACGATGAAGAACGCGAGGTTGAAGTACAGCTGCGCATTCGGCAGCCCGGCCATCAACGGGAACACTGCGAGAATGATCGGTACCGCGCCGCGCAGACCGACCCAGGAAATAAACGCTTTCTCGCGACCATGGAACGCCTTGAACGGCAGCAGGCCGACGATCACCGACAGCGGCCGGGCGAACAGAATCATCCACAGCGCCAGACCGAGGGCGGGCAGGGCGATCGGCAGCAAATCATGCGGAGTGACCAGCAGCCCCAGCACGAGGAACATGCCGATCTGCGCCAGCCAGGCCATGCCGTCGAGCATATGCAGGATGCCGTGACGGCTGCGCACCGGGCGGTTGCCGATCACCAGACCGCACAGGTACACCGCGAGGAAGCCGCTGCCGTGCAGGGCGTTGGTCAGGGCGAACACCACCAGACCGCCGGCGATCACCAGAATCGGGTACAGGCCGGTGGCGAGGTTGATCCGGTTAACCAGTTGCAGCATCAGCCAGCCACCGCCGAGGCCGATCACGCCGCCGATGCCGAATTCGCGGATCAGGTGCGTCAGCAGGCTCCAGTGCAGGCCGGTCTGGCCGCTGGCGAGCATGTCGATCAGGGTCACGGTGAGGAACACCGCCATCGGGTCGTTGCTGCCGGATTCGATTTCCAGGCTGGCGGTCACCCGTTCGTTGAGGCCCTTGCCGCCGAGCAGCGAGAACACCGCAGCGGCGTCAGTCGAACCGACGATGGCACCGATCAGCAGGCCCTGAATCAGGTTCAGGTCGAACAGCCACGCGGCGGCCATGCCGGTCAGACCGGTGGTAATCAAGACCCCGACCGTCGCCAGCGACAGCGCCGGCCACAGGGCCACGCGGAAACTCGAAACCCGGGTGCGCAAGCCACCGTCGAGGAGGATCACCGCCA
Source organism: Pseudomonas sp. 22189 (assembly GCF_052045635.1). Taxonomy (NCBI): domain Bacteria; kingdom Pseudomonadati; phylum Pseudomonadota; class Gammaproteobacteria; order Pseudomonadales; family Pseudomonadaceae; genus Pseudomonas; species Pseudomonas sp. 22189. The sequence continues at coordinate 78,448 of NZ_JBQEPG010000006.1, forward strand.
GTGCGAGGTTGCCGACCAGATAAGCCGTCGGGTAGTTATCGAAAATGATCCCGCCGCCATCGACCCCGGCGGTCATGCCGACCGCGAGGATGATCACCAGAATGGGGATGCCGAGACGGGAGGACAGTGAGCTGACAAGAATGCTCGCACCTACCAGCAACGCGCCGATCAAGAACAGGCTGTTGATGGTCGTCGCATTCAAAGGCAGTACTCCAGAAGCGTAAAGACGGGCACAAACTGACCATGCAGTCTGCGTGCCAGCGATTCTAACCTGTTGAAATGTGATGCTGTCAAAAAGGTTTTTACGCTGGCATCACATTGAATGTGCACCGAATGAAAACTGTGGTGAGGGGATTTATCCCCGATCGGCTGCGAAGCAGTCGTAAACCGGCTGATGGAGCAAACCTGATCCACCTTGTTAGCCGGGTTTGGGGCGGCTTCGCCACCCATCGGGGATGAATCCCCTCGCCACAATGGAGTGCTCCCGATATGGCGAAGTGGGCCTTACAGGCTGAACCGCCCGACCATATTGTTCAGGTCCAGCGCCAGGCGCGAGAGCTCGTTACTCGCCGCACTGGTCTGATTCGCGCCGGTGGCCGACTGCACCGACAGGTCGCGGATGTTCACCAGGTTGCGATCCACTTCGCGGGCCACTTGCGCCTGCTCCTCGGCGGCGCTGGCGATCACCAGATTGCGCTCGTTGATCTCGACGATCGCGCTGTTGATGGTGTCCAGCGACATCCCGGCGCCACGCGCAATGTTCAGCGTCGATTCGGCACGCTCGGTGCTGTTGCGCATCGAATCCACGGCGTGTTCGGTGCCGCTCTGGATGCTGCCGATCATGCGTTCGATTTCGCTGGTCGACTGTTGGGTGCGATGCGCCAGGGCACGCACCTCATCGGCGACTACGGCGAAACCACGTCCGGCTTCACCGGCACGGGCCGCTTCAATCGCCGCGTTCAGGGCCAGCAGGTTGGTCTGATCCGCCAGACCACGAATCACGTCCAGCACCTTGCCGATGTCACGGGATTCATTCGCCAGATCGCCGATCAGGGTCGCAGTGCTCTGTACATCGGCGCTCATGCGTTCGATGGCGCTGACGGTTTCCTGTACCAGATCACGGCCGTCGCCCGCCGAAGTGGTGGCGTTCTTCGAGGCTTCCGAAGTGCTTACCGCATTGCGCGCGACTTCTTCCACGGCGCTGGTCATCTCGTTGACCGCGGTGGCGGCCTGCTCGATTTCGTTGTTCTGCTGGGTCAGGCCACGGGCGCTTTCGTCGGTGACGCTGTTCAGCTCTTCGGCAGCGGAAGCCAGCTGGGTGGCCGAGCCGGAGATGCGCTGCAAGGTGTCGCGCAGCTTCGATTGCATCTTGGCCATGGCCGCGAGCAGACGCCCGGCTTCGTCGGTGCCGTCGACGTGGATCGGCTGGGTCAGGTTGCCTTCGGCGATGGTTTCCGCCGCGTCCAGCGCTTTGGAAATCGGCTTGGTGATGCTGATGGTCAGCAGCCAGGCGAACAGGAAGGTCAGGCCGGTCGCCACCACCAGCAGGGTGACCACCAGATTGAACGCCGAGGAATACTGGTCGACCGCCTCTTGATTGGTCTGGCTGATCTGCTCGCCGTTGATCTGCATCAGGCGGTTGAGCACGGTGTTCATCGCTTCGGAGTTGTTCAGCAACTCGGTGTTGAGCAGGTTGCGCAGCTCGTCCACCTGATTGTTGCGCGACAGGCTCTTCATCCGGTCTTCGATCTGGCGGTACTGGCCCAGCAACTGCACATATTGATCGTAGGCCGCGCGTTCCTGCGGGCCGCTGATCAACGGCTCATAGGCCGATTGGGCGGCGCGGATCTGCTGGTTGCGGGTGTCCAGCAGTTCCATGGTCTTCTGCTGCACGTCCGGCTCGCGGTTGACCAGCAAGCGATACGACAGCACCCGCAGGCGCAAGGTCAGCTGCGTGAACTCGTCGAGGTTCTTGATACTCGGCACGCTGCTGTTGGTGATGTCCTCGGCAGCGCCGCGGATTTTGCTCATCTGGTTCAGGGCGAACACGCCGAGAATCAGCATCAGGCCGCCGATCAGGGCGAAACCGGTAAACGCCCGGGGGGCGATATTCATATTGCGAAGGGACATGGCGCGGATACCAGAAAGGGCCGCATCCATGCGGGCTGAGACTGCTGTATGGATGACTTATCGGTCATACGACTAAAGTCTTGAGGCACTGTGCGTATTTGTCGCATAGGGGTCTGAGCGACGAAGTGCAGGAACCAGATCGGCAGATCACAGTCTTTTAAACTCGCGAGAACGGTCGGCCGCCAGGAAAATCAAGGCCTTGCGCCGGTATAACCCTGGCATCCGCAGTGACTTTTCTTTATCGTACGCGCCCTTTGAAAAACGCCTGGAAGATCAAAATGTTGGAAGCATCCCTCAGCCAATTGGAACAGCTCGTCAGCGACCTGGTGCAACAGAACCAGACCCTCGCGCAAACCAACCAGACCCTGTCCACGGAACTGGCCCAGGCCAAGGATGAAAACGAAAGCCTGCAACTGAGCCTGATGGAACAGGAAGAGAAGCATGGCGCCACCGCAGCGCGCATCCAGGCCCTGGTTGATCGCGTCAACGCAGGCCCTGTCAGCGCATGAACCACGGCACCGCAGGGGTAAAAGTCATCTCCATTCTCGGGGAGGACTATTCGATCAAGGCACCGGCCGGGGAAGAACAGACCCTGCTGGACGCCGCACTGATGCTCAAGGCCGCACTGGCCGACACCAAACGCAAATACCCGACGCTGATCGGTGACCGCTTGCTGGTGCTGGCAGCGATGAACCTGTGCTCGCAGCAGATCGAAATGAAGAAGCAGCACCAGCAGGAACTCGACCGTTACCAAGAGCAAGTCAGCGCCACGGTCGACACCATCGCCAAGACCATCAATCAGGGCTGATGGGGTTGCGCACAACCAAAGAATAGATTGTCGATCAGGTTGTATACAATCGGCACGGCTGTTGCATTGTTTCGGCCACTTATTCTTTGGGGGTGCTCCATGCAGTTGTGGCGACGCAGTATTCAATGGCAGCTGATTCTCAGCATGGGCACCGCCCTGCTGGTCAGCATCCTGATCGTGGTTGGCATTTATACCCTGGTGGTCAACCGCCTCGCCCAGAGCTATCTGGTCGAACAAGCGCTGCCGTCGAGCATCGAAGCGACGCGCAACGACATCGAACGCATCCTCGTCCAGCCGCTGACCGCCGCCAAAGACATCGCCAGCAACAGCATGGTGCGCGACTGGCTGGCCTCGGGTGAAGACAGCAGCAAAACAGCGGCCTTCGCGCAGTATCTGGAAGGCATCCGCGCCGAACATAAAGCCTTCACTGCGTTGATCATCGGCAGTGACTCCAATCACTACATCACCGAAAAAGGCCTGGATCGCACGCTCAGCCGGACCAAACCAGCCGATGCCTGGTTCTATTCCTTCCTCGACAGCAACCAGCCGCGCACCCTGAACATCGACAACGATGGCGCCACTGGAGAATTGGCGCTGTTCATCGACTTGAAGGTCGAGCAGGCCGGCAAAGTGGTCGGTGTCGCCGGGCTGGGCTTGAGCATGAAAGAGCTGTCGGAGCTGATCCACAACTTCAGCTTTGGCGAACGCGGCAAGGTCTATCTCGTGCGTTCCGACGGTTTGATCCAGGTCCATCCCGAGGCGCAGTTCAGCGGCAAGCGCACCCTCACGGAGCAAATCGGTGCGTCGGCGGCGCAAGCGGTCATGGGTCAAAAAGTCGCCACCAACAGCTCGTTCCAGCGCGATGGCGAAGACTTCCTCGCCTTCAGCCTGCCGCTGCGCGATCTGGGCTGGACGCTGGTGGCCGAAGTGCCGCAAGCGCAGATCTACGCCGAAGCCCGCAAGGCGATGTGGATGAGCGGCGGTATCGGCTTGGCGGTGGCGCTGGTGTGCCTGGCGCTGGTGGTGTGGCTGGCCCAGGGGCTGGTGCGACCGATTCGTCAGGTAACAGCCGCGCTGGTAGCGATCGGTAGCGGCGGTGGAGATTTGACCCATCGGTTAGATTCCAGTCGCGCCGATGAGCTGGGCGATCTGGCCCGAGGCTTCAACCGTTTCCTCGACAGCCAGCGCGGGCTGATCGGCGAAGTGCTGACCACCAGCGAGCGCCTGCGCACAGCCGTCGGCCAAGTGGCGAAAGTGGTGGAAAACACCGCTGAACGCTCCGGACGTCAGCAGGAAATGACCGACATGGTCGCCACCGCGGTGCATGAGATGGGCCTGACCGTGCAGGAAATCGCGCAGAACGCCGGCAACGCCGCTCTCGCCTCGCAAACCGCCCGGGATGAAGCGTTGCAGGCGCGGGAAGTGGTTGGCGGTTCGATTCGTCATATCGAAAGCATGTCCGATGATATTGGCGTGGCGGCGGGCGCGGTGGGTGAGCTGGCGCATCAGGTGGCGTCGATCGATTCGGTGCTGGCAGTGATTCGCGGGGTGTCCGAGCAGACCAATCTGCTGGCGCTCAACGCTGCCATCGAAGCCGCGCGGGCCGGGGACATGGGCCGTGGGTTTGCCGTGGTGGCCGATGAAGTGCGCACCTTGGCGCGCAGGACTCAGGCGTCTACTGACGAGATCCAGCAGATGATCGGCAGCCTCAAGCAAGGCGCGGAGAATGCGGTGTCATCGATGCGTACCGGGCAGGCGGCGACCGGCACCGGGGTTGAGTCGAGCCAGCGTACCGGCGCCTCCCTGACCGCGATTACCGGGCAGGTCGAGCGCATCAGTGACATGAACCATCAAGTGGCAACCGCGACAGAAGAACAGTCGGCGGTGACTGAAGAGATCAACCGCAACGTGCAGGGGATTTCCGATCTGGCCCGGGCCACGGCGGGAGAGGTGCGGGCGTGTCGTGAGGATTGTCAGATGTTGCAGCGGTTGGCGGATGATCTGGCGCGGCAGATGGGTGGGTTCAAGTTGAGCTAAAGGAGCAAGATCAAAAGATCGCAGCCTTCGGCAGCTCCTACATGGGAATGTGGTCCCTGTAGGAGCTGCCGAAGGCTGCGATCTTTTGCTTTTAGAACCACCCATCCTGCATCGCCAGACACGTATCATCCCGCGCCTCCAGCAACGTCAGCTCATGGTGACAGCCCGGCACTTCCCACGTCAGGAAAAAGCGCGCCGCCTGCAGCTTGCCCTGATAGAAGTCAGCATCTGCCGCATTGCCTTTGGCCAGACCTTCCTCGGCGCGGATCGCCTGTTCCAGCCAGCGCCAGCCAATCACCGTGTGCCCGAATACCTTCAAGTACAGCGCCGAATTCGCCAGGCTGCTGTTGACCTTGCCCTGCGCCAGATCGGTCAGCAGGCCGATGGTGACTGTTTGCAGGCGCGCCACCAGTTGCTCCAGTGGCTCACGCAGTGCGGTCAACGATTCATACGCGGTCGCGCGCTCGGCGGTGTTGGCGATCAGGCGGATCAGTTGCTTCAATCCGGCGCCGCCGTTCTGCGCCAGTTTGCGCCCGAGCAAGTCCAGCGACTGGATGCCGTGGGTGCCTTCGTGGATCGGGTTCAGGCGGTTGTCGCGGTAATACTGCTCAACCGGGTATTCGCGGGTGTAACCGTGGCCGCCGAGAATCTGGATCGCCAATTCGTTGGCCTTCAGGCAGAACTCCGACGGCCAGGATTTGACGATCGGCGTCAGCAGATCCAGCAGCTCATGGGCCTGTTTACGCTCGGCTTCGGTCTCCAGCGTCGTGGTGTCATCGAACAGTCGCGCCGCGTACAAACCGAGGTCAAACGCCCCTTCGACGTAGGACTTTTGCGTCAACAGCATGCGTCTGACATCGGCGTGCTGAATGATCGCCACTGGCGCGGTGGTTGGATCCTTGCTGTCCGGCACCCGCCCTTGCGGGCGTTCGCGGGCGTATTCCAGCGAGTACAGGTAACCGGCGTAACCGAGCATCACTGCGCCCATGCCGACGCCGATCCGCGCCTCATTCATCATCTGGAACATGTAGCTCAAACCATGGTGCGGCTTGCCCACCAGATAGCCGACGCACTCGCCATTATCGCCGAAGTTCAGCGCGGTGGAAGTGGTGCCGCGCCAGCCCATCTTGTGGAACAGCCCGGCCAGCAGCACATCGTTGCGCTGGCCGAGGCTGCCGTCAGCATTGACCAGAAACTTCGGCACGATGAACAGCGAAATACCTTTCACGCCTGGCGGCGCGTCGGGCAGTTTGGCCAGCACCATGTGCACGATGTTTTCCGACAGCGGATGATCGCCGCCGGAAATGAAGATCTTGTTGCCCTTCAGGCGATAGGTGCCGTCAGACGCCGGCTCGGCGCGGGTGCGAATATCCGACAGCGACGAGCCGGCGTGCGGTTCGGTCAGGGCCATGGTGCCGAAGAAGCGCCCGTCGATCATCGGTTGCAGGAAGCGCTGTTTCTGCTCGTCGCTGCCGAAGCTTTCGATCAGGTTGGCCGCGCCCATGGTCAGGAACGGGTAGGACGTGGTTGCCGCGTTCGCCGCTTGAAAGTGCGCAAAGCACGCTTGCGACAGCAGCGTCGGCAATTGCATGCCGCCCGCTTCGAAACTGCGCGCGGCATTCAGGAAGCCGGCCTCGAGGAATGCGTCCACCGCCGGTTTCACTTCCGGGATCAGAACCGCCTGACCATTTTCGTAGCGCGGCTCGTTCTCGTCGCCCTTGCGGTTGTGCGGCGCGAAGTATTTCTCGGCGATGCTGCGCGCGGTGCCGATCGCCGCATCGAAGGTTTCACGGTTGTGCTCGGCAAAAAGCTCACGCCGGGTCAGGCCCTCGGCATCGAGGACTTCGTACAGCTCGAAAGCCAGATTGCGGGAACTGAGCAGCGTCTCGGACATGGCGGCCTACCTGAAAATTGGGGTTGGGCCGAGTCTAGGCTCGCTGATAAAGGCTGAACAGGATGATTGATGGGCGTGATGTTGGAGCCCCGCAACAACTTTGCAAACACCCCAAAACAACTGTGGGAGCTGGCTTGCCAGCGATGGCGGCGGAGCAATCACCATTAATGGTGGCTGACACATCGCTATCGCTGGCAAGCCAGCTCCCACAGTTTTTTCTGCTGAACCGGGCACCTGTGCAGTACCCGGCTTAACGGTTTTTAACCGATAGTCATCAGGCTCGCATTACCACCCGCCGCCGCCGTGTTGAGGCTCAGTGCGCGCTCGATCACCAGGCGCTCCAGCGCGATGTTGGTCTCGCCCTGGGACAGGCCCTGAACGCCCACGATCGCACCGGCCCGCTTGGCGATCTGCTGGCAGACGCCACGCAACTGGTCGGAATGACCATGATGCAGCACGGCATCAAACACCACTTCATCCTTGTGCCAGTCGGCAACCCGTTTGATCCGCGCCTGAACGTCCTTCGGCAGGCGTGCGAACAAGGCCTTGCTGATGTCGGATTCCGGCCATACCGCCGAACCGCCGACCGCCAATACCGCCGCCAGTTGGGTCAGCAGATCACCTTCGACGTCCGCCAGGCACAGCACGTGTTCACGCGGCAGGATCGCGTAGCTGTTTTTCTCGCCGGTCGGGCCGGCCAGCACGCGGGTGATACCGCTTTGCGACTGCGCAGCGTATTGCGCGCACAGGGTGCTCAGTTCGGCGTATTTGTTGCTCTCGGCCCAGGCCTTGAAAGCGTTCAGCGGTTTGCTCATGGCCTCACGCAGACGCACGTCCGGGGCGACGAGCGCATCACCGCGAGCGAAGGATTGTTCGATGGCGTCCGTAGGACGCGTCGACAGCAGACGGTAGAGGTACAGCGGACCACCGGCTTTCGGGCCAGTCCCCGACAGGCCTTCGCCGCCGAATGGCTGCACGCCGACCACGGCACCGACGATGTTGCGGTTGACGTAGACGTTACCGGCGTTGACGTTGTCGATCACCTTGGCGATGGTCTCGTCGATGCGGGTGTGTACGCCGAGGGTCAGGCCATAACCGGAGGCATTGATCTGGCCGATCAACTGGTCGATGTCCTTGCGCTTGTAGCGCACCACGTGCAGCACCGGGCCGAAGATCTCGCGTTGCAGCTCGTCGAAGCTTTCCAGTTCGATCAGGGTCGGCATGACGAAGGTGCCGCGTTTGACTTCTTCACTGTCGGCGATAGCCACCTGGTACACGCTGCGACCTTTATCGCGCATGGCCTGGATGTGCTTGTCGATGCCGGCCTTGGCTTCGGCGTCAATCACCGGGCCAATGTCCACGGACAGGCGCTCAGGGTTGCCGAGACGGCTTTCAGCCATCGCGCCTTTGAGCATTTCGATGACGCGGTCGGCGGAATCTTCCTGCAGGCACAGCACGCGCAGGGCCGAGCAACGCTGACCGGCGCTGTCGAAGGCCGAGGACACCACGTCGATCACCACTTGTTCGGTCAGTGCCGAAGAATCGACGATCATCGCGTTCTGCCCGCCGGTTTCAGCGATCAGCGGAATCGGGCGGCCCTGGTTGTCGAGGCGACCGGCGATATTGCGCTGCAGCAGACGCGCGACTTCGGTGGAGCCGGTGAACATCACGCCTTTGACGCGCTCATCACCGACCAGACCGGCACCAACGGTTTCACCGCGACCCGGCAGCAGTTGCAGCACGCCTTCGGGAATCCCGGCTTCCAGCAGCAAACGCACGGCTTGCGCGGCAACCAGCGGAGTCTGCTCGGCCGGTTTGGCCAGTACCGGGTTACCGGCGGCCAGTGCGGCAGCGACCTGACCGCTGAAGATGGCCAGCGGGAAGTTCCACGGGCTGATGCACACCACCGGGCCCAGTGGGCGGTGGGCGTCATTGCTGAAATCGTTGCGCGCCTGCACCGCGTAATAACGCAGGAAGTCGACCGCTTCACGCACTTCGGCGATGGCGTTGGCGAAGGTCTTGCCGGCTTCACGGGCCAACAGGCCCATCAGTGGCTGGATCTCGCCTTCCATCAGGTCGGCGGCACGCTCCAGAATCGCCGCGCGCTCGGCTGGCGGGGTGGCCTGCCAGATGGGCGCAGCATTCAGCGCGCACTGGATCGCGTTGTCGACGTCTTCGACGGTAGCTTCTTGCACGTGACCGACCACATCACGGTGATCCGCCGGGTTCAGCACTGGCGCCGGGGCTTCGTTGCTGGAAGTGCAACCGAGCATTGGCGCGGCTTTCCAGTTGTTGTGCGCAGTGGCGAGCAGGGCGCAGGACAGCGAGGCCAGACGATGTTCGTTGGCCATGTCGATGCCGGCGGAGTTGGCGCGCTCGGCGCCGTACAGGTCACGCGGCAGCGGAATGCGCGGGTGCGGCAGGCCGAAACCACCTTCCACGGTCGCCATCTGCTCGATCTGCGCCACCGGATCGGCCACCAGTTCCTGAATCGAAATCGACTGGTCGGCGATGCGATTGACGAACGAGGTGTTGGCGCCGTTTTCCAGCAGACGACGCACCAGGTACGCCAGCAGGGTTTCGTGAGTACCAACCGGTGCGTACACGCGGCACGGACGGTTCAGCTTGCCTTCGGAAACTTTGCCGACAACCTGCTCGTAGAGCGGTTCGCCCATGCCGTGCAGGCACTGGAATTCGTACTGGCCCGGGTAATAGTTCTGACCGGCAATGTGATAAATGGCCGACAGGGTGTGGGCGTTGTGCGTGGCGAACTGCGGGTAGATGACTTCCGGCACCGACAGCAGTTTGCGCGCGCAGGCGATGTAGGAAACGTCGGTGTACACCTTGCGGGTGTAGACCGGATAGCCTTCCAGGCCTTCGACCTGGGCGCGCTTGATTTCGCTGTCCCAGTACGCGCCTTTCACCAGACGGATCATCAGGCGATGACGGCTGCGACGGGCCAGATCGATTACGTAGTCGATCACGTACGGGCAACGCTTCTGATAAGCCTGAATCACGAAACCGATGCCGTTCCAGCCGGTCAGTTGCGGTTCGAAGCACAGGCGCTCGAGCAGATCCAGCGACAGCTCCAAGCGGTCGGCTTCTTCGGCGTCGATGTTCAGGCCGATGTCGTATTGCTTGGCCAGCAGGGTCAGCGACAGCAGGCGCGGGTACAACTCGTCCATCACGCGCTCGTACTGCGCACGGCTGTAGCGCGGGTGCAGGGCCGAGAGCTTGATGGAAATGCCCGGGCCTTCATAAATCCCACGACCGTGGGAGGCTTTGCCGATCGAGTGGATGGCTTGTTCGTACGACGCCAGGTACTTCTGCGCGTCGTGTTCGGTCAGCGCCGCTTCACCGAGCATGTCGTAGGAATAACGGAAGCCCTTGGCTTCGAACTTGCTCGCGTTAGCCAGTGCTTCGGCGATGGTTTCGCCGGTGACGAACTGCTCGCCCATCAGGCGCATCGCCATGTCGACGCCCTTGCGGATCATCGGCTCGCCGCTCTTGCCGATGATCCGGCTCAGTGACGAAGTCAGGCCGGCTTCGTTGTGGGTCGACACCAGTTTACCGGTCAGCAGCAGACCCCAGGTCGCCGCATTGACGAACAGCGACGGGCTGTTGCCCAGGTGCGGCTGCCAGTTGCCGGTGCTGATCTTGTCGCGAATCAGTGCATCGCGAGTGCCCTTGTCCGGGATGCGCAGCAGCGCTTCGGCCAGGCACATCAGGGCCACGCCTTCTTGGGACGACAGGGAAAATTCCTGCAGCAGGCCCTGAACAATGCCTGCACGACCGCCGGCACTTTTCTGGTTACGCAGTTTTTCCGCGATGGTCGCGGCGAGTTTGTTGGTGGCTTCGGCCATCGGAGCCGGCAGGCGCGCCTGCTCGATCAGCATCGGCACCACTTCCGGCTCAGGGCGACGGTAAGCAGCGGTGATCGAGGCGCGCAGTACCGATTGCGGCAGGATGCTTTCAGCGAATTCGAGGAAGCACTGGTGCGCGTGATCGGTGTGGACTTCACCGGCGTCGTCGCTGTCCTTGGCGGTCAAACCGTTCAGCTCGGTCAGGGTTGCACCACCCTCGAGTTTTTCCAGGTAATTGAAAATTGCCTGCTTGATCAGCCAGTGCGGTGTGCGATCAATCGAGGTCGCGGCAGCCTTCAGGCGCTCGCGGGTCGGGTCATCGAGTTTGACCCCAAGGGTGGTGGTAGCCATATTTTTATCCTCATGGTTGCCACAGTTGCGTGGCATCAGCTGGCGGCAAGATTAGCCGTGCGCCGAAAGAGGTGCAACCGGGTGCAACCCTTTTTTGTCGGAAAAATAAACGCTTCGTCAGGAATTATTTTCTGGTACTGAAGTGCCGCTCCTGCTTGGTGCTTTTACTTCTAGCGGAGCGCCGTGACTGCGCTAAAAAGGAGCAAAAACGGCGTATTTATCGGTATATCCGACTAGGTGCAACTTAATCGCCAGAAACTGGTTGCACCTTTTTTACTTTGTTGCATAGCATTCGCGCCCAAGGTGCAACCGGGAATACCCGGTGCATCGGCTGGTGGCTTTCCTGGGGAAACATCAGTCCTAAATGCGCGGGATCCCGTTTCGTCTGCCAAACATCGTCGTTTGTGTGCGATTGATCACCGCTGCTACATAAAAACAAAGCCAGGGCGTAACTTAATGAGCGTAAGCAATCCAACACTGATCACGTTCGTGATCTACATCGCAGCAATGGTGCTGATCGGCTTCATGGCCTATCGCTCCACCAACAACCTTTCCGACTACATTCTTGGCGGCCGCAGCCTCGGCAGCGTGGTAACGGCTTTGTCCGCCGGTGCTTCCGACATGAGCGGCTGGTTGCTGATGGGCCTGCCGGGCGCCATCTACATGTCCGGTCTGTCCGAAAGCTGGATCGCCATCGGCCTGATCGTCGGTGCCTACCTGAACTGGCTGTTCGTCGCTGGCCGTCTGCGCGTGCAGACCGAGCACAACGGCGATGCCCTGACCCTGCCGGACTACTTCTCCAGCCGTTTCGAAGACAAAAGCGGCCTGCTGCGCATCATCTCGGCGGTGGTGATTCTGGTGTTCTTCACCATTTACTGCGCTTCCGGCATCGTGGCCGGCGCCCGTCTGTTCGAAAGCACCTTCGGCATGTCCTACGAGACGGCGCTGTGGGCCGGTGCTGCGGCGACAATTGCCTACACCTTCGTCGGCGGTTTCCTCGCGGTGAGCTGGACTGACACCGTGCAAGCCACGCTGATGATCTTCGCTTTGCTGCTGACGCCGATCATCGTATTGCTGGCCACTGGTGGCGTCGATACCACGTTCCTCGCCATCGAAGCCCAGGATCCAAGCAACTTCGACATGCTCAAGGGCACCACCTTCATCGGCATCATCTCGCTGATGGGCTGGGGTCTGGGTTACTTCGGTCAGCCGCACATCCTCGCGCGTTTCATGGCCGCTGACTCGGTGAAGTCGATTGCCAACGCCCGTCGCATCTCCATGACCTGGATGATCCTGTGCCTGGGCGGCACCGTCGCCGTGGGCTTCTTCGGTATCGCCTACTTCTCGGCGCACCCGGAAGTGGCCGGCCCAGTCACCGAGAACCACGAACGGGTGTTCATCGAACTGGCGAAAATCCTCTTCAATCCGTGGGTGGCTGGTGTCCTGCTGTCGGCGATTCTCGCCGCGGTCATGAGCACCCTGAGCTGCCAGTTGCTGGTGTGCTCGAGCGCCCTGACCGAAGACTTCTACAAAACCTTCCTGCGCAAATCTGCTTCCCAGGTTGAGCTGGTGTGGGTCGGTCGCGCGATGGTGTTGCTGGTGGCGCTGATCGCTATCGCCATGGCCGCCAACCCGGAAAACCGCGTGCTGGGCCTGGTGTCCTACGCCTGGGCCGGTTTCGGTGCCGCGTTCGGTCCAGTAGTGCTGATCTCGGTGATCTGGAAAGACATGACCCGCAACGGCGCACTGGCCGGCATCCTGGTCGGCGCCATCACCGTGGTGGTGTGGAAGCATTTCGAGGTGATGGGTCTGTACGAAATCATCCCGGGCTTCATCTTCGCCAGTCTGGCGATTTACATCGTCAGCAAAATTGGCGAGCCAACCAAAGGCATGGTGCAGCGCTTCGAAGCGGCGGAAAAAGATTTCCACCTGAACAAGTGATGCACTGAGCTTCGGCTCACAGAAAAACGGCCCGTTTCCTACAGGAGGCGGGCTGTTTTTTTATGCCCGTGATTTCTCGAATCCTGTGGAGACCCAATGTGGGAGCGAGCCTGCTCGCGAATGCGATTGATCATTCAATGAATGTGTCGACTGACATGCCGCATTCGCGAGCAGGCTCGCTCCCACAGTTGTTCGGTGGTGATTTTGAGAGAGTTGTCTGTAGTCGATTGCGCCAATATCCGAAGGCTTTTTCGCCAGAAAAAGTAGGGCAAATCTGATTTTCCCGTCACCCGTCCAACACCCGTTGCCCCTCATGCAGAATCGCCCGCCCTCAATCTGCAGAGACACATCGGATGTTCGCGCCTGCCAATCAACCGCGTTTCACGTTGACCCTTGAAGGCGCCCAATTTGATCTCAAAGTCCTTGAGTTCACGGGCAAGGAAGCCATCAGCCAACCCTTTCGCTTCGACCTGGAACTGGTCAGTGAACGGCCCGATCTGGACCTCGAGAGCCTGCTGCACCGTCAGGCGTTTCTGGGCTTCGATGCGGAAGGTTCCGGTGTCCATGGTCAGATTTATCGAGTCGGGCAGGGTGATTCCGGGAAACGTCTGACGCGCTATCACCTGAGCCTGGTACCGCGTCTGACGTACCTCGGGCATCGCATCAACCAGCGGATTTTTCAGCATCAGACGGTGCCGCAAATCGTCGCGCAGGTGCTCAAGGATCATTCGATTCTGCGCGATGCTTTTGAATTTCGCCTGGGCAGCGAGTACCCGGAGCGCGAGTACTGCGTGCAATACGCCGAAAGTGACCTCGCGTTTATCCAGCGCCTGTGCGCCGAAGTCGGCATTCATTATCACTTTCAGCACAGTCCGGAAGGTCACCTATTGGTGTTCGGTGATGATCAGACGGTGTTCCCGAAACTGGCTCAACCGACGCTTTATCTGCCCGGCAGCGGCATGGCCGGTGGCGCGCCGGCGATCAATCGTTTCAATGTTCGCGTGGAAACCCGTACCAGCGTAGTGACCCGGCGCGATTACAACTTCATCAAGCCGCGCCTGCAGCTGCAAAGTCGGGTCGACGGTGAGCAGCGCCCGGTGCTAGAGGATTATCACTTCCCCGGCCAATTCAACGATCGTGAAACCGGCAGGCACCTGGCCCAAAGAGCGCTTGAGCGACATGTCGCCGATTACCGTCAGGCCGAAGGCATCAGCGACGTATCTGCACTGGTGTGCGGACATTTCCTGCAACTGACCGAACACCCGCGCCGGGACTGGAATGACCTGTGGCTGCTCACCGCCATCGAACACCGTGGGCGGCAGCCGCAAGTGCTGGAGGAATCGGTCACCAGCGATGGGGAAACATTCCAGGGTTACCGTAATACCTTTCTTGCTACGCCGTGGGAGGTGTTCTTCCGCCCAGCCCTCGGCCCGGAAAAGCCACGGATGCTTGGCTATCAACCTGCCGTCGTCACCGGGCCGCACGACGCGGAAATCCACTGCGACGAGTACGGTCGGGTCAAGGTGCAACTGGCCTGGGATCGCGACGGCGAGCTCAACGAGCATTCCAGTTGCTGGTTGCGTGTGGCAACCGGTTGGGCACATGACCATTACGGCAGCGTGCTGATCCCGCGAGTCGGCATGGAAGTGCTGGTCGGTTTCATCGACGCCGATGCCGACAAGCCGTTGGTGATGGGGTGCCTGCCGAATGCCGCGACCCCGGTACCGCTGGACCTCCCGGCGGACAAGACCCGCAGCATCTTCCGCAGCCACAGCAGCCCCGGTGGCGGTGGTTACAACGAGCTGCGCATCGAGGACAAAAAGGGCGCTGAAGAAATCTACCTGCGCGCCCAGCGCAACTGGACCCAGCATGTACTGCACGACCAGCAGGTGCAGGTCGACAACCAGCGCAGCATCGTCGTCACGGGCACCGCCAAACATGAGTTGAAGGCCGACGAACAGCGCATCACCCACGGCCAGCGCCAGATCGAAGTCAAACAGGACGATCACCTGACGGTGGTCGGCGATCGGCATATTCGGGTGAGCAACCAGGCCACCAGCGCCAGCGCACAAATCCACGTCAGTGCCGGGCAGCAAGTGGTGATCGACGGCGGCGCGAGCGCCACGATTCAGGCCGGCGGGCAGTGGATCAACATCGGGCCTGGCGGGATCTTCAGTAGCGTGCCGATTCAGGTCGGTGGCGCGCCGATGGCGGCGATGAGCGCGGCACCCGGTGTGCCGGGACTGCCAGCGAAACTTGCAGCGGCACCGGCGGCCATGCTCACCGCCGCACAAATCATGAGCTTTAAAGGTGATGCGCCATTCTGCGAAGAGTGCGAGCGCTGCAAGGACGGTGTTTGTGCAGCCTGAGTGCCTGACGCCTTCAGCGTGGCTGGCGCGTGAGCCGCTAAAACCTGCGGAGCAACTGTTCGTGATTTTCAGTAATGCCAGCGACGCCAGGCCTCCGCTGGTCGGACCCAACCCGATCTGGGCGGACACGATCTACGCCGAGTGGGACGTGGTAATGCCCTTTGTGGGAATTGTCGCGCCGGACAGTGCGTTTCTCGATTGGGTGGCCTCTACCGAGTCTCGCGACTGGGGGTGGTTGGCGGTGTCCTCGGCGAGCCTGGAGGGGGTAGTTGAGCACTTTCGCAGCCTGACTCAAGTGCTGATGCCGGACGGCGCAGCGGTGTTTTTTCGCTTCTGGGATGGGCGTTTTGTGTTGCCGATCCTGCAGTCCGACGAAGTGCAATCTGCGCAGTTGATGCCGGTGATTTCGCGCGGCTTGATCAATGGACAGGCCGTGGAGATCGGGGGCAGGGCGCAGGTTTCGGGGCGAGTGTTTCCTTGGTGGAAAGTACCGGGGTCGGTCTTGGCCGCAACAGCTGATGACATTCGCATCGGCAATGCTGTGCAGTGGCTGAGCGAGGAGCATCCTGCCTTGTTCGAGGCCTTTCCCGAGCCGGTTTTACGTTGCAAGGTCAGGCGGTTTTTTCAGGTTTCAGCGTCGGAAGAAACGTCGCAATCGGCGTTATTGGACCATTTGCAGGACGAAGCAGAATGAAACTTCCGGGCGAAGTCCAAGGATCAGCGATGTTCGCGTCCTGGGCTTTGATAAAGCTTTCGATGGGTTGTTGAGGCAACTGAACTGTGGCGAGGGGATGAATCCCCTCGCCACAGGTATTGGACCGGATCTTAAGGTGTAAGAGGGCCGCTCAGCCTCCAACCCCTGACTTGCCGCCCGGTAAAAGGTAAACTTCACGGCCCTCGCAGGAGCAGCCATGAATTATCGTCACGCCTTCCATGCCGGCAATCACGCCGATGTGTTCAAACACCTGACCTTGACCCGCCTCATCGCCCTGATGTCGCGCAAGGAACAGCCGTTTGCCTATCTCGATACGCACGCCGGTATCGGTCTGTATGACTTGCAGGGCGATCAGGCCAACCGTACCGGCGAGTACCTGGAAGGCATCGCACGTTTGTGGGATCAGCCGGATCTGCCGGCGCTGACCGCCGACTACATGAAGGTGCTGCACGAGATGAACCCGGATGGCCAGTTGCGCTACTACCCGGGCTCACCGGAGCTGGCGCGGCGTCTGACCCGGCCGCAGGATCGGGTGATGCTCAATGAGAAACACCCGGAAGACGGCGTGCAGCTCAAGGAGAACATGGCCGGTGATCGTCGGGTCAAGGTGCATCTGGGCGAGGGCTGGCATGTGGCGCGGGCGATGCTGCCGGTGCAGGAGAAGCGTGCGGTGATGTTGATCGATCCGCCGTTCGAGCAGCTCGACGAGATGCAAAAGTGTGCGGCGTCGCTGAAAGAAGCAATTGGCCGCATGCGCCAGACCGTTGCGGCGATCTGGTATCCGGTGAAGGATCAGCGTGCACTGCGTCGTTTCTATCAGGATCTGGCCGGTACCGGTGCGCCGAAGTTGCTGCGCGTGGAACTGTTGGTGCATCCGCTGGATACGCCGAACAGCCTGAACGGCTCCGGCATGGCGATTGCCAATCCGCCGTGGGGGCTGGAGGAAGAATTGCGCGAGTTGCTGCCGTGGTTGTCGAAGAAGCTTGGGCAGACTCAGGGTGGATGGCAGATGGATTGGTTGATTGCTGAAAGCTGATCAACTGTTTTAGCGGTGTCTGAACGGACGCCTTCGCGGGCAAGCCCGCTCCCACAAAGTACTGCGCCATTTTGAAGTCGGCGCTAAACCTGTGGGAGCGGGCTTGCCCGCGATGCTTTGGGGTTTAGTTACCCGCCAGGCTCGGTGGCATGCACACGCCGGTGCCGCCGATCCCGCAATAACCTTCAGGGTTTTTCGCCAGGTATTGCTGGTGATAGGCCTCGGCGAAATACACGGTCGGCGCCTGTTCGATTTCGGTGCTGATTTCGCCCAGGCCTGCCTTCGACAGTTCAGCCTGATACACCGCTTTGCTCTTCAGCGCCGCGTCCAGTTGCTCTGGCGAGGTCGCGTAGATCACCGAGCGGTATTGAGTGCCGATGTCATTGCCCTGACGCATGCCCTGAGTCGGGTTGTGCAGTTCCCAGAACATCGCCAGCAGCTCTTCGTAGCTGACCTTGGCTTTGTCATACACCACCAGCACCACTTCGGCGTGGCCGGTCAGGCCCGAGCAGACTTCTTCGTAAGTCGGGTTCGGCGTGTAGCCACCGGCGTAACCGACCACGGTGCTGACCACGCCTTCGCGCTGCCAGAAACGGCGCTCCGCGCCCCAAAAGCAACCCAGACCGAAGATCGCGAAGTCGACGTCCTGGAAAAACGGGCCGAGCAACGGGGTTTCTTCGAAGACGAAATGCTTTTCAGGCAGGGTCATCGCGGTTTCGCGGCCGGGTAGAGCTTGGTCTTTGGTCGGTAGCACGTTTTTGTTCACCAGAATTTCCGAGCGCAGAACCATGATCGTTCCTCTCAGTCAGGATGGGATGTAAAAAATCAGACCGCCAGTGTGCCGAATGATGCCGGATTTCGCACTATTCAATGTAGGAGCAGCCTGCGGCAGCTCCTACATGAAAGGGCGGCGAGGGCTACAGGCAGAGCGGGCCGCGCGGGTAGCGCTTGAGCGCCTGGATCAGCTCGCCGCCGGGGATCGGCCGGTCGAACAGGTAGCCCTGGCCGACGTCGCAACGGTGGCGACGCAGGAACGCCAGTTGCTCGGCGGTCTCGATGCCTTCGGCCACGACCTTGAGCTTCAGGTTGTGCGCCATGGCGATCACCGCGGAGGTGATTTCCATGTCGTCCTGGTTGTCGGGGATTTCGTGGATGAAGCTGCGATCGATCTTGATGATGTCGATCGGGAATTTCTTCAGGTAACTGAGCGACGAGTAACCGGTGCCGAAGTCGTCCATGGCCAGGGTCAGGCCCAGACGCTTGAGCTGATCGAGCTGCAAGTGCGTATCTTCGGTGGCTTCCAGCAGCAAACCTTCGGTCAGCTCCAGTTCGAGCAGGCTGGCCGGCAGCGCTTCTTCCTTGAGGATGTTGGCGATGGACGCGACCAGATCCGGGTCGGAGAACTGCTTGGGTGACAGGTTGATCGCCACTTGCAGATTGCCCATGCCCGCGGCGGTCAGCGCTTTGCTCATGCGGCAGGCCTGGCGGGCAATCCACTTGCCGATCGGAATGATCAGGCCGGTCTCTTCGGCAACGCTGATGAACTGGTCCGGGCGGATCATCCCGCGCTCCGGGTGGTTCCAGCGCAGCAGTGCTTCCATGCCCAGCAGGCGACCGCTGCGCAGGCATAGCTTGGGCTGGTAGAACACGTCCAGCTCGTTCTGGGTCAGGGCGCGGCGCAGGTTGTTCTCGACGAACAGCTTGTAGCTGGCCTCGGCATTCAGCGCTTCGGTGAAGACTTGCACCTGATGCTTGCCGTTGGCCTTGGCCTTGTGCAGGGCCAGACCGGCGTTGCGCATCAGGGTTTGCGGATCGCGGCCGTGCAGCGGCGCGCAGGCCAGGCCCACGGAGCCGGTGACGCTGATCAGCTGGTTGTCGACGAACATCGGTTTGTCGAGGGTCGCCAGCAACTGGTTGGCGATCTGCTGGCCAGTGGCGAGATCAGTGTCGTCGAGCAGAACGGCGAACTCGTTACTGGCGAAGCGCGCGAGGCTGCCGCTCGGGCTGAGGCTGTTGCGCAGGCGCCGGGCGAGGCTGATCAACAGTTTGTCGCCGGTCTGGTGACCGAGGCTGTCGTTGATCCGCTTGAAGTTGTCGATGTCCACCAGCAGCAGGCTGATCGGTGTATCGCTATCGCGGGCGAAGCGCTCGTCCAGATTGCGGATAAACGCCGGGCGGTTGCCGAGGTTGGTCAGATTGTCGGTGTACGCCAGACGCTCGATGCGCTGTTGCGCCAGTTTGGTCTGAGTGATGTCTTCGTAGATGCCGATGTAGTGCGTCAGCTCGCGGTTATCGCCATACACCTTGGAGATCGACAACTGGCCCCAATACGGTTCGAGGTTCTTGCGCCGGCTTTTGAATTCGCCCTGCCAGCTGTTGCTCTTGGCCAGCGCCGATGGCGCGTCAAACAGCAGCTCGCTGAGGTTTTCCAGCGCCGGCAGTTCCGACAGGCGCTGGCCGTGGACTTCCTCGGTGGTGTACTGGGTGATCGCGGTGAAACTCGGGTTGACGTACTCGACCACGCCGTCGCAATTGACCAGCAAAAAGGCGTTGGCGCTTTGCTCGACCGCGCGCTGGAACAGGTGCAGGGCGCTGGTGGCGGTGCGGCGGTTGTGGTTGTTGATGACCTGGGCGAACTGATCCGCCAGTTCACCGGCAAAGGCGATTTCATCGGACTGCCAGGCGCGGGTGACGCCGGTCTGCTCCAGACAGAGCACGCCGACCACCTGGCCGTCGACGCGGATGCTGGCGTCGAGCATGGCGTTGACGTCGCGCGGGCGCAGGGCTTCGGCCATCTCGCGGGTGCGCGGGTCGCGCATCGCATTATGCGCGTCGATGGCGCGGCTGCCGTGCAGCGCTTCCATGTAGTCGGGGAAGCCGCTGATGTCGATCACCTCCGGCAGGAGGTATTCCTGCGTTGCGCGGTGATACGCGGAAATCGGCACCAGCAGATTGCCTTCGAGGTTCCACAGGCTGGCGCAGTCGATTTCATAGATGTCGCAGGCGCAGCGGGTGATCAGTTCGGCGGCTTCCTGCAGCGAGTTGTGGCTGCTGTAGCGCTGGCGGGCAAGCAGCAGAATCAGATCCTGCTGGGCGCGCACCCGATCAAGGTGCTGCAGTTGTTCCTGCTGGGCGCGCTGGTTGAGTTCGAGGGCAATCTGCAGGCGCGAGTTCTGGGTTTCGAGGTCGACCGAGGGCAACGCAGGCGCTTCGTCGAAGACATCATCGACCGCCAGCAAATAACCGCGCAGCAAGTGTCGATTGTGCTGCTTATAAGCTTCGCCGAGTTCGAGGATGCTCAGCACGCCAGCGGCGGTGTGCAGGGTGTAGCGCACCAGATAATGCGGGCTGTCGCGCAGTTGCTGCTGGATCGCGTCGTGCAACTGATAGCGCGCTTCCGGCTCCATCAGACTGGCATACGGTGAACCGACCAGTGCACAGAGCTCGACGGCCGGCTGGCCGAACTGGCGTTCGCAGTTGGGATCGAGAAACAGCATCGCCCAACTGGCTTCATTCAAGCGCTCGAAACGCAGCATGCCGAGCCGCGAGGGCACAGGCAACTGCGTCACTACCTCGGCCGCCATACGGCTGGCGGCATCGGGTTGGCTCTTCATGAAGGAACTCGCTTGGAAATATGCTGAACGCGCGGGCTCTCGCCCTCTTTACTGTTGCCTGCGGCAAGGTTGCATCATTGCGGCACCGACTGACAAGAGAGATGAAGGCCAAGTGCTATAAGAATGTGTCGGCCGCTCGGGGCATTTCTCCAGTGTGTGGTTGAAAAGAGCAAAAGATCGCAGCCTGCGGCAGCTCCTACAGGGGATGCATGCCAATGTAGGAGCTGCCGAAGGCTGCGATCTTTCAAGATCTCAGCGTAATTTCAGGCTGATCGATTGCAGCTTGTTGCCATCACGATCATGGTAATTGACCAGAATTTGATCAGTCTCGACGACTACATGGGCGAAGTTGTCTTCGCTGACGACCGGGCTGGTCAACTCATGCTGATAATCACCCGTCGCCGTGCGCGCCAGCGGTCGATCGAGGATGAACGTCGACGCCTTGGCATAGGGCAACAGCTTGCTGTTGCACAGCGGCGAGGAAACGATGGTGTGGACTTCGAAATCCGGGTCTTCACTATGCGTCAGGCGCGAGGTCAGCGAGCCATGCACATCGCCCGAGACAAACACGACATTCCTGATGCGTCGGGTGCGGATGGTTTCCAGCAGGCGCAGGCGCTGCTCCGGGAAAGCTTTCCAGGCGTCGTCGCCCAGCAGTTGGCGATCCGGGTAGAACATTACGCTGGTCACGACGAATTTCACCCGCGCTGGACTATTGATCAGCCATGCGATCAATGCCTGTTCCTGCGCCTCATCAAGTATGCGGCGATCATCGGCTGACAGGTTGCGGCGGGTGCGGCTGTCGGTCACAAACCATTCGATATCACCGTCACTGAATTGATACCAGTAGTGCTCGAGTTTTGCCCGATTCACCTTTTCCTTAGTTGTAAGTTCATGCGCCGGGCTGTGGCTGACTTGATAGATTTCATAGGCGGCCATTGCATTGCGATATAGCACTTGATCTGATTGTTTGGCATTCGCCGGCCAATTGTCTTCGATTTCGTGATCGTCCAGGATCATGTAAGTCGAAGTGCCGGACATCAAGCGCTGAATGTTCGGCTGAGAGAAGGCCGCACGGTACTTGCTGAGGATATCCTTATATTCACGATCAGGTGCGAACAGATTAAGGTCGTCGAGATAAACCTGATCACCCGTCATCAGGGTGGCACTGATCGGCGGCTGGGCACCTTCGATCAATTGGTTGATGGAGGCAAAGATCCGGTCACCCAGATGGGGCAGCACCGGCACCCCCGCCGTCATGCGCAAATAGCGGCAAGAGCCGACGATATAGGCCTTTGGCTGCAGGGCAGTGCTTGAACGGGTGCGCAATCGATAGATTTCCCGCGGCCACTGCAGCGGCAGTTCGGCGACACTGTCCACGGTATGGACCGGATTCATCGGGCTGAACCAGCCGGTCTGGTATTCATATTCGGTGTCACTGCTCAAGTTGTTGAGGGTGAACACTTCGGTCATGTCGCGCAGCGCACTGGGTTCGGCGAAAGTACTAGCTGACCACTGTTGTGTTCCAGACTTCCGATAGCGAATGGCGGCAAATACCGGTGCGTTGCCTTGCTTGTCGGCGCGCATGAGTATACGCGCGTGATGAGTTGTCGTGTGGCCGATAATCGGGCCAATAGTTGGCTTGAACATATTCGAGTCCGTTCGAGTAAGTTTCGTTTTTTATAAATAACGCAGGAAAATCGTTATTTAATCCGAGGGCAGAGATTAGTTGCCTGTCGATGAAAAATATCGAGACGAATTCGACTGCAGTCGTAGTTCAAGTAAACCCAACTTGTAGGAAGAGCCGCTGCACTTTTTTCAGGGCAAAAAAAGCCCCGTCAAACTGACGGGGTTGAGGTGCGAGCGTGTGGCGCTCGAAAACGTGGAACGCAGTCGGCCCTCCGTTGCCGGAGGGCCGAACGCTTTACAGCAGGATGGTGCGGATGTCGCCCAGCAGGCTGCCCAGACGCTGGGTGAAGCGTGCAGCAGCGGCGCCGTTGATCACACGGTGATCGTAGGACAGCGACAGTGGCAGCATCAGTTTCGGCTGGAAGGCTTTGCCGTCCCAGACTGGCTGAATGGTTGCCTTGGAAACACCGAGGATCGCCACTTCCGGCGCGTTGACGATCGGCGTGAAGCCGGTGCCGCCAATGTGGCCGAGGCTGGAAATGGTGAAGCAGGCGCCTTGCATTTCGTCCGAAGAAAGCTTCTTGGTGCGGGCTTTTTCAGCCAGCGAAGCAGCTTCTGCAGCCAGTTGCAGCAGGCTCTTCTGGTCGACGTTCTTGATGACCGGTACCAACAGGCCATCTGGAGTGTCCACCGCGAAACCGATGTTGACGTACTTCTTGCGAATGATCGCCTTGCCGCTTGGCGCCAGCGAACTGTTGAAGTCCGGCAGTTCCTTGAGCAGGTGCGCACAAGTCTTGAGCAGCAGCGGCAGGATGGTCAGCTTGACGCCGGCCTTCTCCGCGACGGCTTTCTGCGCAACGCGGAACGCTTCCAGCTCGGTGATATCCGCCGAGTCGAATTGCGTCACGTGCGGCACGTTCAGCCAGCTGCGGTGCAGGTTGGCCGCGCCGACCTGCATCAGACGGGTCATCGGCACTTCTTCGATTTCGCCGAAGCGGCTGAAGTCCACCACCGGAATCGGCGGGATGCCCGCGCCGCCGGTTGCGCCGCCAGCAGCTGGCGCTTCCTTGGCCTTCTGCATCATCGCCTTGACGTAAACCTGCACGTCTTCCTTGAGGATGCGACCGTGCGGACCGCTGGCGCCAACAGCGCTCAGCTCGACGCCGAACTCACGGGCCAGTTGACGCACGGCCGGGCCGGCGTGAACTTTGGCACCAGGCTTGGCCGGAGCAGCAACCGGAGCGGCAGCAGCAGGTGCAGCGGCAGCCGGAGCAGCAGCGGCCGGTGCCGGAGCGCTTGGCGCAGCGGCGGCAGCTGGAGCCGGGGCAGCAGCAGGGGCTGCGCCTTTGACTTTCAGCTTGAGGATCAGGTCGCCGGTACCGACTTCGTCGTCCAGCTTGATCGAAACGCTTTCCACCACGCCAGCGGCAGGCGATGGGATTTCCATGCTTGCCTTGTCGGATTCGAGGGTGATCAGCGACTGGTCGGCTTCAACGCTGTCACCAGCCTTGACCAGGACTTCGATGATCTTGGCCTTGCCGGCCGAACCAATGTCCGGAACGTGGATGTCCTGAACGCTGTCAGCCACTGGAGCAGCCGGGGCTGCCGCAGGAGCAGGCGCAGCAGCGGCCGGCGCAGCAGCCTGAGCCGGAGCGGCCGCAGCCGGGGCCGCAGCACCCGTCACTTCCAGATCCAGAATCAGGTCGCCAGTGCCGACTTCGTCGTTGAGCTTGACGCTGATGGCCTTGACCACGCCCGCGGCAGGCGACGGGATTTCCATGCTCGCCTTGTCGGATTCCAGGGTGATCAAAGATTGATCAGCCTCGACGGTGTCGCCAACCTTGACCTGGATCTCGATGATCTGGGCCTTGCCCGACGAACCGATGTCCGGCACGTGCACTTGCTGCACCGAAGCGGTAGCCGGGGCAGCGGCTGGCGCGGCTGGAGCAGGAGCGGCAGCCGGTTTGGCTTCAGCTTTTGCAGCCGGTGCAGCAGCAGGCGCAGGAGCCGCTTGCGCGGCGCCCTCAACTTCCAGTTCGAGCAGTTCGTCGCCTTCTTTCAGGCGGTCGCCCAGCTTCACTTTCAGGCTCTTGATGACGCCGGCTTTCGGGGCCGGCACTTCCATGCTGGCCTTGTCCGATTCCAGGGTCAGAATGCTCTGGTCGGCTTCGATGCGGTCGCCGACCTTCACAAACAGTTCAATTACTTCACCTTCACCGCTGCCGATGTCAGGTACGCGAATGAGTTCGCTCACAAAATGTCTCCTCAGCAGTCCAGTGGGTTGCGTTTTTCCGGGTCGATGCCGAACTTGACGATGGCCTCGGCCACCACTTTAGGTTCGATATCACCACGGTCAGCCAGTGCTTCCAGGGCTGCCAACACCACGAAATGACGGTCGACTTCGAAGAAATGACGCAGTTTCTTGCGGCTGTCGCTGCGGCCGAAACCGTCGGTGCCCAGGACTTTGAATTCCTTGGACGGTACCCACTGACGGATCTGCTCGGCGAACAGCTTCATGTAGTCGGTAGAGGCGATGACCGGACCCTTACGGCCGCTCAGGCACTCTTCAACGTAGCTCTGCTTGGGCTTCTGGCCAGGCTTCAGACGGTTGCTGCGCTCTACGGCCAGGCCGTCGCGACGCAGTTCGTTGAAGCTGGTAACGCTCCATACGTCAGCGCCGATGTTGAACTCTTCACGCAGAATCTTCGCCGCCTCACGCACTTCACGCAGGATGGTGCCGGAGCCCATCAGCTGTACGTGATGCGCTGCATCGCGGGTGTCTTCTTCGAGCAGGTACATGCCTTTCTTGATGCCTTCTTCGGCACCGGCCGGCATGGCTGGCTGCTGGTACGACTCGTTCATCACGGTGATGTAATAGAAGATGTCCTGTTGCTCTTCGGTCATCTTCTTCATGCCGTCCTGAATGATCACCGCCAGCTCGTAGCCGTAGGTTGGATCGTAGGTGCGGCAGTTCGGGATGGTCGCGGCCAGCAGGTGGCTGTGACCGTCTTCGTGTTGCAGGCCTTCACCGTTCAGGGTGGTACGGCCGGCGGTGCCGCCGATCAGGAAACCACGGGTACGGCTGTCGCCAGCGGCCCAGGCCAGGTCACCGATACGCTGGAAGCCGAACATCGAGTAGAAGATGTAGAACGGCAGCATCGGCTGGTTGTGGCTGGAGTACGAAGTACCGGCGGCGATGAAGGAACTCATGGCGCCCGCTTCGTTGATGCCTTCTTCAAGGATCTGACCTTTCTGGTCTTCCTTGTAGAACATCACCTGGTCTTTATCGACTGGCTCGTAGAGCTGGCCGACGGAGGAGTAGATGCCCAACTGACGGAACATGCCTTCCATACCGAAGGTACGGGCTTCGTCCGGGATGATCGGCACGATGCGCGGGCCGATTTCCTTGTCCTTGACCAGTTGCGCGAGGATGCGCACGAAGGCCATGGTGGTGGAAATTTCACGGTCGCCCGAGCCGTCGAGGATGGCTTTCAGGGTGTCCAGGTCCGGCGTCGGTACGCTGAAGCTCTGCGCGCGACGCTGTGGCACGAAACCGCCCAGTGCGGCACGGCGCTCGCTCAGGTAGCGGGCTTCGGCGCTGTTTGGCTCCGGCTTGAAGAACGGCAGGTTCTCCAGCTCTTCGTCCTTGACCGGGATGTCGAAGCGGTCGCGGAACAACTTCAGGCTGTCGACATCGACTTTCTTGGTGTTGTGCGCGGTGTTTTTCGCTTCGCCGGCACCGGTGCCATAACCCTTGATGGTCTTGGCCAGGATGACGGTAGGTTGTTCTTTGTGGTTGACCGCTTCGTGGTACGCCGCATAGACCTTGTACGGGTCGTGGCCGCCACGGTTGAGTTTCCAGATCTCGTCGTCGGACAGATCGGCAACCATTGCCTTGAGTTCAGGCGTGTTGAAGAAGTGCTCGCGAACGAACGCGCCGTCTTTGGCTTTGTAGTTCTGGTACTCGCCGTCGATGACTTCGTCCATGCGACGTTGCAGGATGCCGTCGACGTCCTTGGCCAGCAGTGGGTCCCAGAAACGGCCCCAGATGACTTTGGTCACGTTCCACTGTGCACCGCGGAACACGCCTTCGAGTTCCTGGATGATCTTGCCGTTGCCGCGAACCGGGCCGTCGAGGCGCTGCAGGTTGCAGTTGATGACGAAGATCAGGTTGTCCAGCTTCTCGCGGCCGGCCAGGGAGATGGCGCCCAAGGATTCCGGCTCGTCGCACTCGCCGTCGCCCAGGAAACACCAGACTTTCTGTTTGCCCGGCTGGATGAAACCGCGGTGTTCCAGGTACTTCATGAAGCGTGCCTGGTAGATCGCCTGGATCGGACCCAGACCCATGGATACGGTCGGGAACTGCCAGAAGTCAGGCATCAGCCAAGGGTGCGGATAGGACGAGAGGCCCTGACCGTCGACTTCCTGGCGGAAGTTGTTCATCTGGTCTTCGGTAATGCGGCCTTCCATGAACGCACGGGCGTAAACGCCTGGCGAGGTGTGGCCCTGGAAGTAGATCAGGTCGCCGCCGTGTTCGTCGGTCGGGGCCTGGAAGAAGTAGTTGAAGCCGATGTCATACAGGGTCGCGCTGGAAGCGAAGCTGGAGATGTGACCACCCAGGTCAGAATCTTTCAGGTTCGTACGCATTACCATGGCCATCGCGTTCCAGCGCACCAGCGAGCGAATGCGGCGTTCCATGAACAGGTCGCCAGGCATGCGTGCTTCGTGGGTTACCGGGATGGTGTTGCGGTAAGGCGTGGTGATGGCGTAAGGGAGCTGCGAACCGCTGCGGGTCGCCAGTTCACCCATACGGGTCATCAGATAGTGAGCACGGTCTTCGCCTTCTTTGTCGAGAACCGATTCCAGGGCGTCCAGCCATTCCTGGGTTTCGACGGGATCGAGGTCTTGCATGGCTTGCTCCAGGGCGGAAAGGCTTCCAGAATCGGTTGCCTGAGTTTGCGACTGGCCTTGTGGGCAGACGATTTAAAATTCTTGGATTGCCGACAGGTTGTTCCGGCGGCGTGTAGTTTTACTACAAATCTTTGAGCATTTCAGCCTTTCGCCTGTATAGACGAGTAGTAAAACTACAGAGGAAAGGCTTGTGGCCTCCGACTGCGTTGTGAGAATAATCGTTAAGGTTGGTCGATTACCATCCGAAAAAGGTGAAAGTTTGATGCTGGATGCCAAAGAAGAAGAAATTTCAGCTATTTCTAACTTTTGTTCGACAGTCCTTCGCGTAGCGGGTTTTCATCAAACACTACAAGCGGCCATTTACACGCCGATCAAGGATAGACCATGACCCTGCCCGTGCTTGCCGAACTCCCCGCCATTCTCCTGCCGTTGGTCACTCGATCCGAGCAGTCGTTCCGTACGGCCGTCGCCTCCCTTGAAGACGATCACGGCTTGTCGAACTGGACACCGGAGCGTTGGGCGCAATTCGCCCGCGTCGGCGCCGCCAGCGATTTCGTCATTGAACAGAGCGTTCGTGACCCTTTGATGTTGCTGACGCTGGTGCAGTCCGGCGAACTCGACCGGCCGTACGCGCCGGGTGAACTCTGCGCGCAGATTGCCGCCGCCGTGAACACCGCGCAAAGCGAAGATGAACTCGGTCGTGTCCTGCGTCGCCAGCGCGCTCGCCATCAGGTACGAATCATCTGGCGCGACCTGAACCGCCAGGCCGATCTGGTACAGACCTGCCGCGATCTTTCAGACATGGCCGACGCCACCATCGATCAGGCTTATCAATGGCTGTACAGCCGCCATTGCCAGCAGTTCGGCACGCCGACCGGTCGGCGCAGCGGTCTGCCGCAACAGATGGTCATTCTCGGCATGGGCAAGCTCGGCGCGGTCGAACTGAACCTGTCGTCGGACATCGACCTGATCTTCGCCTACCCCGAGGGCGGCGAAACCGTCGGCGTGAAACGCGCGCTGGATAATCAGGAATTCTTCATTCGTCTCGGTCAGCGCCTGATCAAGGCCCTCGACCCGATGACCGTCGACGGCTTTGTATTCCGCGTCGACATGCGCCTGCGCCCGTACGGTTCATCCGGCGCGCTGGTGCTGAGCTTCAATGCACTGGAGCAGTATTACCAGGATCAGGGCCGCGACTGGGAACGCTACGCGATGATCAAGGCGCGGGTGGTGGCCGGCGATCAGACTGCCGGCGCGCAGTTGCTCGACATGCTGCGCCCCTTCGTCTATCGGCGTTATCTGGATTTCTCGGCGATCGAAGCGCTGCGCACCATGAAGCAGTTGATCCAGCAAGAAGTGCGGCGCAAGGGCATGGCCGACAACATCAAACTCGGCTCCGGCGGTATCCGCGAGGTCGAGTTCATTGCCCAGGCTTTTCAGTTGATTCACGGCGGGCGCGACCTCAGCCTGCAACAGCGTCCTCTATTAAAGGTGCTGAGCACGCTGGAAGGGCAAGGCTATCTGCCGCCGGCAGTGATCAGTGAATTGCGCGAAGGCTATGAATTTTTGCGTTACACCGAGCATGCGATCCAGGCGATTGCCGACCGCCAGACCCAGATGTTGCCGGACGGCACTCAGGATCAGGCGCGGATCGCGTTCATGCTTGGTTTCGCCGATTGGCAGGCCTTCCACGAAAAACTGATGTTCTGGCGCGGGCGCGTGGCCTGGCACTTCGCGCAGGTGATCGCCGATCCCGATGAAGAAGAGGGCGCCGACTGCGAAGTGGTGGTCGGTGGTGAGTGGTTGCCGCTGTGGGAAGAGGCGCAGGATGAGGAGGCCGCTTGCCGACAATTGGAAGAAGGCGGCTTCAAGGACGCGAGCAAAGCGCTGAAAGCGCTGGCCAGTTTGCGTGGCAGCCCGCAATTGCGTGCGATGCAGCGCCTGGGTCGCGAACGTCTCGATGCGTTTATTCCGCGTCTGCTGGCTCAGGCGGTGGAACATGACAACCCGGATCTGGTGCTGGAGCGGGTGCTGCCACTGGTCGAAGCGGTGGCCCGGCGTTCGGCTTATTTAGTCCTGCTGACGGAAAACCCCGGCGCCTTGCGGCGTTTGCTGACGCTGTGCGCGGCCAGTCCGTGGATTGCTGAGCAGATCACCCGTTTTCCATTGCTGCTTGACGAGTTGCTCAATGAAGGCCGGCTGTTCAAGCCGCCACTGGCGCCGGAACTCGCCGCCGAGCTGCGCGAGCGGCTGACGCGGATCCCCGAAGACGACCTCGAACAGCAGATGGAGGCGCTGCGTCACTTCAAACTCGCGCACCGTTTGCGGGTTGCAGCGTCGGAAATCGCCGGCAGCCTGCCGTTGATGAAAGTCAGCGATTACCTGACCTGGCTGGCTGAAGCGATTCTCGAGCAAGTACTGGCCCTGGCCTGGCGCCAGACCGTGGCCAAGTACGGCACGCCGCTGCGCACTGACGGCAGTTTGTGCGATCCCGGCTTCATCATTGTCGGTTATGGCAAAGTCGGCGGGCTGGAACTGGGGCATGGTTCGGACCTGGATCTGGTGTTCATCCATGACGGCGATCCGCAGGCGGAAACCGACGGGCCGAAACCGATCGATGGCGCGCAGTTCTTCACCCGGCTGGGGCAGCGGATCATTCACTTGCTGACGGCGCAGACCAACTCTGGTCAGCTGTACGAAGTGGACATGCGTTTGCGCCCGTCCGGCGCGTCGGGGCTGTTGGTCAGTTCACTCGGTGCCTTCGAGCGCTATCAGGAAAATGAAGCCTGGACGTGGGAGCATCAGGCGCTGGTGCGGGCGCGGGTGTTGGTGGGCAGTCAGGATGTCGGCCAGGCCTTCGAGAAAGTCCGCGCGCAGGTTTTGGGCAAAGCGCGGGATCTGGCGAAATTGCAACAGGAAGTCAGCGAGATGCGCGCCAAGATGCGCGACAACCTCGGCACCAAGGGCACCGCAGCCGGTACGGCAGCTAATGCCTTCGAGGCCACGGCGCCGTTCGACCTCAAGCAGGACGCCGGAGGTATCGTCGATATTGAATTTATGGTGCAATACGCGGCCCTGGCGTGGTCGCACAGCCACCCGCCATTGCTGCGCTGGACCGATAACATCCGCATTCTGGAAGAGCTGGAACACGAAGGGCTGATGCCCGCCGAAGACGCCAGCCTGTTGCGCGAAGCCTATAAGGCTTACCGCTCCGCCGCCCACCGGCAGGCCTTGCAGAAGGACGCCGGGGTGATTGCAGGCGACCAGTTTGTCGAGGAACGCCGGCAGGTATTGCGGATCTGGAAAGAGCTGGGGCTAAGCTGAAACGCGCCAGTGAAGGCAATGAGATTCAAAAGGTGGGAGCGAGCCTGCTCGCGAATGCGGAGTGTCAGTCAATATCAATGCTGAATGATTCGGCCCCTTNGCTCCCACAGTAATCTGCGGTGAGTCGCAGGTATGTGAACAGATGCAAAACCATGTAGGAGCGAGCCTGCTCGCGATAGCGGAGTGACAGTCGACAGTCATGTTGAAGGTAATGACCCATCGCAAGCAGCGCCGCTCCCTCAGTGATTCTCGAGGCGGGGAGGCGTAAATGCCTCCCCGGTTCGTTTATGGAAACCACATGAATATTCTGATCGTTGGGCCCAGTTGGGTCGGTGACATGGTGATGGCGCAGACACTGTTTCAGTGTCTCAAACAGCGCCACCCGCAATGCGAAATCGACGTGCTGGCCCCCGAGTGGAGCCGGCCGATCCTTGAACGCATGCCCGAAGTGCGCAAGGCCTTGAGCTTTCCGCTCGGCCATGGCGCGCTGGAGCTGGCGACGCGTCGGCGAATCGGCAAATCCCTGGCCGGCCAGTACGATCAGGCGATCCTGCTGCCGAATTCGCTGAAGTCGGCGCTGGTGCCTTTTTTTGCTGGCATCAAGCAACGCACCGGCTGGCGCGGCGAATTCCGCTACGGTCTGCTCAATGACGTGCGCACGCTGGATAAAGAACGTTATCCGCTGATGATCGAGCGCTTCATGGCCCTGGCTTACGAGCCGAACGCCGAACTGCCGAAACCGTATCCACGTCCGAGCCTGCAAATCGATCCAGTGACCCGCGAAGCGGCACTGGCCAAGTTCGGTTTGACTCTCGACCGTCCGGTGTTGGCGCTGTGCCCCGGTGCCGAATTCGGCGAGTCCAAGCGCTGGCCGTCCGAGCATTACGCCAAGGTCGCCGAAGCGCGGATTCGCGAAGGCTGGCAGGTGTGGTTGTTCGGTTCGAAAAACGACCACGCGGTGGGCGAAGACATCCGTGCGCGGCTGATTCCCGGCTTGCGTGAAGAGTCGGTCAACCTCAGCGGCGGCACCTCGCTGGCTGAGGCCATCGACCTGCTGTCCTGTGCCGATTCGGTGGTGTCCAACGACTCTGGCCTGATGCACGTGGCTGCGGCGTTGAACCGTCCGTTGGTGGCGGTCTACGGCTCGACGTCGCCGGGTTTCACCCCGCCGCTGGCCGAGCACGTGGAAATCGTTCGACTGGGTCTGGATTGCAGCCCGTGCTTCGACCGTACCTGCCGGTTCGGCCATTACAACTGCCTGCGCCAGCTGATGCCGGACGCGGTCAACGACGCCTTGCAGAAACTGCAGGGCTCCGTGGTCGAGGTTCATTAAGTTGCGGGTATTGCTGATCAAGACTTCATCGCTGGGCGACGTGATTCACGCGTTGCCGGCGCTGACCGACGCGGCCCGGGCCATCCCCGGGATCAAGTTCGACTGGGTGGTGGAAGAAGGCTTCGCCGAGATCCCGACGTGGCACCCGGCCGTCGGCAAGGTGATCCCGGTGGCGATCCGTCGCTGGCGCAAGAACCTCTGGCAGACCCTCAAGAGCGGCGAGTGGAAGCGCTTCAAGCAAAGTGTGCGTGCCAGCCAATACGATCTGGTGATCGACGCTCAGGGTCTGTTGAAAAGTGCCTGGCTGACGCGCTACGTCAAAGCCCCGGTGGCCGGCCTCGACAAAGGCTCGGCGCGCGAGCCGATCGCTGCACGTTTCTATGACCGCAAACTGGCGGTGGCCCGTGGGCAGCATGCGGTCGAACGGGTGCGTCAGCTGTTCGCCATCGCCCTCGGCTATGACCTGCCCAAAGGGTTGGGCGACTACGGCCTCAACGTCGAGCGTCTGGTGGAATTGCCGCGCAAGAGTTCGTTCGTGGTGTTCCTGCACGGCACCACGTGGGACACCAAGCACTGGCCGGAAGCCTACTGGCGCGAGCTGACCGAACGCGTCGGCTATCTGGGCGTCGGGGTCAAACTGCCGTGGGGCAACCCGCTGGAGAAGGCCCGCGCCGAACGGATTGCCGCCGGTTTCAAACACGCCGAAGTGCTGCCGAAGCTGAATCTGGCCGGGGTCGGCAAAGTGCTGGCCGGCGCCCAGGCTTGTGTGGCGGTAGACACCGGTCTCGGTCATTTGGCCGCCGCGCTGGATGTGCCGACGATTTCGCTGTTCGGCCCGACCAACCCGGGCCTGACCGGCGCCTACGGCAAGGTGCAGATTCACATGGCCAGTGATTTCCCCTGCGCTCCGTGCCTGCAAAAGAAATGTACCTACCAACCGACTGCGCAGGATGCCCGTCAGTTTGACCTCAAGCGCGAGCAGCCTCTGTGCTTCACGCGTGTAAATCCCGAGCGTGTCGCCAGCCGTCTGAGCACGTTGTTAATGGCTGAGGAGCTGCGCTGATGCAATTGGCTTTTGTCCTGTACAAATATTTTCCGTTCGGTGGCTTGCAGCGCGACTTCATGCGCATCGCCCTCGAATGCCAGAAGCGCGGCCACCAGATCCGCGTCTACACGCTGATCTGGGAAGGCGACGTGCCGCCCGGTTTCGAAGTGCTGGTGGCGCCGGTCAAGGCGTTCTTCAACCACCGTCGCAACGAGAAACTCACGGCGTGGATGGAAGCGGATCTGGCCAAGCGTCCGGTGGACCGCTTGATCGGCTTCAACAAGATGCCGGGTCTGGACGTCTATTACGCCGCCGACGGCTGCTTCGAAGACAAGGCGCAGAACCTGCGCCATTCGCTGTATCGCCGTTGGGGCCGCTATCGCCACTTCGCCGAGTACGAGCGCGCGGTGTTCGCCAAAGACGCGAAAACCGAAGTGCTGATGATTTCCGAAGTGCAGCAGCCGCTGTTCATCAAGCATTACGACACGCCGCTTGAGCGCTTCCATCTGCTGCCGCCGGGTATCGCCCAGGATCGTCGGCGGCCGGCGGATGCCGACCAGATTCGCGCCGGTTTCCGCGCCGAATTCAACCTCAAGGACGACGAACTGCTGCTGGTGCAGATCGGTTCCGGGTTCAAGACCAAGGGCGTCGATCGCAGCCTCAAGGCGCTGGCGGCACTGCCTGCCGAGCTGAAGAAACGCACCCGGCTGTTTGTAATCGGCCAGGATGACCCCAAATTGTTCCAGATGCAGAGTGCCACTTTGGGCCTGGGCGACAACGTGACGTTCCTCAAGGGCCGCAGCGATATCCCGCGATTCCTGCTCGGCGCCGACTTGTTGATCCACCCGGCGTACAACGAAAACACCGGTACCGTGCTGCTCGAAGCGCTGGTGGCCGGTTTGCCGGTGCTGGTCAGCGCGGTCTGCGGTTACGCCCATTACATCGCCGAGGCGGATGCCGGGCGCGTGCTGGACGAACCGTTCGAGCAGGCGCAACTGACGCAGTACCTGACTGACATGTTGAGTGACGACGCTGCACGCGTGGCCTGGAGCCGCAATGGTCTGGCCTTCGCCGAGACGGCCGACCTCTACAGCATGCCGCAGCACGCGGCCGATGTGATTCTGGCGGAGCACGCTTAAATGAAGTTGATGCTGGCTGAACCGTTCAAGAGCCTGTGGGCCGGGCGCGACCCGTTCGCCGAAGTCGAAGGCTTGCAGGGCGAGGTCTATCGCGAGCTGGAAGCTCGACGCACGCTGCGCACGGAAGTCGACGGCAACGGATTTTTCGTCAAGATCCACCGGGGCATCGGCTGGGGCGAGATCTTCAAGAACCTGCTGACCGCCAAGCTGCCGGTGCTCGGCGCGGGTCAGGAATGGCAGGCAATCCAGCGTTTGCAGGCAGTCGGCGTGCCGACCATGACCGCCGTGGCTTACGGCGAGAAGGGCAGCAACCCGGCGGATCAGCATTCGTTCATCGTCACCGAAGAGCTGGCGCCGACCGTCAGCCTCGAAGATTTCAGTATCGATTGGGTCAAGAACCCGCCGCGGCCGAAACTCAAGCGCGCGCTGATCGCTGAAGTGGCACGCATGACCGGCATGATGCACCGCGCCGGGGTCAACCACCGCGACTGCTACATCTGCCATTTCCTGCTGCACACCGACAAGCCGGTCACGCCGGACGATTTCAAGCTCTCGGTAATCGACCTGCACCGCGCGCAGACCCGTGCAAAGATTACTCAACGCTGGCGCAACAAGGATCTGGCCGCGCTGTATTTTTCGGCGCTGGACATCGGTCTGACCCGTCGCGACAAGCTGCGTTTCCTCAAAGGCTACTTCCAGCAACCGCTGCGGCAAGTTCTGGCGGAAGAAGCGCCGCTGTTGAGCTGGCTCGAAGGCAAGGCCAACAAGCTTTATGCGCGCAAACAGCGTTACGGGGATGCGCTCTGATGGCGGGTTGGACTCTTGAGCCGCAATACAGCGAACTGAGCGAAGATTTCGGCAGCCTCGAAGCGGTGTTTGCTCTGCAGGGCGAGCGCCTGACCCGTGATCCGCTGTCCGAAGTCATCCGCGTGCAGCGCAACGGCGTCAATTACTACGTCAAACGCTACGTCGGCGCTGGCAAAGGCTTGCGCCGCTACCTGGGCAAGCCACGGGTGAAGATGGAGTGGCAGAACCTCAAGCGCTTCGCCAAGTGGGGCATTCCCACCGCCGAAGTGGTGGCCTGGGGTCTGGAGCGACGTGGCGCGGCTTATGCCCGTGGCGCGATGATCACCCGCGAGCTGCCGCGCACCGAAGACCTGTCGGCGCTGGCCGAACGCAACGATCCGAAACTCAAGGATCGCCTGTGGGTTGATGGCATCAGCCGGCAACTGGCCGGCTACACGCGAACCATGCACGACCACCGCTTTACCCATAACGATCTGAAGTGGCGCAACCTGCTGATCGACGATCAGGCGCAGCTGTTTTTGATCGACTGCCCGAACGGCGATTTCTGGCGCGGCTTTTGGCTCAAATACCGGATCACCAAGGATCTGGCCTGTCTCGACAAGGTGGCCAAATATCACCTGTCGAACACCCAGCGCCTGCGCTTTTACCTGCAATACCGCGGACGTGATCGGCTGAATGCCGCCGACAAGAAACGGATTCGCCACGTGGTGAGATTTTTCGAGGGACGCGAATGACTGATTTCCTGGCTGCTGAAGACCGGGCGCTGCTTGAGCGTCATGGCCTCGGCACTTTCGACGCGCTCTGGGCCAAGCAGCTCGAAGCCGTGGACGAACCGAACACCGATGGCGGTGGCTGGAGCAGCGTGTTTCGCCTGGAGCTGGAAGGTCAGGCCTACTACCTCAAACGGCAGAGCAATTACCTGACCCGCACCCTGCATGCGCCGTTCGGCGAACCGAGTTTTGCCCGCGAGTTTCGCAATATCAGCCGCTACAACAAGCTGGGAATTCCTGCGCTGCAAGCGGCGTTTTTCGGCGAGCGCAAGGTCAAGGGCGATGTTCAGGCGATCCTGCTGACCCGTGCCCTCGACGGCTGGGACGACCTTGATTCGCTGTTGCAACGCTGGTCCGAGCTGAGCGCCGCGCAGCAATCGGCCATTCTCAAGGCCTGTGGACAGCTGGCGCGCCAGCTGCACGGCGTGCGTCAGGTGCACGGCTGCTTTTATCCGAAACACATCTTTTTGCAGGCTGATGGCGACGCGTATAAGGCGCAGTTGATCGACCTGGAAAAGACCCGGCCCCTGCTGTTCGGCATGCGCGACCGGGTCAAGGATCTGGAGCCGCTGCTGCGTCGCGCCCCGGAATGGAGCGAGGCGCAATTGCGCGAGTTGCTCGCGGCCTATCTCGATCAGCCAGTCGACAGCTCACTGGTCGACAGTTGGGTGACGCGCCTGACCGCACGGCGCAGTCGCAAGGAGACCCGTTGATGCGCTTGTCCGAACTGAAAAACGCCGGGCGTGCGCCGAGTCTGCCGCTGACGATCAGCCTCGCTGATGCGGCCGGTCCTGCGGATCTGCAGTTGCTCAGTCTGCTGCGGGTGTTGCCGGGGCAGCGCTATGTCGGTGCCGGGGTCTGGCGCGGCCGGCCGGTGCTGGCCAAATTGCTGGTAGGCAGCAAGGCTGCACGGCATTTTCAGCGTGAGCTGGCGGGCGTCAAGCTGCTCGCCGAACAAGGCCTGACCACGCCACTGTTGCTGGCTGATGGCTTGCAGGACGGCGAGGGTGGCTGGCTGTTGTTCGAATTTCTCGAAGGTGCCGAAAGCCTCGGTGAGGCCTGGCAGAAAGTCGAATCACTGCCAGTGCTGGCGGACGAGCAATCGGCGGTGCTCGCCGAGGCACTGGGTGCTATCGGTCAACTGCATGGCAAAGGCTTGTGGCAGGAAGATCTGCACCTCGACAACCTGCTGCGCCAGGGCGGTCAGTTGTACTTGATCGACGGTGCCGGGATCTGTGCCGAAACTGCTGGCCAGCCGTTGTCGCGGCAGAAGGTGCTGGAAAACCTCGGGGTGTTTTTCGCCCAGTTGCCCAAGTCTCTGGAGCCGTTCACCGAAGAATTGCTGGTGTATTACCTGCTGAGCAACAGCGAGCATGCGCTGCCGCTGGAAGCGTTGCAGAAGCAGATCGCCAAGGTGCGCGCCTGGCGCCTGAAGGATTACCTGATCAAGGTGGGTCGCGAGTGCACGTTGTTCAGTGTTCAGCGCAGTGCATTTGGCTTGCGCGCAATCCGCCGCGAGGAAGAAGCCGCGATGCTGCCTGTGCTGGGTCAGGCCGATGCACTGCTCGATCAGGGCCATCTGTACAAGACCGGCGGCGCGGCGAGCGTTGGCAAAGTCGAGGTGGCCGGGCGCACGCTGGTGATCAAGCGCTACAACATCAAAGGCTTCGCGCATTGGCTCAAGCGTTTCTGGCGCCCGAGCCGCGCGTGGCATTCGTGGCGCGAAGGCAATCGCCTGGCGTTCCTCGGCATCGCCACGCCGAAACCACTGGCAGTGCTGGAAAAGCGCTTTCTGTGGCTGCGCAGTCGCGCCTATCTGGTGACCGAGTTCCTGCCGGGGCCGGACATCATCGAGCGCTTTGCGCCGTATGTTGAAAGCGGTGCAGCGCCGGAATCCGAGTTGCAGGCGCTGGATCAACTGTTCGCCCGATTGATTGCCGAGCGCATCAGTCATGGCGACTTCAAGGGGCACAACCTGTTCTGGCAGGAGGATCGCTGGGCGCTGATCGACCTGGATTCGATGTGTCAGCACGGTTCTTCCGGCAGCTTTGCCCCCGCCTATGCCAGGGATCGCGCGCGGTTTATGCGCAATTGGCCTGAAGGAAGCGCGCTTTATCAAGTCATTGACCAGCGTCTTCCCAAGGACAGCTCTAGCGCTGACTGAATCTGGGCTATCGGTCCTGTGCGGGCAAGCCCGCTTCCACAGTCGTTCCGGTCGTTCAGAACTTCCTGTGGGAGCGGGCTTGCTCGCGATGGCGGCGGTGCGGCTTGCCCCTCTCTTGAAAGGCGACGCCTGTGCTGTTTTTTACGTGTTCAGATAGCGCACCATTCCTGCAAAGCTGGTTGTCAGGTATTCAGTCACATCCCCTGTTACTAGAAGTTTGCCGTCGTTTTGTATATGGATGCGGTTGGCCAGATCAATCCCCCCAAGATTCGTCATGATTCTCCCGTCGGTGCCAAAAGTGGGGTCTACTTTTCCGTTTTCGAGATAGCGCATCAGCATAAAATCGGCTCTTTCGGCATTGCCGAACGACGCTCCGGCAGCTACAGCTTTGTTGTCGGACTGAATGGTTATTGTCGAGTGTATGGCGCCGCCGTCATACGCTTCAATGTTAGGTGTCCCCCCGTAAAATGAATCGTCCAGCTTTCCATCTGAATGGATGCGAGTGACCAGAGGCTGTTCCTTGCCCTCAAAGCGGGCATGACCCGAAGCGACAAATTTTCCATCCGATTGTTGTGCAATTCCTGTGATCTGCGCTGCCAGACTGCTCTTTACAGGAATGATGGCAAATCCATCGTCGCCAAAGGAAGTATCAAGCTCGCCATTTTCCAAGTAGCGGGTAAACATCAGCTTGCCATTTCTGGATCCTGCAAAGAGCAATTTTCCAGACTTCAATGTGAGTATTGACGAGATGTAAATTTTGCCGGCATACACTTCGCCATTCGACCCGAAGCTGCTATCTGGCTTACCGTTATCGAGAATGCGTCGGATAATGACTTTGTCGTCCTCAACGCCGGAAACCTCTGTGCTCACGAACACAATTTCCCCGTCGTCCTGTATTGCAATACAATTACATTTTTGCTTTCCAGAAGATTCATTAAAGATGAGTCGACCACCCTCACCAAATGAGAGGTCGAGATCACCTTCGGGCAGAACTCTGATAAGAAACACATTATGCACGAGCTTATCTAAACGGCCGAAAGAGCCAAATATAACGGCCTTGCCATCGGATTGCAGGGTAATCCATGCTTTTGTGATGGGCTGACGAGGGACAAGGTCGATGTACTTTATGCCCTGATCGCCAAAAAGGCTGTCTACAACGCCGGTATTCAGATGTCGTACGAGCGCCAGACGATCTCCGACTGCAATAACGCTGAGGATTTTCCCATCGGTTTGTAATACGGAAGAGCCAGGATTTGATATGCCTGGTAGATTGAAAAGTACCTTGCCTTCAACGCCAAAAGTCGGGTCAGGGGCGTTGTTGTTTTTAGAGTTGGTTAGTGTGTTCATTGTCTGCTTTCCTATGCGAAATTAATAACAAATGCGCGAGTGGCAATACCTGCTGTCTAGATATAAGCGTAATGATTTGTTGTGGGCTACTGTCAGAAATGACAGTCGCGACCAGCGGTGTTTAAACAATATTTGTTATCGCTACTGCGCCAGGGAAACTCTTCGGAAAGTGTGCGAAGGGACGGCGCTGAGCGTGGGCATGCCAGCCTGTCGCTCAGGCAAGGCGAAAGCGTTCTCCCCGTGTCAATTAACCTCTGGGTCATTCCCGTCATCTTTACGCTATAATCCCGCCCTTTAGCTGTCTCTCGCCCGGTGCGAGGGCACATCAATTTTCAAGGCGCATCGCGCCTGAATGCAGACTAAAGAGGCTAGACCCTGTGGCATTGACGATTCTTGGCCTGTCCGGCGCCCTTAGCCATGACCCTTCAGCCGCCTTGTACATCGACGGCAAGCTGGTGGCGGCGGCTGAAGAAGAGCGCTTCGTCCGCGATAAGCATGCAAAGAACCGCATGCCCTACGAATCGGCGAAGTTCTGCCTGGAACAGGCCGGTATCAAGCCGTCCGACGTTGACGTGGTGGCGATTCCGTTCGCCCCGATCAGCCTGTTCGGCAAGGCGCGCTGGCACTACGCCAAGCGTTACTGGTACGCGCCGGATCGCGCCCTCGACGCGATCCTGATGGGCAACCGTCGCTACAAGCGCTATCGCAACAAGATCGTCTGGTGCCTGGAGCAACTGGGTTTTGATCCGAAGAAGATCAAGATCGAACCAGTCGAGCACCATCTGGCTCACGCCTCCAGCGCTTACCACTGCTCGGGTTTCAAAGAGAAAACCGCGATCCTCGGGATCGACGGCAAGGGCGAGTACGCCACGACCTTCTTCGGTTACGGCGAAAACGGCAAGATCCACAAGATCAAGGAATTCTTCGATCCGGACTCCCTCGGCGGCCTGTATGGCGCGATCACCGAGTTCCTCGGTTTCGAGATGCTCGACGGTGAGTTCAAGGTCATGGGCATGGCGCCGTACGGCGACGCCAGCAAATACGATTTCTCGCGTCTGGCCTCGTTCGAGAACGGCGAGCTGGTGATCAACACCGACTACGCCAACGTGATCGGCCTGCGTCGCTACAAAGAGAAGGGCAAAGGCTTCTACTTCTCGCCGAAGCTGATCGAGTGGCTGGGTCCGAAGCGTGAAGGCGATATCGCCGACGAACCTTACATCCACTACGCCGCGAGCATGCAAGCGCTGTTCGAGAAACTGGCGTTGCAGATGATCGACTACTACCTGGGCGATGTGCTCAAGGAAACCGGCAAGCTGGCCTTCGCTGGCGGCTGTGCATTGAACGTCAAGCTGAACCAGAAAATCATTGCCCGCGATGACATCAAGGAGCTGTTCGTCCAGCCTGCGTCCGGCGATGCCGGCACCGCGGTTGGCGCAGCGGCCTATGTGTCCCACGCCCGTGGCGTGCCGGTCGAGAAGATGGAACACGTCTATCTCGGCCCGTCGTACAGCAACGAAGACGTGATCGCCGCGTGCGCCCGTCACGAGAACAAGCCGACCTGGCGCAAGCTCGACAACATGCCGGAGCAGATCGCCAAAATCATGGTCGATGGCAACCCGGTGGCTTGGTTCCAGGGCCG
This sequence comes from Pseudomonas sp. 22189, assembly GCF_052045635.1. Classification (NCBI taxonomy): domain Bacteria; kingdom Pseudomonadati; phylum Pseudomonadota; class Gammaproteobacteria; order Pseudomonadales; family Pseudomonadaceae; genus Pseudomonas; species Pseudomonas sp. 22189. The sequence continues at coordinate 119,314 of NZ_JBQEPG010000006.1, forward strand.
CATGGAGTTCGGCCCGCGTGCGCTCGGTGGTCGTTCGATCATCGGTTGCCCGAGCGTGGCCGGTGTGGCTGACCGCATCAACCACCAGATCAAGTTCCGCGAACGCTGGAGGCCTTTCTGCCCGTCGATGCTCGACACCGTGGCACCGCAGATGATCAAGATCGATCACCCGGCGCCGTTCATGACCTTCACTTTCGAAGTGGCTGAAGAGTGGAAGACCCGCGTGCCGGAGGTCGTTCACGAAGACGGCACTTCCCGTGCCCAGGTCCTGAAGCGCGAATACAACCCGCGTTACTACGACATGATGAAGGCGCTGGAAAACCTCACCGGCAACGGCGTGTCGTTGAACACCTCGTTGAACCGTCGTGGTGAACCGATGATCTGCTCGCCGACCGACGCGCTGAACATGTTCTTCGGCTCCGATCTGCAGTACCTGATCATGGAAGACATTCTGGTGGTCAAAGAGGGCGCAAACGCTTATGACTCGCTCGGCTGAACGCCATGTGCTGCAGTTCTGTCACGGCTATGACGGGCCGTTCCTCGACTGCGCACGGCAGTACGCCAGCCTGTTCGCGGGCACCGGTTATCGGGTGACCACGGTCTTTCTGACCGGGGCCGCCGACAGCGAGGTGGCCGCGGCGTGTGCTTCCGATGAAGTGTTGTTCATGGAATACAGCTCCAAGGCCATTCGTGGCCTGAAGCTGGGCGCCATCGGTGATCTGCGCAAGATCGCCGCTTCACGCAATTTCAGTTTCTGCATCGCCCATCGCTTCAAGCCGATCTACATCGCTTTGCTCGGCACGTCGCTGCCGGTGATTGGCGTGCACCACGCGTTTGACGATTACAAACGCGGCACGCGCAAGCTGTTCGCGCACATTTTCCGCAAGCGTCTGAGCCTGCTCGGCGTCTCCGACGCAGTACGCGACGACATGCGGCGCTGCCTGCCGAAATGGCCGTCGACCCGCATCCAGACCTTGTACAACCGCATTGATGTGCCGGCCTTGCAGGCCAGTCAGGTGTCAGCCCGCGAGGCTCGCGAGACCCTCGGTCTGGCGGCGGATGCGTTCATTGTCGGCAACGTTGGACGGCTGCACCCGGACAAGGATCAGGCCACATTGCTGCACGGTTTTGCTGCAGCGTTGCCGGGTTTGCCGGGCAACAGTCAGCTGGTGATTCTCGGCAAGGGCCGTCTGGAGCAGGACCTCAAGGAGCTGGCGCGCGAACTGGGCATCGGTGACCGGGTGCTGTTTCTCGGTCAGGTGCCGGACGCGCGCAATTACTTCCGCGCCTTCGATGTGTTCGCCTTGAGCTCCGATCACGAACCGTTCGGCATGGTGTTGCTTGAAGCCATGGCCGCCGGCGTGCCGTTACTCGCCACTGCCTGTGGCGGGGCCAAGGAAGTGGTCGAAGGCGTGGGCATTCTGTTTCCGCTGGGCGATGCCGAACACCTTGCACAAGGCCTGCAACATTTGGCCGGTATGGATGATCAGCAACGCCGGCAGTGCGCCGAGCTGATGCTCGATCGTCTGCGTGAGCGTTTCTCCGACCGTGCGGTGCGCGACACCTTCTGGCGTCTGCCGCAAGTTACCGATCTGGCACCGAGGGGCTGATGCTCAACCGATTTCAAGGCTGGCGCGAACGTGGCTGGTCGCCCGTTGACGCCTCCACCTATGCCACCGCCTGGCAGCGTTTTGGCGGCAGTGTCGCGACCCATCCTTTGGTCGTCGAGCGTCTGGCTGATCTGGCCGGCATCCCGGTGCGTTATCTGGCCTGGGAGCAGGACGGCGAAGTCAAAGCGGCAATCCCGACCTGGGGCCGTGATTTGGCGCTGTCCAAAGACGTGCTCAAGCGCAACGGCAAGAAAGGCCTGTTCGACCTCGGCAATGCCGAGTTGATTCTGCCGGCCGCCGCCGATGCCCAGGCGCCGCTGCGCCATCGCGCACGCTATCTGTCGGCGCTCAACGAAAACCGCTTCAGCGGCCTCAAGTTGCAGACCGAACAACTGGCCATGGCCCGCACCCCCGAAGAATTGTCGAAGAAGTTTCGCTACAACCAGCGCCGCGAACTGCGCCTGCTGGAAGAGGCGGGTGGACTGGTGCGCCCGGTCAGTGAGTTTTCCAGTGCCGAGCTGGCGGCGATCTACTGTGATCTGTTCCAGCGCCGCTGGGGCTTTCCGGCCACCGGCGCGGCGCGCATGGCCGAGGTCATCGAGCTGCTGCGCGAACTGTTGATCGGTTCGGTGATTTTCCTCAATGATGCGCCGATCGCGATTCAACTGGTGTACCGCGTCGAAGCGCCGGAGTGGATCAGCGTCGAGTACATCAACGGCGGCGTCGACCCCGAGACCCGCGAATTCAGCCCTGGCAGTGTGTTGAGCTTCCTCAATACGCAAAGCGCCTGGGAACAGGCGCGAGCACTGAACAAGCCGTTGCGGTTTTCCTTCGGTCGCGCCGACCGTGAATACAAGGATCGCTGGTGCAATCCCGTGCCGGTGTTCACCGTATGAGTCAGCCCATGAGCCGCAAACAGCAACTGCTCAAGCGTCATCGCCGCAACAAGCGCGTCACCTTGCTGATCGCCCTGATCGTGTTGATTGCGCTCGGTGTGCTGGTCGCGTGGTGGTTGCCGCTGGTGCTCGCGGTGGTCGGCTGGATCGCCCATGAATCGTGGTTTGCCGATCACCTGTTCTATTCGCCGAAAGACGATTACCAGTACAGCTTTCCGCCGTTTACACCGCAGCCGAAGGTGCATCTGAACGGCGAACAATTGCGTCTGGATGAAGGTGTGATGCTGGTCGACGAAGCGACGTTGATCCTCGCGGTAAAGGTTAAAAGCACTTGGCTGGGACGTTTCCTCGATCCGCGCGTCGAACTGCTCGGCGGGGCGAATCCGGATGCGCAAACCTTCGAACGCGGGGTCAATGGCCAGCGTTACCTGAACCTCAGTGGTCAGGCACAAACCCTGTCGCAAGGTCAGTTGCGTTTGCGCGGGCGCTTCTGCCGGGTCTCTGGCGAGCCTGTTTTGTGGGCGCTGGAGCAACGGGACTACCGCCGTCAACGGGTGATGGTGATTGCACCACACGCCGACGACGCCGAGCTGGCGGCCTACGGTTTGTACAGTCAGGCCGATGAAGCCTGGATTGTCACCCTGACCGCAGGCGAGATCGAAGCCGAGCACTATCAGCAGATGGGCCTGAACAAGGTCGAAGCGGCGCGACTCAAGGGTCGCCTGCGGGCCTGGGACAGCCTCGCCGTGCCACGTTGGGCCGGCGTACCTCAGGAACACTGCGTGCAACTCGGTTACTTCTGCCTGCAACTGGCCGCGATGCAAGCTGCGCCGAATCAGGCGGTAGGCTCGCGCGAAGCGGACTTGAATGACACGCGCCTGTTTCGTCAGTTGAATCCGTTCACTCTGCCGGGCGACGCCGATGGTGCGCCGACCTGGAACAACCTGCTGGCCGACCTGCGTGAAGTGCTGCTGCGCGCCCGTCCGGACGTGATTGTGTTGCCGCACCCGACCCTTGATCCGCATCCCGATCATATCTGCGCCCAGCAAGCGGTTTTGCAAGCGCTCCAAAGTCTCGACTGGCAGCCGACGTTGCTCGGTTACGCCAACCATTTGCACGACAACGACCGCTGGCCGATGGGCAACACCGGGCAGGGCATTGCCTTGCCGCCGGCCTTCGATGCGGCGGCGCCGATGCAGCCGCTGTGCCTGTCGCTGTCCCTTGAACAACAGCGGGACAAGGCCATGGCGCTGGGCATGATGCATGACCTGCAACCACCGGCGCCATTCAAGCGCCGCCTGCGCCGCGTGATTCAGCGCCTGCTCGCCGGGCGGACACGCTCGGTATACGGGGAAAACGAGTTTTTTCGAAAAGCGGTCAGACGCCAGGAATTGTTCTGGTTATTGAAGCACGGTGAACCGGGCGATCAGCGGGGAGAGTCATGAGTCAACGGTCCAAGGTGTTGCAGCTGCAACCCGACTACAACGTCAAAGCCCATGATTTCGCCGACCTGGCCGAGCAGATCGTCAAGGCGTTACCGGCTGATCGCTATGAAGTCACGGCGGCGTTCCTGCGCGGCAAACCGGGGCCGGGCGAGCCGGTGAGCCGGGCTGACCGTTCGGTGTACTTCGAGTTTTCCGACAAGTCGCTCAAAGGCATGCGCCTGCGGGCGATGTGGCAGCTGTACAAGTTCTGCCGTCGGGAAAAGTTCGATGTGGTGATCTGCAACCGCTTCAAGCCGGTGAATATGATGCTGGCGCTCAACCGCTGGTTGAAGGTGCCGCTGTGCATTGGCATCTCCCACGGTTTCGGCGAATACGACCGCTTTTACCGACGTCGTCAGACCCAGCGTCTGATCGATCGGCACTGGCGCTTCGTCGGCGTGTCACCGGCGGTCAAGCAGTACCTGCTCGATTGCGACTGCGGCTTCACCGACCAGAACACCTACGCCATCACCAATGCCATCGACATCGAGCAGGCCGAGGGCTTGCAGCACAGCCGCGAAAAAGCTCGCGAACTGTTGGGCCTCGACCCGAATGTGCGTTTGATTGGCGCGCTGGGGCGGTTGGTGTCGGTCAAGGGGCACACTTATCTGCTGCAGGCGTTCGCTGCACTGAAAGACAAATACCCGAACACTCAATTGGCGATCATCGGAGCAGGGCGCCTGCAGGCGCCGCTGGCGGCCGAGATCGAACAACTGGGCCTGAGCGGGCGTGCGCACTTGCTGGGCTTCAAGGAAAACGCCCTGCAATACGTGCGTGCGTTCGACATCTGGACCATGCCGTCGCTGGCCGAGGGCCTCGGTCTGGCGTTGCTCGAAGGCATGAGCGGACACCTGCCGGTGATCGCCTCGAATGTGCCGGCCATGTTGCCGCTGATCGAAGGCGCCGGTGGCTTGGCGATTACACCCAAGGATGTACCGAGTCTGGTCGCCGCGCTGGACAACTACCTCGCGCTATCGGATGAAGAACTCAAGGCCAAGGGCGAGCAGGCTTATCGCTACCTGCAAGAACAACACGACATCGAGGTGTTCCGTCAGCAATACCTGGACTTGATCGATTCTGGCCTGGAACAGGCCCGCAAGGAGCAGCCGTGAGCGAAGAGCAAGTCATGAGTGAAGCCAACGCCCTCGTCACGGTGATCATCGCCTCGTACAACCACGGCCCGTATATCGAGGAAAGCATCCTCAGCGTCCTCAATCAGACCTACAAGAACATCGAGCTGCTGGTGGTCGATGATGGCTCGAAGGACGACAGTGTCGAACGCATCAGCGCGTTGCAGGCGCAGTACGGTTTCGATTTTCGTGTGCAGCAGAATCAGGGCCTGACCAATACCCTCAATGGCGCTATCGCCCGTTCGAAGGGCAGCCTGATCGTGCCATTCGGCTCCGACGACATCATGTACCCGGAGAGAATCGCCACCCAGGTGGCGTACATGGCCGGCAAGCCCGAAGTCGGGATCTGCGCCGGCAACATCGAATTGATGCACGCCGATGGCAGCCTTTACCCGGAGAAGCGTCAGCGCCGCGACGTACCGTTCCGCCGTCTGGATTTCGACGATATGTTCCTTGAGCGCAAGCCGTATCCACCGGCGCCAACACTGATGATCCGGCGTGAGGCGCTGGACAAGGTGGGTGGGTTCGATCCGACGATTCGCCTTGAGGATCTGTACATCGAGCTGAAGGTGACCCGCGCCGGTTACTTCATTGACGGTTTGAACGTGGTGATGGCGCGTTACCGCAAGCACGCCACCAACTCGTACAAGAACCATCGCTTCATGATCGAGAACATTCTGCGCACCTATGCGCTGTTCAGCGATCATCCGCTGTATGACGAAGTACGCTTCAAGGCGCTGAACTCGATGTTCCTCAAGACCGCCAACCGCAATCGCAAGCTGGCCCGCGAACTGCTGGCACAGATCCCGTTCAAGGCCTGGAACAAGAAGACCTGGCGCGGCTTGGGGCGTTTGCTCTTTTCTCCGCTGGAAAAGGACTGAGGTCATGGTCGCTCGCACTCAGCGAGCGACTTTCTCCGGCAGGCGCTTTTCGCCCTTCTGGCGCTGGCGCAACCAATGCACAACCTTCTTGCCGGCAGCCATGCCCGGTTGCTCGATATAGAGGAAGGTCACGCTGCTGATCAGAATCAGCAGGCACGTGCAGATCGCCACCAGGGGCAGGTACACCGAAGTTTCCCGCGCATCGATATCCAGCAGCAGCGGCAGCCGTTGCACCATCAGCCACAGGACGAAACCGTGCAGCAGGTAAGTGCTGTAGCTGATTTCGCCGAGCCAGCGAATGCTGCGTGGTTTCAGCGCGCCGAACAGGCTGTTGCCGGACGCCACGATCACGAAAAACAGCGTCAGCAAAAACAGCGGCGCAGTCTTGAACGCCCGACTGAACGCGGTGAACGCAATCACCAGCGCGAGCACGGCGATGATGCTCGCCAGGCGTGACTGGCTCCATGCCACGAGCGCCGGGCGGCGAATCCAGTACGCGGCGGCGATACCGCCGAGGAAGCTCGCCAGAAAGTGTTTCTTCAGCGAATGCTCCCAACCGATGATCTGGTACAGCGCGTAGATGCCGATCAGGCACAGCACCACTTGCAACCAACTGCCGCGGTAGATGAACACCAGTCCGGCCAATGGCAGTGCCAGGTAGAAAAACACTTCATAGGCCAGCGTCCAGGTGACGTTGGATATCAGCATGCCGGAGTGTCGGTACTGGTTGATGTCCGGGCGGTCGAACGTCAGCCAGGCGAGAACCTGCTTGAGCACTTCCAGCCCCGGCTCTTTCAGCTGCCAGCTCTGCAAGTGGAAGATCGAGACGAACACCAGCAGCATCAATGGCAGGTACAGCGGGTACAGACGAAATACCCGTGAGACGCCGAACGCCAGCCAGTCATGGTTGCGGCCTTGCGCGAGCAAGCGGCTCCAGAACAGGAACCCGGTGATCATGAAGAACAGCGCGACGCTGCCCTGGCCCAGCATCGAATAGAAGTTGCTCGGTGGGAAGTCGATCACGCCGGTGCGCAAGAAGATCCAGGTAATGATCGAATGGTGCACGAACACACCAAACGCCAGATAGCCGCGCAGACCGTCGATGCTCGCATAGCGGCTTTCGCCGGAATGCTGCAGGTGCCGAGCAATTTTCGGCACCGCGCGCAACAGGAGCGCGGAGGTGACGATGGCCAGCAGGTAGGCTGCCAGCGCAATAAGAGGATTGGTTTCGATCATCACTGAACTCGGGCCGGGGCGTTGCCGGCCAGCACTTGCCTGTGCAGGTTTTCAACTGCGGATTTGGACGCCGTCACAGCGTATCCCTGGAGCAGGGCATCGAGGTGATCCTCGAACAGCCAGCGTTTGTCGACAGTGTAACGTTGCATATGACGCAAATTGCGTTGACGCATCGAAAGGCTGAGCGGGGTCGGGAAGATGCGCAGGTCGGCCAGATCAATCAAGCCGAACTCGCCATCTTCCAGTACCAGTACGTTGCCCAGGTGCAGCGAGCGGAAGTACACGCCTTTCTCATGCAATTGCGCCATGAATTTGCCGAAGCGTTCGATCAACGCCTGACGCACCGCCGGGGCGGTAATGCTCTGCAGCACCTGGCGCAGGGTGTGGCCAGGCAACGGTGCGTAATGCACGGCACTGCTGCCATCATCAAGACGGTAAACGTTCAATACTTGCGGGGTGGGAATCCCCATCTGGCGCAGTTGTTCGCTGTTGACTGCGAACCGCTCGGAGTAGGGGTTGAAACTGCCGGAGGTGTACCAGCGGCGACGACGGAACAGTTTGAGGAAGCTGCCATCGTTCAGGCACAGGACTTTCGGGCCCAGGCCGTCTTCTTCGATGATCCGGGCTTCGCGGCTCAATTGCTCAAGGCCTGTCACCGACAGCTTTTGCACGGGCAGGGTCAACAGGCGCCGCGCGCGTTGATTGATGCTCAGCGCCGCGATCAGTGCCAGCGGGATCCACAGCAGGAACCAGTGCTCCTTGGGCCGCGAAATGATCCCGCCACCTTCTGTCAGACCTGCGCCGATACCGAATATCAGCCAGGTCGAAGCAATGATCAGCATGGGCTGTACACGCTGACGCCAACTGCTCAGCAGGCCCCATAGCAGGAAGAACAGCCACGGCAGCAGGCCGATGATGCCGACGTAATACAGAACCCCCAGGACAAAACTGTGCGGCTCCTGAAAACTGACACCGTTGCCGGGGTCGACGGAAAGGCTGGCGCTGTAGCCATGGCCGATCCAGGGGTGATCAGCAATCATGTGCAGCACTTTTTGCCAGATTTCCAGGCGGTAGGAATCGCCACGTTCAATGATCATCTGCGCAAACAGGGTCAGAACGGTCGCGCCGCTCAGGGCCAGCGCGATCAATAACCCTACCGAACGTCGGTTCCAGCAAATGAAACACAGCCACAACGCGGCCATGGTCAGTGCTACCAGCGGCGTTCTGGAGCCGGTGCCGATCACCGCCATGAACATGACGGCCATCGCCGGTACGCTGAGCCACATCATCTGGCGGCGCTTGCAGGTCATGGTCACGCTCAGCCAGTAGGCGCTGAAGAACCCGAACAGGTGAGAGCTGAGCAGCGGATTATCGAAGGCGCCGCCGCCAATCAGGCGCATCCCCGGTTCATAGATCCGGGCGAACATGAACAGGAAAATGGTGGTTGCAATCAGGGCGACCAGCGCTGCGCCGAACAGCAAGGGTTGCAGGATGTCGGCGCGGTAGCGCACCAGCAGGTAGCTGCCGGCAAACAGCAGCAAGGTATGCAGTGGCGGCTTGAACATTCCGCCGAGCGGCTCGCCGCCTGGCCCCCAGGCGAGGCTGAGCAACGCCCACGCAGCGAACAGCAGGGCCGCGATGAAAATCGGCTCGCGCAGCAGCTCCTTGAGCTCACGCGGGCGCAGGCACAGTGCGATCAGTGTCGGGATGCTGAACAGCCCGTAGAACAACTTGTGATGAAGGCTTCGGCCCGGCAAAAAGAACAGCGCGCACAGGAGCAGGAAATAACCGGTGGGGAGTATCCACAGGCTAATGAAATCGAAAACTCGATTGGACGTACCGCTGAAGCCGCGAAGTTGCATGCTGTGAGATTCATTCCTGAGGTTGATCGACCATTCGAGTGATGGCTATTTGATGCAGAAAAGGTGCATAACAATAACAGCCTTTCGCCGATTGCCAGAACCCTGAAGAAGCTGTGCTAAAGTCAGCGTCCTTTTTATCGACTTTCGCGTGATATGACCGACTCCAGTCCCGCCGCAAGCCCTTCGAGCTTGAAAATCTACTTCCGCCTGCTCGGCTACGTCCGGCCGTACATCAGTCTGTTCCTGATCAGCATCGTCGGCTTTCTGATTTTCGCCTCGACGCAGCCGATGCTCGGCTACATCCTCAAGTACTTTGTCGATGGCCTGTCCAATCCTGAAGCGGTGCTGTTTCCCTCCGTGCCCTACCTGCGTGACCTGCAACTGCTGCAGGCCGTCCCGCTGCTGATCATCCTGATCGCCGCGTGGCAGGGGCTGGGTTCGTATCTTGGCAACTACTTCCTGGCCAAGGTTTCCCTCGGGCTGGTGCATGACTTGCGTGTGCAGCTGTTCAACAACCTGTTGGTGCTGCCCAACCGCTATTTCGACAAGCATAACTCCGGTCATCTGATTTCGCGTATCACCTTCAACGTGACCATGGTCACGGGGGCGGCAACAGATGCGATCAAGGTCGTAATCCGTGAAGGCATGACGGTGATCTTCCTGTTTGCCTCGCTGCTGTTCATGAACTGGAAGCTGACCCTGGTGATGGTCGCGATCCTGCCGCTCATCGCCGTAATGGTGCGCACCGCCAGCAAGAAATTCCGCAAGCAGAGCAAGAAGATCCAGCTGGCGATGGGCGATGTCACGCATGTAGCCTCGGAAACCATCCAGGGTTATCGCGTGGTGCGCAGCTTCGGCGGCGAGGCTTACGAAGAGCAACGTTTCCTCAACGCCAGCCAGAGCAACACCGACAAGCAACTGCGCATGACCCGTACCGGCGCAATCTACACGCCGATGCTGCAACTGGTGATCTACACCGCCATGGCGGTGCTGATGTTCCTCGTGCTGTTCCTGCGCGGTGACGCCTCGGCCGGTGACATGGTCGCCTACATCACCCTGGCAGGTCTGCTGCCCAAGCCGATCCGTCAATTGTCCGAGGTCAGCTCGACCATCCAGAAAGGCGTGGCCGGTGCCGAAAGCATCTTCGAGCAACTGGACGTCGAGCCGGAAGTCGATACGGGCACCGTCGAGCGCGATTCGGTGAGCGGTCGCCTGGACGTGCGCAACCTGAGCTTCACCTACCCGGGCACCGAGCGTCAGGTGCTCGACGACATCAGCTTCTCGGTCCAGCCGGGACAGATGGTCGCGCTGGTCGGCCGTTCCGGCAGCGGCAAGTCAACGCTGGCCAACCTGATTCCACGTTTCTATCACCACGACAAGGGTGAAATCCTTATCGACGATGTGGAAATCGAGCAGTACAAGCTGCTCAACCTGCGCCGTCATATCGCTCAGGTGACCCAGCACGTCACCCTGTTCAGCGACACCGTGGCCAATAACATCGCTTATGGCGATCTGGCCGGTGCGCCACGTGAAGACATCGAGAAAGCCGCGCGTGATGCCTACGCGATGGACTTCATTTCGCAACTGCCGCAAGGCCTCGACACTCAGGTCGGCGAGAACGGTGTATTACTCTCCGGTGGCCAGCGCCAGCGTCTGGCAATTGCCCGCGCGCTGCTCAAGAACGCGCCGCTGCTGATTCTCGACGAGGCTACTTCCGCGCTCGACACCGAATCCGAACGGCATATTCAGGCCGCGCTGGATCAGGTGATGAAGGGTCGCACCACACTGGTGATCGCTCACCGTCTGTCGACCATCGAGAAGGCCGATCTGATTCTGGTCATGGATCAGGGGCGGATTGTCGAGCGTGGTACCCATGATCAGTTGCTGGCGCAAAATGGTTACTACGCGCGCCTCAACGCCATGGGCCTGGATGCGCCGGCCGAAGATATCGCCTGATTCCAGGCCCTGCCCTGTGGGAGCGAGCCTGCTCGCGAAAGCACTGCAACAGACGACGTCCGTGTCGCATGTTCACCCGCTATCGCGAGCAGGCTCGCTCCCACAGTCGTTTGTATCCAGACCTTTACCCTTCTTGACCAAACCGGAATAAATCCGGACACCGCGCTTGTTAAGGTTCCTCACTGAACTCTGACTTTTATCGAGGGGGCCATCCCCGTCGCGCGGGTGCTTTCATGTTGCAACGCTATCTCTGGAAACTGCTGCCCAAGCCGCAGCGAGCCTTTCTGCTCGGGCGCCTGTCGGTGGTCGATCGGCAGGTGGTGAACAAGTCGATGTCGGCCAACCTGACGTTTCCCCAGCCCTTCCAGCAGCGCTCCTGCCTGTTCATCCATGTCCCGAAATGTGCCGGCAGCAGCGTTTGCACGGCGTTGTTCGACGGCTGGCGTCCCGGGCACTTGCCGTTGTACTGGTACGAAGAGCAATTCCCCGAGCAGTTCGCCAACGCCTTCAAGTTCGCCTTTGTCCGCGACCCGCTGGAGCGCGCCTATTCGGCCTACGCCTTTTTGCGTGGCAACGAGTTGAGCGCGCGTGACCATTCGGCGCAGCAGTTGGTGCGGCAGTACCGGGATTTCGACGATTTTGTCGCGCGCTGGCTGCATCCGGAAACGATTGCCCGGCAATTGCACTTTGCGGCACAGACCGACTTTCTTACCGATTCGCTGGGGCATCTGGCGCTGGACTTCATCGGTTATCAGGAGCACCTGGCGCGGGATTTTCGTCTGGTTTGCGAACAGTTGCGGCTGACTGGCGAGTTGCCTCACGTCAACGGCTCGCGGGAAAGGCAAACGATGCCGGCGCGGGAGTTCTGTACGGTGCGCACCCGGCGTCTGGTGCGTCGGGTTTATCAGCGTGATTACGAGTTGCTCGGTTATGAATGAGTTCCTGTCAATGCCGATGCAAGCCCCGGCCATTCGGCCTTACGGTCTGGCGTTGTCGCATCAGGCCCGTGCAGCGCTCAAGGCGCAACGCCCACGCTGCCTGTGGCTGACCGGATTTTCCGGCGCCGGTAAGTCAACCTTGGCCAATGCCCTCGAACTGCACCTGCATGCGTCGGGTCTGCACACCTTTCTGCTCGATGGCGACAATGTGCGCAATGGCCTGTGTCGCGACCTGGACATGAGCAACGCCTGCCGCCGGGAAAATACCCGGCGCATGGCCGAGGTAGCACGGTTGATGGTCGACGCCGGGCTGATAGTGATCGTTGCGGCCATTTCGCCGTTTCGCGCCGAACGCGATGCTGCGCGCAGGTTGTTTGCCCAGGGTGATTTCATCGAAGTGCACGTCAGCACTTCGCTGGAAGTCTGCGCCCGTCGCGATCCGAAAGGTTTGTATCAGGCCGTGCGGGAAGGAAGGATCAAGCACTTTACGGGCGTGGACAGTCCTTACGAGGCGCCATTGGCAGCTGAGTGGCAGATCGACACCGAGGCGCTGGAGTTGTCCGAATCCTGTGAGCAACTGGCGGCGCTGGTGCTCAAAAAATGAGCAAAGTAACGGACTGTTTCATCCTGTTGCAGGCTGCACTCAAGCCTGCGCCAACCCTGTGTTAATATCGCGCCCCTGTTCATTTTGTATGTGGGTTGCTCCATGAAGTTGTCCATGCCGCGATTCGATCAAGCCCCAGTCTTGGTGGTCGGCGATGTCATGCTCGACCGTTACTGGCATGGTGGAACCTCACGGATTTCCCCTGAGGCACCGGTTCCGGTCGTAAAAGTCGAGCAAATCGAAGACCGTCCGGGCGGTGCTGCCAACGTTGCCTTGAACATTGCCGCGCTCGGTGCGCCGGCGTCGCTGGTCGGTGTGACCGGTGATGACGAAGCCGCCGACAGCCTGAGCAACAGTCTCAAGGGCGCGGGCGTGCGTGCCCTGTTCCAGCGCATCGCGCATCAGCCGACCATCGTCAAACTGCGGGTCATGAGCCGGCACCAGCAATTGCTGCGTATCGACTTCGAAGAACCGTTTGCCACCGATGCGCTGGCCCTGGTCTCGCAGGTCGATGATCTGCTCGAAGGCATCAAGGTGCTGGTGCTGTCGGACTACGGCAAAGGCGCGCTGAAGAACCATCAAGCCCTGATTCAGGCGGCCCGGGCCAAAGGCATTCCGGTGCTGGCCGATCCCAAGGGCAAGGATTTTTCGATCTACCGTGGCGCCAGCCTGATCACGCCGAACCTCAGCGAATTCGAAGCCATCGTCGGTGGTTGCGCCGATGAGCACGAGCTGGTGAGCAAGGGCGCCGCCCTGATGCACGATCTCGAACTCGGCGCGCTGCTGGTCACCCGTGGCGAACACGGCATGACCCTGCTGCGTCCGGAGCATCCGGCGTTGCACCTGCCGGCCCGTGCCCGTGAAGTGTTCGATGTGACCGGTGCCGGTGATACGGTGATTTCCACCCTCGCGGCGGCAATTGCTGCCGGTGAAGAACTGCCGCACGCGGTGGCGCTGGCCAACCTGGCCGCCGGTATTGTGGTCGGCAAGCTCGGTACTGCAGCAATCAGCGCTCCGGAACTGCGTCGCGCGATCCAGCGTGAAGAAGGTTCGGAACGCGGTGTGCTGGGGCTGGAGCAACTGGTGCTGGCAGTGGCCGATGCTCGCGCGCATAACGAGCGCATCGTCTTCACCAATGGCTGCTTTGACATTCTGCACGCCGGGCACGTGACCTACCTCGAGCAGGCGCGCGCCCAGGGCGACCGTCTGATCGTGGCGATCAACGATGACGCCTCGGTCAGCCGCCTGAAAGGGCCGGGGCGTCCGATCAACAGTGTCGACCGCCGCATGGCGGTCCTCGCCGGCCTCGGTGCGGTGGACTGGGTGATCAGCTTCCCGGAAGGCACCCCGGAAAACCTGCTGCGCGAAGTCAAACCGGATGTGTTGGTCAAGGGTGGTGATTACGGTATCGACCAGGTGGTCGGCGCCGACATCGTCAAGGCTTACGGCGGCACGGTGAAAGTGCTGGGGCTGGTGGAAAACAGCTCGACCACGGCGATCGTGGAGAAAATTCGCGGTCACTGATTCAAGCTGAAAAGATCGCCGCCTGCGGCAGCTCCTGCATTGGAATGCGCTTCCCTGCAGGAGCTGCCGCAAGCGGCGATCTTTTGCGTTTCAGGAACTGACTTTCTTGCGCGGTACGATCTTCTTCAGCAGTTGCTTCGCCTTGCCGCGCAACCGCGCCAGGCCTGTGGGTTTCTCCGGCGGCGTCAGGCCTTGCTGGCGCAGCCAGTCCTTCCAGCGAATCCGCTCCTCGCGCACCAGCCAGCCATCCTGTCTGGCAAAACTTTCGGCCAGATACAGACCGCGCGTGCCGGCCGGAGACAGCTGACCTTTCTTCAAGGTGTACAGCTCAGCCAGCGGCTCACCATCCTGCAACGGCATCAGGTACAGATCCGGACGCTTGCGGTCCAGGCGCGCCACCAGTTGATCACCCTCCAGCCGCTCATCGACATGAAACAGGCTCAGCGATTTGGCTTCTTTTGGTACTTCCAGGCGCAGGTCGTAGATCAGTTGCAGCGACGCGGTGGGCAAATGCACATAGGCCCGGGGCCGTTCGAGCAATTGCAGATTGGCGCAGCGCACCGGCCGCGCCGAGCCGGACAACGGCGTCAGGCGAAACGGCAGCGCTTCGCGATAATGCAGGGCGGACGAGTAGGGCGCGGGCAGCCACGTGTCGTTGAATCGTCCGCCGAGCCAGCCCTCCGGGGTTTCCAGCAGGCACTCTTCGGCAATCTCTTGAATTGCGGTGTGCAGCGGGATGTTCAGCTCATGGGCCGGCACGTAACCGGAAATCAGCTTGAGCACCACGTCGCCGCGATCCTGCCGACGCTGGCGCACCAGCACCCAGTAGTCGCGATTCTGCCAATGCAGGGTCAGGCGCACCGAGACACCGAGGTTGGCCAGCTCCACCGCGAAACGCTCGGCATCCGCCACGCTCACCGGTTTGCGCCGCTGCAAGGTCTGGGCGAAATTCAGCGGCATGCCGACGCTCTGATAGCTCAGCCCCTCGGGCGTGGCCTCGACGAACAGCGGCAGTGTCTTGAAGTTGCTCGGGTTCTTTCTGATGAGCGTACGCGGCATGTCGGCTCCTGCTTAAGGCCGCGGGGCGGCGTCAGTGACCACGAAGGACCTGGGCAACGGTCGCAACGTTATGGGCGAGGTGCAGCGGATTGATCGTCCCGACAATAGCACTGGCCACGCCGGGCTGCTGGAACAACAGCTCGAAGCTGGCGCGTACCGGATCCACGCCGGGGCTCAGGCACACATGGCCGCTGGCCAGGGCCTTCTTCACCAGAATGGCTTTGCCGTGGGCAGCAGCATAGTCAATGACTGCCTTCTCGTTCTGTTCGTTCAGATTGTAGGTGACCATCGCGCAGTCCCCTTGCTCCAGCGCCTTGAGCCCGCCTTCGACGGTTTTGCCGGAGAAACCGAACCCGCGAATCTTGCCCTCGGCCTTGAGTGCGGCAAGGGTGGCGTAGACCTCTTCGTGCTCGAGGATCGCCAGATCGTTGCCGTCGGAGTGCACCAGCACCAGGTCGATAAAATCGGTTTCAAGACGTTGCAGGCTACGCTCGACCGACATCCGCGTATGCGCCGCACTGAAGTCATGGCGCGACAGGCCGTCGGCAAACTCTTCACCGACCTTGCTGACGATCACCCAGTCCTGTCGCTGGCCGCGCAGCAACGGGCCGAGACGTTCTTCGCTGCGGCCATAAGCCGGGGCAGTGTCGATCAGGTTGATGCCCAAACCTTTGGCCTGATTGAGCAGCAAGCGTGCCGCGTCATCGTCGGGGATCTGGAAACCGTTGGGGTATTTCACGCCCTGGTCGCGGCCCAGCTTGACCGTGCCCAGGCCCAGCGGGGACACCAGCAGGCCGGTGCTGCCCAGCGGGCGATGCAGTTCGTGCAGGGTCGCTACGCTCATGGCAACAATTGCTCCCAGGCCGGTACGCCCATCGGTGGTTTTGGCAGTGCCGGCAATGCTTCGGCAGGTTGCGGCTGAATGCCGTCGCGCTCCAGTGAGGCGATGACCCGGTCGGCAAAGTCCGGTGCCAGCGCCAGTTTGGTCGGCCAGCCCACCAGCAGGCGACCCTGCTCGGCAAGGAAAGCGTTGTCCGGGCGGGTCAGGCCGGTTTGCAGCGGCTCGGCGCGATCCACCCGCAAGGTCGCCCATTGCACCTGGCTCAGGTCGATCCACGGCAGCAATTGGCCGAGTTCTTTCTGCGCGGTGGCGATCTGTTCGGCAGGCTCGCGGGCCACACCATCACTCTCGGCAATGTCGCCGCCCAGGTACCAGACCCAGTTGCCATCAGCGGCCGGGTGAGTCGTGACGGTGATGCGCGGCTTGGTGCCGCCACCCAGGCAATGGGCGTACAACGGCTTCAGGCTTGGGCCTTTGGCGATGATCATGTGCAGCGGTCGGCGTTGCATCGCCGGTTGGGTCAGGCCCAGGTCTTCCAGCAACTGCGCGGTGCCGGCCCCTGCGCTGAGCACGATGCGCTGGGCGTGGATTTCACGACCGTCGACCTTCAGGCCGACCAGCACGCCCGCCTCCAGCAGCGGCTCGATGGTTTGTCCGGCGAGCAGACCGTCGCCGGCCAGATCGGCCAGACGCTGGATCAGGCTCGGCACGTCGACTACCAACTCGGCGAGGCGATAGACCTTGCCCTTGAAGCGCTTGTCTTGCAGCGCCGGCGGCAGTTGATCGCCCTTGACCTGATCGACTCGGCCACGCACGGCTTTACTGGCGAAGAAACTGGTGAGGTTGCCGGCGAGGGTGCCGGGCGACCACAGGTAATGCGCTTCGGACAGCACGCGCACGCCGGACAGGTCCAGCTCGCCGTTGCCGGCCAGCGCCTCACGCCAGCGGCGCGGCATGTCGGCGATGGCTTCCGAGGCGCCGGTCAGTGCACCGTGCAGCGCGTATTTGGCGCCACCGTGGATGATGCCCTGGGACTTCACACTCTGCCCGCCGCCGAGGCTGGCGCTTTCCACCAGCACGGTCGAAAAACCCTGGCGGCGCAGACGCGCGTTCAGCCAGAGGCCGGCGACACCAGCGCCGACAATCAGAACGTCGGTGGAAATAACGGATGGCATGCAACGACCTCAGTGTTCAAGACGAGGGCGCAGTATACAGACTCGGGGATCGGAGCTCAGAGGCGAAATAAGATCGCAGCCTTCGGCAGCTCCTACAGGGATATGCATTCCAATGTAGGAGCTGCCGAAGGCTGCGATCTTTTTCTTCAATGCCCTGCGGTCTTGGAGAACAACTGGATGACCACCACGCCGAGCACGATCAGCGCCATCCCGAGCATCGCTGGCACGTCCAGTTTCTGCCCATAAATGAACAGCGCCGCGACGCTGACCATGACGATGCCCATGCCCGCCCACACGGCGTAGGCGACACCCACCGGCACGGTGCGGACAACGAGGGTCAGCATCCAGAAGGCGATCCCGTAGCCGACGATCACCAGAATCAGCGGCAGCGGGGTGCTCAAGCCTTTGACCGCTTTCATCGAAACGGTGGCGATCACTTCGGCGCAGATGGCGATAGCCAGAAAGGCGTAGGCGTTCATGTGTAGATCCTCATGTAAAACGTTGCTTGCTGAGGCGGCATTCTAGTGATTCGCCAGATGCGGTAAAGTCATTACCTATCTGTTTTGAAGATGGGTCGATCAATGAATACCCAGTGGAATCTGGAACAATTGCGCGCCTTCGTCAGCGTCGCCGAACAGCGCTCGTTCTCCGCCGTCGCACGCCAGCAGCGCAAGGCGCAGTCAGCGATCAGCAGCGCGATTGCCCTGCTGGAAGATGATCTGGGCGTCAGCCTGTTCGAGCGTAGCAGTGGTCGCCAGCCCAGGCTCACCGAAGCCGGCGAGGCGCTGCTCGAAGAGGCGCGAGAAGTGTTGCGTCAATGCGAGCGTCTGAACGGTCGGGCGATGGCGATGATGCGCGGTCAGGAGGCGCAGTTGCGCGTGGCCCAGGACGAGGCCATGCCTTATCAGGCACTGGTGGAAAGCTTCGATGCGCTGGCCGGGCAATTTCCCAGCCTCGAAGTGCAACTGACCAGCGCCGCTCAGGGCGAAGTGGCGCGCAAACTGGTCGAACGCCGTGCCGATCTGGGCCTGCTGTTCTATCACGATGAAATCCCCGAAGCGCTGGAACGTCGGGTCTTGGGGCGGGTGGAAATGGTCACCGTCTGCGGTATCAATCATCCGTTGGCGGCGCAGTCCTACGTCACCTGCCAGCAGCTGGCGCAGCATCGGCAATTGCTGATGTCGACGCAAACCAGCGTCTATCCCGGCAACGAGCCAGCCAGCCCGCAGGTGTGGCGTGCCGACAGTTTCTATGTGATGGCCGAATGGCTGGTGCGGGATCTCGGCTGGGCGTGGCTGCCCCGGCATGTGGTGCAGTATTCGGCCTATCAGGGCCTGATGGTTGAGCTGGACAGTGAATGGACGCCGCCGGCGCTGGTGGTGGAACTGGTCTGGCGCCGCGACGAACCTCTCGGCCCTGCCGCAAGGTGGCTGGCGGAACGTTTTGCCGTGCACTTGCGGGCGATCGGCGACAAAAGTCGATAAACTCCGCCGCCATGAATAGAACTCTCTACACCGCGCTGTTTTACCTGGGGCTGCCATTGGTGGCAATTCGGCTGTGGCTGCGCTCGCGCAAGGCTCCGGCGTATGCCAAACGGATTGGCGAGCGCTTCTCTTATGGCATGCCGTCACTGCGACCCGGAGGCATCTGGGTGCATGCGGTATCGGTGGGAGAGAGCATCGCTGCTGCACCGATGATTCGCGCCTTGCTGCAACGTTATCCACAGCTGCCGATCACCGTGACCTGCATGACCCCGACCGGATCGGAGCGGATACAGGCACTGTTCGCCAGCGAGCCGCGCATCCAGCATTGCTATCTGCCATACGACTTGCCGTGCGCAGCGGCGCGTTTTCTTGATCACGCCAAACCGAAACTCGCGGTGATCATGGAAACCGAACTGTGGCCCAACCACATTCATCAGTGCGCCAAACGCGGGATACCGGTGGCGCTGGCTAACGGTCGTCTGTCCGAGCGTTCGGCGCGGGGCTATGGGCGCTTCAGCAAGCTGACCGCGCCGATGCTCACTGAAATGAGTTTTTTCGCGGTGCAGACCGAGGCTGAAGCCCAGCGCTTCCGAGATCTCGGCGCGCGTCCGCAGACGGTCGAGGTCACCGGTTCGATCAAGTTCGACCTGACCATCGATCCGCAACTGCTGCAGCGCGCCCATGAGTTGCGCGGCCAATGGCAGGCCTTGGAACGCCCGGTGTGGATCGCCGCCAGCACCCACGAAGGCGAAGACGAAGTGGTGCTCGACGCCCATCGTCGCCTGCTGGCGAATTACCCGAATGCGCTGCTGATTCTGGTGCCGCGTCATCCCGAGCGTTTCAATTCGGTGTTCGAGTTATGCCAGCGAGAAGGCTTTGCCACGGTGCGTCGTTCCACCGGTGCCAATGTCGAGGCAAACACCGCGGTGCTGCTCGGCGACACCATGGGCGAGTTGCTGTTTCTTTACGCGTTGGCGGACAGCGCCTTCGTTGGCGGCAGTCTGGTGCCGAACGGTGGACACAATCTGCTGGAGCCTGCGGCGCTGGCAAAACCAGTGCTCAGCGGCCCGCACCTGTTCAACTTCCTCGACATCGCCGCGCAGTTGCGCGAGGCCGGGGCGTTGGCCGAAGTGGATGACGCCGAAGGGCTGGCGGTGGAAGTGCAGCGCCTGTTCGAATTGCCGCGCGATGCCCAGCGCATGGCCGAGGCGGGACTGGCGGTGATGCGCCGTAATCAGGGAGCGTTGCAGCGGCTGCTGGATGGGCTGGGCCGGTTGATCAAATAGTCGCCTGGAACATTGTGGCGAGGGGATTTATCCCCGATGGGTTGCGCAGCGGCCCCCAAACCATTCACCTCGGTGATTCAGTCAGATCGGGTAAGCCGGGTTTACGACTGCTGCGCAGTCGAATCGGGGATAAATCCCCTCGCCACAGGGGATTTATTCAGATTGTTTACGGCCGTGCCTTGAGCTGTGCTTCGGCGGCTTTGGCCAGATCCGGCGGGAGGAAGTCCTTGTCCGGGTTGTAGTCGGCCTTCAAATAACGTCGCAGGTCTTCCAGATCACCCGGATTCAACGTCCCCGCCGCCTGCTTCAAGCGCAGGTTGTCGAGGATGTAGTCGTAACGGGTGTTGTTGTAGTTGCGCACCGAGGTGTACAGCTGGCGCTGAGCATCGAGCACGTCGACGATGTTGCGCGTCCCCACCTGATAACCGATTTCCGTGGCCTCCACCGCGCTCTGGTTGGAAATGATCGACTGGCGCCGCGCCTGTACCTGCTCGACATCGGTGTTCACCGCGCGGTGCAGGTTGCGGGTGTTTTCGACGATCTGCCGGCGCAGGGCTTCGCGCTGCTGTTCGCTCTGATCCAGTTGCGCATAGGACTGGCGCACTTGCGAACTGGTCAGCCCGCCGCTGTAGATCGGAATGTTCAGTTGCAACGCCAGCGTGCGTTGATCGACGTTGCCACCGTACGGCGTGCCGAAGGCGTTAGGGTTGGCGAAGCCGAGGGCGTCGTTGTCACCCTTTTCGTATTTGGCCACGGCGTCGAGGGTCGGCAAGTGGCCGGCCTTGCGCTGCTTGAGGGTCTGTTCGGCGGAGCTGACCGCAAAGTTGCTCGCCAGCAGATTGAGGTTCTGTTTGGCGGCGGTGTCGACCCAGGCCTTGGCGTCGTTGGGTGTCGGCGGCAGGATCGGCAACGTATGGACGATGCCCTGAATCGAGTTGTACTGACGGTTAGTCAGGGTGATCAGCGCTTCGAAGGCATCGTCGACCTGACGCTGGGCAACGATCCGGTTGGCACGCGCGGTGTCGTAGCTGGCTTGTGATTGCAGGACGTCGGTCTTGTCTGACAGGCCGACATCGAAGCGCTCGTTGGACTGGTCGAGCTGACGCTTGAACGCGGCTTCTTCTGCCTTGGTCGAAGCCAGGTTGTCCTGACTGCGCAGCACGTTGAAGTAGCTTTCGGCTGATTGCAGGATCAGGTTCTGTTCGCTGGCCGAGAGTTGCAAGGCGGCCTGTTCGTTGACGTCCTTGGCGGCCTGGTACTGGAACCAGCGGTCGGCACGGAACAAGGGTTGGGCCAGGGTCGCCTGATAGGAGTGCGCGCTGCGATTGGCAATGGCTGAAGGCTGGTCGATCGAGGTGCGCACATCCGCCACTTCGGCGCCGCCGGACAGGTTCGGCAGCAAGCCGGCACGGGCCTGTGGCACCACTTCTTTCTGCGCGCCGTACTGGGCGCGGGCGGCAGCCAGATCGGCGTTGTTGTCGACGGCTTCCTGATAGACGCTGACCAGATCGGTCTTGGTCGACAAGGGCGCTTCTGCTGCCCAGGCCATTGCGTTGGACGCACAAGACACGGCAAGAGCCAGTGAAAGTTTGCGCAGCATGAGGCGATCCCTAGCAAAAATATTACGAAAATAATGTGCGCGCCAAGGCTACGGCGCGGCCCCGGCAGCGTCAAGGCGCGCAGGGCACAGCGAGTGTAGTTGCGCAATCGTGCGGCAACAATCCTGCAAGTCCCGGTAATTGCGCCATTCATCATGGTGTTTGCCGCGGTGTTGGCGTTCTTTGCCGGTTGTGTCTAGACTGGCCGGGTTCTTGTCGGGGTGCCTTGCTATGAGGCTGAGATCGAATAATTTCGGATCCCGTTGAACCTGATCAGGTTAGCGCCTGCGTAGGGAACAAGATTTCTCGTCACCCGGCGAGTCCTCTTGTGCTTCGTCCGGGAAATTGTTCGACAATCGAACGCTCGACGACGATGCACAGCACCTTTCCTGGTGCGTCCGTGCCTTTCAGGTTCTGCTCCGACAATCCACTGCCTGGATGCTGTCTGGAGAGCCCGTGATGACTACAAAATCTAAAAACGCGATCAACCTGAGTGACTCGGCCAAGGTCGATGAGCAGTCGGTTCAGCCGTTCACCCGTTCGCAAAAAGTCTACGTTCAGGGCTCGCGCCCGGACATCCGCGTGCCGATGCGCGAAATCACCCTCGATGTGACGCCGACCGATTTCGGTGGCGAAATCAACGCGCCGGTCACCGTCTACGACACCTCCGGCCCGTACACCGATCCGAACGTGGTGATCGACGTGCGCAAAGGTCTGGGCGACGTGCGTTCGGCGTGGATCGATGACCGTGGCGACACCGAGCGTCTGCCAGGCCTGAGCTCCAACTTCGGTCAGGAGCGCCTGGCCGACCCGGAGCTGACCAAACTGCGTTTTGCCCACGTCAACAACCCGCGCCGCGCCAAGGCCGGGGCCAACGTCAGCCAGATGCACTACGCGCGCAAAGGCATCATCACCGCCGAGATGGAATACGTCGCCATCCGCGAAAACATGAAGCTGCAAGAGGCCCGCGCCGCCGGCCTGTTGACTCAGCAACACGCCGGCCACAGCTTCGGCGCGAGCATCCCGAAAGAAATCACCCCTGAGTTCGTCCGCGAAGAGATCGCCCGTGGTCGCGCGATCATTCCGGCCAACATCAACCACGTCGAACTGGAACCGATGATCATCGGCCGCAACTTCCTGGTGAAGATCAACGGCAACATCGGCAACAGCGCCCTGGGTTCGTCCATCGAAGAAGAAGTGGCGAAACTGACCTGGGGCATTCGCTGGGGCTCGGACACCGTGATGGACCTGTCCACCGGCAAACACATTCACGAAACCCGCGAGTGGATCATCCGCAACTCGCCGGTGCCGATCGGTACCGTGCCGATCTATCAGGCGCTGGAGAAGGTCAACGGCGTCGCTGAAGACCTGACCTGGGAGCTGTTCCGCGACACGCTGATCGAGCAGGCCGAGCAGGGCGTCGACTACTTCACCATCCACGCCGGCGTGCTGTTGCGCTACGTGCCGCTGACCGCCAAACGCGTGACCGGCATCGTGTCCCGTGGTGGTTCGATCATGGCCAAGTGGTGCCTGGCGCACCACAAAGAGAACTTCCTCTACACCCACTTCGACGAAATCTGCGAAATCATGAAGGCCTACGACGTCAGCTTCTCGCTGGGCGATGGCCTGCGTCCGGGCTCGATTGCCGACGCCAACGACGAAGCGCAATTCGGCGAACTGGAAACCCTCGGCGAGTTGACCAAGATCGCCTGGAAACATGACGTGCAGTGCATGATCGAAGGCCCGGGCCACGTGCCGATGCAGTTGATCAAAGAAAACATGGACAAGCAGCTGGAGTGCTGCGACGAGGCGCCGTTCTACACCCTCGGCCCGCTGACCACCGACATCGCCCCGGGTTACGACCACATCACCTCGGGTATCGGTGCGGCAATGATCGGCTGGTTCGGTTGCGCGATGCTCTGCTACGTGACACCGAAGGAGCACTTGGGCCTGCCGAACAAGGATGACGTGAAGACCGGGATCATCACCTACAAGATCGCCGCCCACGCAGCGGACTTGGCCAAAGGACACCCGGGCGCGCAGATTCGTGACAACGCCTTGAGCAAGGCGCGTTTCGAATTCCGTTGGGAAGACCAGTTCAACCTCGGTCTGGACCCGGACACCGCGCGTTCGTATCACGACGAAACCCTGCCGAAGGACTCGGCCAAGGTCGCGCATTTCTGTTCGATGTGCGGGCCGAAGTTCTGCTCGATGAAGATCACTCAGGAAGTCCGCGAATACGCAGCCAACCAGCGGATCGACGCGGTCGACGTGGACGTCGCCCAGGGCCTGGCGGAACAGGCCGAGCGGTTCAAGAAGGAAGGCAGTCAGCTGTATAAAAAAGTCTGATCCCTGACTGATCTTTTGTGGTGAGGGGATTTATCCCCGATCGACTGCGCAGCAGTCGCAATTTTGAGAACCGGGTCCTTCAGATGTACCGCATTCTCAGGTTTTGGGGCTGCTTCGCAGCCCATCGGGGATGAATCCCCTCGCCACAAGTGGGCCAGCTTGATCACACACAACAACAAATGTCCCTCTGAGATAACACCCTTGAGCATTCAACCCGGCACTTATTCCCCCGACCTCGCCGTATCCGCCGACAAGCGAGTATTTGGCGGTCGCGATCTGTTTTCCCTGTGGTTCTCCCTCGGCATCGGCCTGATGGTGTTGCAGACCGGCGCGTTGCTCGCGCCCGGTCTGGGCCTCTCCGGCTCGCTGCTGGCGATCTTCCTCGGCACCCTGGTTGGCGTGTTGCTGCTGGCCGCCGTCGGCGTGATCGGCAGCGACACCGGTCTGTCGTCGATGGCCGCGCTGAAACTGAGCCTCGGCAGCAAAGGCGCGAGCCTGCCGGCACTGCTCAATCTGCTGCAACTGATCGGTTGGGGTTCGTTCGAAATCATCGTCATGCGCGATGCCGCCAGCCTGCTCGGCACTCGCGCGTTCAGCGAAGGTTCGCTGTGGGCCAGCCCGATGCTCTGGACGTTGTGCTTCGGTGCGCTGGCGACCTTGCTCGCAGTCAGCGGGCCGCTGACGTTCGTGCGCAAGATCCTGCGCAAATGGGGTATCTGGCTGATCCTGGCGGCGTGCATCTGGCTGACCTGGAATCTGTTCGCCAAGGCGGATCTGGCGGCACTCTGGGCGCGTGCCGGGGACGGTTCGATGCCGTTTGCCGTGGGCTTCGATATTGCCATCGCGATGCCGCTGTCGTGGCTGCCGCTGATCGCCGATTACTCGCGTTTCGGCAAGCGCGCGAAAAACGTATTCGGCGGCACGGCGATCGGTTTCTTCGTCGGCAACTTCTGGTTGATGAGCCTCGGCGTGGCCTACACCCTGGCGTTTGCGCCAAGCGGTGAGGTCAATGCGTTGCTGCTGGCACTGGCCGGGGCCGGTCTGGGCATTCCGCTGTTGCTGATTCTGCTGGATGAGTCGGAAAACGCTTTCGCCGACATTCATTCGGCAGCGGTTTCCAGCGGGATTCTGTTGCGTTTGAAGGTCGAGCATCTGGCCTTGGCCATCGGCGTGATCTGCACTCTGATTGCACTGCTGGCGCCCTTGGCGCAGTACCAGAACTTCCTGTTGCTGATCGGCTCGGTGTTCGCGCCGCTGTTCGGCGTAGTGCTGGTGGATCACTTCATCCTGCGTAAGCGCAGCGCCCACGTGGCGTCAGCCGCATTGCGCTGGCCGGCGCTGTTGGCGTGGCTGGGCGGGATCAGCACCTACCACTTGCTGGCGAATCTGTATCCGGATGTCGGCGCGACCCTGCCGGCACTGGTGCTGGCAGGGCTGTTGCAACTGGTGCTGGGCCGGGCTTTCAGTTACGGCCGGGAAACAGCTCGGGTTTGAGGATGCCGTTCAGACGCGGGTAAGGAATCTTCAGTTCGACGTGGCCCAGTGCGTAAGGCGCGATGGTGCTCACGTCGTACTTGAGGATCACGCCACCGTAGGTCAGCGCCACGTTCGGGGTTTTCACGAACGGCCAGCTCTTCACGAAATCCGCTTCCTGATCGAGCTTGGTGCTGATCAGCCAGCTGTTGTGCGCCACCTGCGCAGCCTTCCAGAACGCGTCTTCCTGACCCGGCAGCAACATGTCCGACAGGTTCAGCACCTTGTGCTGCTGACGCGAGTAGTTGATGAAGCCGCGCCCCGGGGTGCCATGGGCGCCGCCGGTGTCGAGGTAGCTCGACAGTTCGATGATCACCAAGCCGTCATGCTGCTCGCGTACCTTGGCCTGCAGATAGCTGCTGTTGCGCGGGCCGGCGGTGCGCAGGAATTGATCACGATAGGCCGCCAGGGTTGGCGCGACCGCTGCGTTCTGCTCGGTGCGGGTCATTTGCAGCAGGCGCTTTTCGATAATGCCGTCCAGTGCAGGCTCGGCCGCGAAGTGCACGGTATCGATATTCACCAGCGGACAATCGGGGTTGGAACAGCCGGGTTTCAGGGTTTCCGAGGCGTCGCGGGTGGTTTCCAGCGGCGTGCGGTAGTTGGGCTGGAACAGGTTGGCGCAGGCACCCAGGGTCAGGGCGATGGCGGCCACGGAGGCAATTTTGAAAAGCGACATGGGCGTCCTTTCTGAAACAGGGGAAGGCAAAAAGTTATCCGCTTCGACTCTCGCCGAGGCAGTCAGTTCGCCACTAAGCTAATTAGAGTGGGTTTCGCCGCCACCGTCCATCCCGCTGACGGTAAAGGGGCTGCATCAATCATCACCGGCGCGTTAGGATGGCGCGAAGTCGAGGTTGCCGGTCACCACAAGGCACCTCGTATCGGGATTTGCAGTAAGAGAGGATGCTCATGACAGATTTTGCCAACGCCACTCCGGCCAACGTCGACGTCGTAAAGCGCGAGCGCTGCTACGAGGGCTTCTACAAGCTCGACCGTTTGCACCTGCGCCATGAGCTGTTCGCCGGCGGCATGAGCCGCGAGATCAACCGCGAAGTCTTCGTGCGCCACGATGCCGTGTGCCTGCTGCCGTACGATCCGCAGCGTGACGAAGTGGTGCTGCTCGAGCAGTTTCGCGTCGGGGCCATGGGCAAGACCGACAACCCGTGGCTGGTTGAGCTGGTCGCCGGTCTGATCGACAAAGTTGAAGTGCCGGAAGAAGTTGCTCACCGCGAGGCACAGGAGGAAGCTGGACTGGACATCAAGGCCCTGTGGCCGATGACCAAATATTTTCCGTCGCCGGGCGGCAGCAACGAATTCGTGCATTTGTACCTGGGGCACTGCAGCACCGACGGCGTAGGCGGCCTGCACGGGCTGGAGGAAGAAGCAGAAGATATCCGCGTTACGGTCTGGGCCTTTGAAGATGCCTTGCAGGCCGTCCGTGACGGACGCATTGCCAATGCGGCGAGCATCATCGCCTTGCAATGGCTGGCGCTGAACCGCGCCGAAGTGAGGGGGTTATGGTCGTAAACAAGCTGCGCGATCGTTATCGAGTTGACCTTGCGGGGCTGCAAGCCGCCTGCGAGGCCAACTACGCGCGCCTGATGCGACTGGTGCCGGACATGCGCAACGACCCCGAAGCGCGGCGCATCGCCGTGACTCAGGGCGAGCAGATGCTCGGCGTGCTGGCCCTCGAAGTGCTGCAGACCTGCCCGTACACCACCACTTTGCAGGTGCGCCAGGAGCACAGTCTGCCGTGGTTGCCGGTGCCGCAACTGGAGGTGCAGGTCTATCACGATGCGCGCATGGCCGAGGTGATCAGCGCCGAACATGCACGACGCTTTCGTGGCATCTATCCTTACCCGAACGCCGCGATGCATCAGCCGGATGAAAAGGCCCAGCTCAATCTGTTCCTGGGGGAATGGCTGAGCCATTGCCTGGCCCTGGGGCACGAGTACGAAGTCGTACGCTAGTTGTGAACTGCGTCCGGTTCGCCGGTTTCCCCTTTGCGCCATCCCCCAGCATAATTGCGGCACTCAACCGATTCCGTGCTCTTGCCCTGGGAGAACGCCTTGCCGAGCGTATCCACATTGACCACCGCCGATCCGGCGTTGCTGGTGCAGTTATCCGACAGTCACCTGTTCGCCGAGGCGGACGGCACGCTGCTGGGCATGAACACCCGCGAGAGTCTGCAAAAGGTCATTGAACTGGTGCTCAGGCAGCAGCCGCGGATTGACCTGATGCTGGCCACGGGTGATTTGTCACAGGACGGAACACTTGAGTCGTATCAACTGTTTCGCCAGATGACCGCGCAGATCGATGCGCCGGCGCGCTGGATTCCCGGCAATCACGATGAACCGCAAATCATGGCTCAGGCCGCGGTGCAAAGTGCGTTGCTGGAATCGGTGGTCGATGTCGGTAACTGGCGCGTGACCTTGCTCGATTCGGCGGTGCCGGGCTCGGTGCCGGGTTATCTGCAGGATGATCAGTTGCAGTTGCTGGCCCGTTCGTTGAGCGAAGCGCCGGAGCGCCATCATCTGGTGTGTTTCCATCATCATCCGGTGCCGGTGGGTTGTGCCTGGGCGGACCCGATCGGTTTGCGCAATCCCGAAGCATTCTTCGACGTGCTCGATCGTTTTCCACAGGCGCGCGCGGTGCTGTGGGGGCATGTACATCAGGAAATCGACCGCGAACGCAACGGCGTGCGGCTGATGGCCTCACCGTCGACCTGCATCCAGTTCGAACCGGGCAGTCACGACTTCAAGGTCGGCGAACAGGCCCCGGGGTATCGCTGGTTGCGGCTGTTGCCGGACGGGCGGCTGGAAACCGGTGTCGAGCGCGTGACTGACTTCGAATTCACCGTCGATTACGGTTCCAACGGTTACTGAAGACCACGGCGCGGCTTTCGCGAGCNACAGATCCAATGTGGGAGCGAGCCTGCTCGCGAAGGTGTCCTTACAAACACCCACGACTTCCCTGACTCCCTGTAAACTCCGCTATCTTTCGCCGACACTCAGGGAGCTCAAATGTCCGGTTCGATCCTCTATATCCACGGTTTCAACAGCGCGCCGGCCTCGAAAAAGGCCTGTCAGCTGGTCGAGGTGATGGAACGGCTGGGTTTGAGCGAGCAATTGCGTGTCCCGGCGCTGCATCACCACCCGCGTGAAGCCATCGGTCAGTTGCAGCAGGCGATTGCCGAGCTGGGCCGGCCGTTGCTGGTGGGAAGCTCACTCGGCGGCTACTATGCGACTCACTTGGCTGAGCGCCACGGCTTGAAAGCCCTGCTGGTCAACCCGGCGGTCAGCCCGCACCGGATGTTCGATGGCTACCTGGGCACGCAGAAAAACCTGTATACCGATGAGACCTGGGAACTGACCCATGACCATGTGACGGCCCTGGCCGAGCTGGAAGTGCCGGCACCCGTGGATGCGCAGCGCTATCAGGTGTGGTTGCAGACCGGCGATGAAACACTGGATTATCGCCTCGCCCAGCAGTATTACCGGGCCTGCGCCTTGCGCATTCAGGCCGGCGGCGACCATGGTTTCCAAGGGTTTGCCGGACAATTGCCGGCGTTGCTGAGTTTTGCCGGCATTGGCGCCGATTTGTACCAGGCAATTGATTTCACCGCACTGTGACGTCTTGCCCCTTTTTCATTGAATCACTGACGACGAGACCCTATGGCCACTCCCAGCGCTAGCTCTTATAACGCCGACGCCATCGAAGTCCTCTCGGGCCTCGACCCGGTGCGCAAACGCCCCGGCATGTACACCGACACCAGTCGGCCGAACCACCTCGCCCAGGAAGTCATCGACAACAGTGTCGACGAAGCCCTGGCCGGCCACGCCAAATCGGTGCAGGTGATTCTGCACGCCGACCACTCGCTGGAAGTCAGTGACGACGGACGCGGCATGCCGGTCGACATTCACCCGGAAGAGGGTGTGTCGGGTGTCGAGCTGATCCTCACCAAGCTGCATGCGGGCGGCAAGTTTTCCAACAAGAACTACCAGTTCTCCGGCGGTCTGCACGGGGTGGGTATTTCCGTGGTCAACGCCTTGTCGTCCGAAGTCCGGGTACGGGTGAAGCGTGACGGCAACGAATACCAGATGACTTTCAAGGATGGCTTCAAGGCCACCGAACTGGAAATCGTCGGTACCGTCGGCAAACGCAACACCGGCACCAGCGTGTACTTCGCGCCGGATCCGAAATATTTCGATTCACCGAAATTCTCCATCAGCCGCCTCAAGCACGTGCTCAAGGCCAAGGCTGTGCTTTGCCCGGGGCTGCTGGTCAGCTTCGAAGACAAAGGCACCGGCGAGAAAGTCGAGTGGCATTACGAAGACGGCCTGCGCTCCTATCTGGTGGACGCGGTCAGCGAATTCGAACGCCTGCCGGACGAGCCGTTCTGCGGCAGCCTGGCCGGTAATAAAGAAGCGGTGGACTGGGCGCTGCTGTGGCTGCCGGAAGGTGGCGACGCGGTGCAGGAAAGCTACGTCAACCTGATCCCGACGGCGCAGGGCGGCACTCACGTCAACGGTTTGCGTCAGGGCCTGCTCGACGCGATGCGCGAGTTCTGCGAATTCCGCAGCCTGCTGCCACGCGGCGTGAAGCTGGCGCCGGAAGACGTCTGGGAACGCATCGCTTTCGTGCTGTCGATGAAGATGCAGGAACCGCAATTCTCCGGCCAGACCAAAGAGCGTCTGTCGTCCCGTGAAGCGGCGGCGTTCGTTTCCGGCGTGGTCAAGGACGCTTTCAGCCTGTGGCTCAACGCCAATCCGGAAACCGGTCTGGCGCTGGCCGAACTGGCGATCAACAACGCCGGTCGCCGCCTCAAGGCGAGCAAGAAAGTCGAGCGCAAGCGCGTCACCCAGGGCCCTGCGCTGCCGGGCAAACTGGCTGACTGTGCCGGGCAGGATCCGATGCGCTCCGAGCTGTTCCTGGTCGAAGGTGATTCCGCCGGTGGTTCCGCCAAGCAAGCGCGGGACAAGGAGTTCCAGGCGATCCTGCCGTTGCGCGGCAAGATCCTCAACACCTGGGAAGTCGACGGCAGCGAAGTGCTGGCGAGCCAGGAAGTGCACAACATTGCCGTGGCCATCGGTGTCGATCCGGGCGCCACGGACATGAGCCAGCTGCGCTACGGCAAGATCTGCATCCTCGCCGACGCCGACTCCGACGGTCTGCACATCGCCACGCTGCTGTGTGCGCTGTTTGTCCAGCATTTCCGCCCGCTGGTGGATGCCGGGCACGTCTACGTGGCGATGCCGCCGCTGTACCGCATCGACCTCGGCAAAGAGATCTACTACGCCCTCGACGAAGCCGAGCGCGACGGGATTCTCGACCGTCTGGTGGCCGAGAAGAAACGCGGCAAGCCACAGGTCACCCGATTCAAAGGCCTGGGTGAAATGAACCCGCCGCAGCTGCGCGAAACCACCATGGACCCGAACACCCGGCGTCTGGTGCAGCTGACACTGGGCGACGATTTTGCCCAAACCTCGGAAATGATGGACATGCTGCTGGCGAAGAAACGCGCCGGTGACCGCAAGACCTGGCTCGAGTCCAAGGGCAACCTCGCCGAGGTGCTGGCCTGATGCGGTTTGGCTGGGCCTTGGCGGGTGCCGTGCTGCTGAGTGCGACGAGCGTGTCGGCCGAACCGCTGCAGGAGCTGCGCGTGCTCTCCGAACACCCGGTCGACGGCATGCGCGGCGGCAACCTGTCGGGGCTGGCCATGTGTGGCAGCGAGTTGTGGGCGGTGTCGGACCGTGATGACGATCAGATCTATCGACTCAATGCCGCCGATCAGGCCTGGCAGGCCGAAGCCTTGCACATCGACGTGCCGCCGGTGCCGGAGACCGGTTTGCCGTGGGGGTTGCGCTCGCGCAATTGGGCCGCGTCGTTCGTGCGCGGTGGCGACCTGGATTTCGAAGGCATCAGTTGCGACAGCACTGGCAATCGCTACATTGTCAGCGAGGGGCACGCGGCGGTCCTGCAAGTGCCCGTCAGCGGCCCGGTCAACTGGCTGAAGATTTCGCCGATGATGGTTCGCGAAGCGCGGGCCAGTGGCATGCTCCTGCATTTCAATGCGATCTTCGAAGGTCTGGCGATCAACCCGGCGGGCGATCAGATGTGGCTGGCCGGGGAACGGCAAAACCGTGGCTTGCTGTTGATCAAGCGTCAGCAGACCGTGTGGGATTGCGACGGTCGTTGCGTGCTGCTCAGCGAGGGCGGCAAGGAGATGCAGCCGCCGCAGTTCCCGCACGCCAAAGCGGTCGACCGCGACTTTTCCGACCTTTCGTTGTTCAACGGCAAATTGTTTACCCTTGAACGCAACGCCTTCCAGATTTGTCGGCGTGATGCGCAGACCGCCAAGGTCGAGCGTTGCTGGTCGTACGCTGCTGAACTGTTGCAGGCCAACCGCCGTTATTCGCAGAACTTCGGGTTGGAAGAGGCGCTGATCGTTGATGCGGAGGGGGCGTGGGTCGGCGTCGACAATAATTTCGGCCCGCGGGCTGACGGTGAGGTTCGGCCGATCGTCTGGCGCTTCGCCGCGCCTGAAGGTGGCTGGAGCGCCAAACCGTGAGTCAGCAACCGCCGGGCAAACGCGCCGGCCGGGTGTTGATGATTCTGGCCTGGTGCGCGGGACTGTTTCTGGCCACACGGTTTTTCGGCCAGTGGGAAGAACGTCAGCAGAATCCGAACGTGGTGGTCACGTCCGAGCAGCATGACGGCGTGGTCGAAGTAAAACTGGCGGGCAATGCCCAAGGGCATTTCGTCGCCAGTGGCCAGATCAACGGTGAGCCGGTGGAGTTCATGCTCGACACCGGCGCGACCGATGTGGCGATCCCGGCGGATCTGGCCAAACGCTTGAAACTGGAAGAAGGTTTCGGTGTGACCCTGAGCACGGCCAACGGCCTGAGCCAGGGCTACCGGACAAAGATCGAGCGCCTGCAACTGGGCGACATCGTGCTGCGGGACGTCCGCGCACTGGTGGCGCCGGGGCTGCATGGCGATCAGGTGCTGCTCGGCATGAGCGCTCTGAACAAACTTGAATTCACCCAGCGCGGTGGCACCATGCTGCTGCGCCAGACAACGAACCGATGAGGCCCGCATGAGCGACTCCCTTGATCTCAGCCTGGACGGTGTAGAACGCCGCTCGCTGGCTGACTTCACCGAAAATGCCTACCTCAACTACTCCATGTACGTGATCATGGACCGTGCCCTGCCGCATATCGGCGACGGTCTGAAACCGGTACAGCGGCGTATCGTCTACGCCATGAGCGAGCTGGGGCTGGACGCCGATTCCAAGCACAAGAAATCGGCGCGTACCGTCGGTGACGTGCTCGGCAAGTTCCACCCGCACGGCGACTCGGCGTGCTACGAAGCGATGGTGCTGATGGCTCAGCCGTTCAGCTATCGCTACACGCTGGTTGACGGTCAGGGTAACTGGGGTGCGCCGGACGATCCGAAGTCCTTCGCCGCCATGCGTTATACCGAAGCGCGCCTGTCGCGCTATTCCGAAGTGCTGCTCAGCGAGTTGGGCCAGGGCACGGCCGACTGGGGGCCGAACTTCGACGGCACCTTGCAGGAACCCTTGGTTCTGCCGGCACGTTTGCCGAACATCCTGCTCAACGGCACCACCGGCATTGCTGTCGGCATGGCCACCGACGTACCGCCGCACAACCTGCGCGAAGTCGCTACCGCTTGCGTGCGCCTGCTCGATGAGCCGAAAGCCACGGTCGAACAGCTCTGCGAACACATTCAAGGCCCGGACTATCCGACCGAAGCGGAAATCATCACCCCGCGTGCCGACCTGCTGAAAATGTACGAAACCGGCAAGGGCTCGGTGCGCATGCGCGCCGTGTACCACGTCGAGGACGGCGACATCATCGTCACCGCGCTGCCGCATCAGGTCTCCGGGGCCAAGGTGCTGGAACAGATCGCCGCGCTGATGCAGGCCAAGCCATCGAAAGCGCCACAGATCGCCGACCTGCGTGACGAATCCGACCACGAAAATCCGTGCCGCATCGTGATCATTCCGGTCAACAGCCGCGTCGATCACGAAGCGCTGATGCAGCACCTGTTCGCCAGTACCGAGCTGGAATCGACCTACCGGGTCAACGTCAACATCATCGGTCTGGATGGCAAGCCGCAGCTGAAGAACCTGCGGGCATTGCTGGTCGAATGGCTGGAATTCCGCGTACTGACCGTGCGTCGTCGCCTGCAATTCCGCCTCGACAAGGTCGAGCGCCGCCTGCACCTGTTGGACGGTTTGTTGATCGCTTACCTCAATCTGGACGAAGTGATCCACATCATCCGCACCGAGGAGCATCCGAAAGCCAAGCTGATCGAGCGCTTCGCCCTCAGCGAAATCCAGGCCGACTACATCCTCGACACCCGGTTGCGGCAGTTGGCGCGCCTGGAAGAGATGAAGCTGCGCGACGAGCAGGACGAACTGCTCAAGGAGCAGGCCAAGCTGCAAGCCTTGCTGGGCAGCGAAGCCAAGCTGAAGAAGCTGGTGCGTACCGAGCTGCTGAAAGACGCTGAAACCTACGGTGATGATCGTCGTTCGCCGATCGTCGAGCGTGCCGAAGCCAAGGCGCTGACCGAGCACGATCTGCTGCCGAACGAGAAGGTCACCGTCGTGCTGTCCGAGAAGGGCTGGATCCGCTCGGCCAAGGGCCACGATATCGACGCCACCGGCCTGTCGTACAAGGCTGGCGATGGTTTCAAGACCTCGGCGGCGGGGCGCTCCAACCAGTTTGCGGTGTTTATCGATTCTACCGGTCGCAGTTATTCGGTGGCCGCGCACACCTTGCCGTCGGCTCGAGGCCAGGGGGAGCCGTTGACCGGTCGTCTGACTCCGCCGCCCGGCGCCACGTTCGAATGCGTGCTGATGCCCGAAGACGATGCGTTGTACGTGATCGCCTCCGATGCCGGTTACGGTTTCGTGGTCAAGGGTGAAGACCTGCAAGCCAAAAACAAGGCCGGTAAAGCCCTGTTGAGCCTGCCGAACAACGCCAAAGTCATCGCGCCGCGCCCAGTGGCCGATCGTGAGCAGAACTGGCTGGCCTCGGTCACGACCGAAGGTCGCCTGCTGATCTTCAAAATCAGCGATCTGCCACAATTAGGGAAGGGCAAAGGCAACAAGATCATCGGTATTTCCGGTGAGCGTGTGGCCAGTCGCGAAGAATACGTCACGGACATCGCCGTACTTCCGGAAGGCGCTACCTTGGTGCTGCAGGCCGGAAAACGGACCCTGTCGCTGAAGGCCGACGATCTCGAACACTATAAAGGTGAGCGTGGACGTCGCGGGAATAAACTCCCGAGGGGCTTTCAGCGGGTGGATGCGCTGCTCGTCGAAAACCTCAATTAGGCGAAAACGCCCCTCTAGAGGCGTCGAACTACGATTTAACGCGTAGATCGACGCTTTGGCGCTGGAGTCGGAACGCATATTCACGGATGATATGGCCTTTCCAAGCGCCGGCGTGGCCGAGCGTTCTTCATATTTATTGAGTATTTTCACTGTGGTCAGCCTTGTGGCGGCCACCTGGACGGGATGATGACTGCTCTGCGCCCTCTTATTTTCCTGCTCGCTGGCGTTTTGGGCCTGGCGGGCTGCAGCGTTCACCAGCCGGTGTCGCTGTATCAACTGGACAGCGGAAGTCCGGTTCAGCCTGCGCAAAGCGCTGGCATGGCGGTTTTGTTGGGCCCGATCGTCGTGGCCGATTACCTGCAACGAGAAACCCTGCTGCAGCGTCAGCCCGACGGCAGCCTGCAAGCCTCGACCGATGGTCGCTGGGCGGGCAGCCTTTCGTCGGATATCGATCAATTGCTGATGCGACAGGTGGCGGGTCATCTGGACAGTCAGCGTGTGGTGCTGGCACCAGCGACGTTGGGCTTCACGCCGGATGTGCAGGTATTGCTGACCATCACGCGACTGGATTCCGGTCAGAAACAACCGGCGATCCTCGATGCGCAATGGCGTCTGATCGACCGTCGTGGGCAGGTACGCGATAACCGCATCGTTCATCTGCAAGAGTTGCATGCCGGGACCACGGCTTCGCAGGTGCAAGCACAGGGGATTCTGCTGCAGCGTCTGGCCGAGCAGTTGTCGCTGGCGCTCAAGCCATTGGCCAACCAGCCGCCGGTGGCCGAAGCACCGCGCAAAGCGGCGCCAAAACCGGCCGCGCCGGCAGCGGATGCCGAGAAACAGCCAAAGATCCCGATGGCCTCGCCGATTCGTACCGATATGGAAGTGTTCCGCTTCTAAGTCTGCATCAGCGTCAAACCAGAGCCCGCCTTGTGCGGGCTTTGTTGTGTCTGGGGGCTGGAGATCTTTGCCGTCAGTGCGGGCCTCTTCGCGAGCAAGCTCGCTCCCACAGGNGCGAAAGGGCCGGTACAGGCAACAAAAAAGCCCGCAGACAATCACTTGTCTGCGGGCTTCTGTGCATCAGGCCTGAAGCTTACGCCCGGCGCTCATGCATCCGCGCCAGTTGCCGCTCGAGCATCGACGGATAAGGCTCCATCAAGCGCTCCACACAGCAAGCCCCCTCAGGGCTGGCGATCGGACGGATCCGCGCACGCTGGCGAATCAGCCCGTCGTCACCGATCTTGCGCTCGACCAGCAGCAGGTTGCGGCTGTGCTGCGACAAGGCCAGGGCATCCTGGGCCGAGTCGGTCAGCAGCAAGTCGATCTGGCTCAGACCGAACAGGTCTTCACCCAGGGTCAGGCCCAGCTGCAATTGCAAGGTGATGCCGCTGTCGGCGACTTCGATCTGCAATTGATGGCCCAGCGCCCGCAGCAATTCACCGCAGCAGATCGCATTGGTCAGGTAGTCGTCACCGCTGTCTTCGGTGTGGAACAGCATCAGCGTGCTGCCGTCGTTCAGGGTTTCGATCTCGCCCTGATACAGCGAAGCGGCCTGATCGAGGCAATCGCGATAGCGCTCCAGCAACTCTTCCAGACGGGCACGCGGCAGGCGCCGCAGTTGTTCCTGCGAGCCCAGTTGCACGGCCAGTACCGCGCTGTGCTGGGGCACGCTAGGCGTGGCCTTGCGCGTGATCGGTTGCGGCGCTGCATCCAGCGATTCGTCGCGCAGGTCAGCAAAAGCGTCGTCGTCTTCATCGTCTTCAACGGTGCTGACCACGTGGCGCGGTGCAGGTTTTTGCGCAGCCATCGGGCGGGTTTCGTCAAAGCTCGGGTCACGCAGGTTGCGCACTTCGAACTCTGGCTCATCCTCTTCTTCGAACTCGGGTTCCGGCTCGGGCTCGGGTTTGGGCGCAGGCTCTGGGGCGAAGTTGGCGTGCAGCTGACGCGCCAGATCGCCGATCTCGTCCTGACGGTCGGTGCCCGGGGTGTATTCGTCGATGTTGCGCAGCCAGACGCGCAATTGCAGCAGCGGCGTCGACAGATAGCGGCCCATGCGCAGACTCAGGGCCAGCGACAGCGCCAACAGGATCGCACTGAGAATGCCCATGCTCTGCAGACTGATGGTCATCGGCTGCTGGAACTGATCCATGTCCAGGCTGATGCGCAGTTGCCCGGCGGTCACGTCCTGGAAGGTGATCTTGCTCTCGTACATGCCTTCGGCTTCGCCCAACAGGCTGTGCTTGGGGCGCTGACCGGATTCGGCGAGGATGCGGTTGTCCACGCTATAGATGGCCGCGTGGGCCACCAGCTTGTTCTTGGTCAGGTTGTTGAGCAGCACGTTGAGGCTGAGGATGTCGTTGGACACCAACAGTTCAGTGGCGGAGGTGGCGGTCTGCGTAGTCAGGCTTTCGCCCAGCGCGTCGGCCTGCTCGTGCATGGCCTGCTTGAACTGCAAGCCCATCACCCCGGCATAGATCACCAGGGCCAGAGCGACCAGGATCACGTTATGGCTGGCAATGCGCAATGCAATCGGCACACGGCGATGACGCAGTGCACGGAAGATCAGCAGGAAGAAGTTATCGGTTTTAACTGGCGTGGGCCGGTTCACTGAGCTCGGCTCTTTTGTCCGTGAAGTTGACGCGCAGTATAGCGACAGGCCCTAGACCGGCAAAGCGCTCGCGGTGCCCGATGGTCACTGAAAGTGGGTAGAATGCGGTTTTTTTCCAGTTGCGGGGGTGCGCGTTGCGCGAAATCGTCCTGATTAACATCACGGGAGTCGACCGTCCGGGTCTGACTGCGGCCATTACTGGCGTTCTGGCACAAGGTGGTGTGAACATTCTCGACATCGGTCAGGCGGTGATCCACGACACCCTGTCGTTCGGCATCCTGGTCGAGATTCCCGACTCCGAGCAAGGCAAAGCCGTGCTCAAGGACATCCTGTTCAAGGGCTACGAGCTCGACCAGCAGGTGCGTTTCACCCCGGTGTCCGAAGAGGATTACCAGCAATGGGTGGGCAATCAGGGCAAGAAACGCCACATCGTCACCCTGTTGACCCGCAAAGTGACCGCCGGCCAATTGCAGGCGGTCAGCTCGATCACCGCCAAATATGGCTTGAATATCGACCATATCGACCGTCTGTCGGGTCGCATGCCGCTGGACACGCCGGCGGACAAGGGCAAGGGCTGCATCGAGTTCTCTGTGCGTGGCGAAGCGGCTGATCCGCAGGCGCTGCGTGCCGAATTCCTCAGCGTCGCGCAGGAGCTGAACGTCGACATCGCCTTTCAGGAAGACTCGCTGTTCCGGCGCAACCGGCGTCTGGCGGTGTTCGACATGGACTCGACCCTGATCGAAGCCGAAGTCATCGACGAACTGGCCAAGGCCGCCGGTGTCGGCGAGCAAGTCTCGGCCATTACCGAGCGGGCGATGGCGGGCGAACTGGACTTCCGCGCCAGCTTCAAGGAGCGCCTGGCGTTGCTCAAAGGCCTGGATGTCAGCGTACTGGATTCGATCGGCGCCTCGCTGCGCCTGACTGAAGGTGCCGAAACCCTGTTCGCCGAACTCAAGCGTCTGGGCTACAAGACCGCGATCCTGTCCGGCGGCTTCACGTACTTCGCCAAACAGTTGCAGGCCAAACTTGGCATCGACTACGTGTTCGCCAACGAACTGGAAGTGGTCGACGGCAAGTGCACCGGCGTGGCGATCGAACCGATTGTCGATGCCCAGCGCAAGGCGGATCTGCTGAAGGAACTGGCGCACAAGGAAGGCTTGCGTCTGGAGCAGACCATCGCCGTCGGCGACGGTGCGAATGACCTGCCGATGCTGGCGATTGCCGGTCTGGGTGTGGCATTCCGCGCCAAGCCGCTGGTCAAGCAGTCGGCGAAGCAGGCGATTTCCACGCTGGGGCTGGATGGTGTGCTGTATCTGCTGGGCTTTCGCGATCGCGACGGGCAGTTGTAATTAAAGATCAAAAGATCGCAGCCTTCGGCAGCTCCTACACTGGAATACGCGTTTTCCTGTAGGAGTTGCCGCAGGCTGCGATCTTTTGCTTTCAAAGCGATTTCCACAACGAGTCGAAATCCTCCTCGCCCCCGCCATTGCGTGCGGCTTCCAGCGAGCGATAGGCAAACTGATTGAAACTGTGTGTGCTCGCCACCCGTCGATCCAGCCCGGCGCGGTGTTCTTCGCCATGGGTGTTGATCAGTACTTTATTGCCTTCCTGAAACGGCAGGCGCGGGGCCAGCAAGGTCGCGGGCAAGTCGATGGCACTGATCTCGGGCAGCAGCAGGCCTCGCAAGTAGTGGCTGTGATCGTCCCGCGAACGCACCAGTTGCAAACCGCAGGGCTCGGCGTGCGGCGCCACCAGCTCAAGGCCCATTTGCGGTCCGCCACCGCGTACCTGACGAATCCAGCGCACCACCGCAATGCTCCAGCCTTGATTCGAACTGTCCTGAATCCCGACCATCTCCCCGGCCTGCAACTCGGCGGGCACTTCGTTCGGCCAGCCCAGGCAATAACCTCCGGGGCTATGGTTGATCACCGGCAAGGTGTAAGTCGGGTAGTGCGGAGTGTGGTCGGCTGTGCTGTCGTCTTCGCCGATATGGTCGTACTGAATCTCTTCGTACGGCAGAAATTCCTCAGCGCTGTTTTGCGGGGCGGCGTCGAACGCCTGGCTCCAACTGTCTTTTTCGCCCTTGGCCACCGCGCGGCTGAAGTTCGCCGCGCGGGCGCCGGGATGCTTGAGCAACTCACTGAAAGTGCGTTCGCCTCCCAGGTAGAAGTGCAGGGCGCTCATGCCGACGCACACGGTCAGGTTGCCCTGGCCGGGGGTGCGCTGAAAACTGCGCTCGGCGGTCTGGCCCCAACTGGCGTGCAGATGCTGCAGGGTGTCGAGGCTCAGTCCCGACGGGACGGGCAGTGGCGTCGATGTTTCCTGATGCAGTAAATGCGCTTCGATGACATTCACCAGCGGCTGCGGATTGACGCCGAGCAGGGTGCCCTGTTGTTCTTGGCGAAACATGCTGCGGTAGCGCGGGCCGGTGTCCAGATCGGCGCTGATGGCGAACAGCCCGTCGTCCGGGCTGCCGGGATGCAGTCTGAGCAGGGCGCTCCACGGCTCCAGCACCTCAGCCAGTCGGGCGATCTGGTTCTGCCGCAGTTGGTTGCAACGAGCGCTGCCCAACAGCAGCGCGGCGATGTAGGTCTGCTCCAGGCTCAGCTCGGTGGTCAGGCTCGCCAGGTCGTCGTGCACCCGACGCTGTTGCAGTTGCAAGCCGCAGGCGCAGCGATACAACTGATGCAGCTCGAACCACAGTTGCTCCGGCGCCGGGCTATACAGCTGCGCGGCGCGCAGCAGTTGTCCCTTGAGCGCATGCGCAGCGCGTTGCAGGGCCTGACTGACCAGCGCCGCACGATCCTTGTGGTATTTGGGCACGATGCGCAGCGCGATCTGTTTGTAACCGATGGCCAACTGACTTTGCAGTGCCTGACACAGGTTGCTGATCTTGCGCGAACGGTCATCGAGCATGATCGCCTGATGCAGGAAGTGCCGTTCCAGATGCTGACAGACGAAATACACCTCAGGACGCAGCAGCTCCAGCAGTTGCAAGCGATTGTCACTAGGGGTCAGCAATTGATTGAGTTCGCCCAGGCCTTGGTACAACTGGCGGGCGGTTTCGCCGATGTTCGCCTTGGGCAGGCCGGCGATCCAGCGCTTGAGGTCGCGCGGGGTGGCTTCGCAGAACGACAGGCGCGACTGCGTGGGAATCGGAGCGCTCAGCAGCGGGGGGGAAATGGTCTGGCTCATGCCAAAAACCATAGCAGCAAATGAGCATGTCGGCCTTCAACCGGTAGGAGCTGCCGCAGGCTGCGATCTTTTGATCCTGGTTTTTAAAAACAAAGTCAAAAGATCGCAGCCTGCGGCAGCTCCTACACGGGGGCGCCGATGTATCAGGCGTTTGGCAGTGCCAGAGCCTGGCCCATTTGTACTGGCGAACCGGCGACCAACTCTTCAGCCCATTTCACCTGATCCGGGCCAAACAGCACGATCGCGGTCGAACCCAGCTTGAAGCGTCCCAGTTCAGCACCTTTTTCCAGATGAATCGGCGCACGGGCAGCTTCGTCGTAGCGGAAGGTTTTCAGCTCGCGCTTCGGCGGGGTCACCAGACCGGCCCATACGGTTTCAATCGAAGCGACGATCATCGCGCCCACCAGCACCACAGCCATCGGTCCGCGCTCGGTGTCGAAAATGCACGCCACACGTTCGTTGCGGGCGAACAGTTCCGGCACGTTTTCCGCAGTGGTCTGGTTGACCGAGAAAATCCGGCCCGGGATGTAGACCATTTCGCGCAGGGTGCCGGCCAGCGGCATGTGCACGCGGTGGTAATCCTTCGGCGACAGGTAAATGGTGGCGAAGTCGCCGCCCATGAACGGTGCGGCATTCGCCGCATCACCGCCGAGCAGTTCCAGCACGCTGAAACTGTGGCCCTTGGCCTGGAACACGCGACCGTGTTCGATCGGGCCGAGCTGGCTGACCGCACCGTCGGCCGGGCTGAGGATCGCGCCCGGGGTCTGGTCCAGTGGACGCGCGCCGTCTTTCAGGGCACGGGTGAAGAACGCGTTGAAGTGCTCGTAGGCGGTCAGGTCTTCGACCAGCGCTTGCGACATGTCCACCTGATAACGCTTGGCGAACCACTGGGTGAAGGCATTCTTGAACCAGCGCACGCGGCACTCGGCAATGCAGCCGGCCAGACGCGACAGCAGGTGATGAGGCAGCAGGTACTGGCTGAGGATAAACAGACGCTCTTTCATTAGTTGTCCTTAGAACCTTGAATCTCGACAGGCGTATCAGGGTGGTTGCCCCATTCGCCCCAGGAACCGGCGTAGCCCTTGACCCGCGGATAACCGAGGGACTTGGCCACCAGATAAGTGAAGCCCGACCGGTGATGGGTCTGGCAGTGGGTAATGATTTCTTTGTCCTTGGTGATCCCGAGGTCTTCGAGGATCTGCGGCATGTCCGTGCGGATCCGCAGCTGACGCGCCTTGTCCATGCCGGCGGTCCA
This sequence comes from Pseudomonas sp. 22189, assembly GCF_052045635.1. Lineage (NCBI taxonomy): Bacteria > Pseudomonadati > Pseudomonadota > Gammaproteobacteria > Pseudomonadales > Pseudomonadaceae > Pseudomonas > Pseudomonas sp. 22189. Next base: position 161,176 of record NZ_JBQEPG010000006.1, read on the forward strand.
CTCGAAGTTCACCGCGCCGGGGATGTGTCCGCCTTTGGCGGCCAGCACCTTCTCGCCGGAATATTCCAGTGGCCCACGGGCATCCCAGATCGCCAGATCGGCGGCGCCGAGACGGCTTTGCAGGTATTCGCGAGTGGCGGTCGGCCCTTCGTGCAGGGTCAGCGCCACCGGGCCGCCCACCGCAGGCGGCACCTGGATCGACATCGGCATGCCCGCTTCCAGCCACGCCGGCAGACCGCCGTCGACATAGTGGTATTTGTCGTGACCGATCACATCCAGGAGCCAGATGAAACGTCCGGCCCAACCGCCGCCCTCGTCGTCGTAGACCACGTAGACCGCATCCTGGCGATGCCCCAGCTCACCGAACAACGCCTCCAGATCGGCTTTGGCCGGCAGCAGTCCCGGCGCCGGCGGCTGGCCGAGCTGGGTGCGTTTCGGGTCGACAAAGCGTGCGCCGGGAAGATGACCTTCGGCATAGCGGGCAGGGCTGGTCAGATCCACCAGAATCAGTTCAGGGGAATCGAGACGCGGGAGCAGGTCGCTCGGCTCGATGACGAGCGGCAAGCCAGAGAAGTCAGACATGTGAGGTCTCCAGAGCACAAAGGGGGGGATTGTAGCGCAGCCTCATCGGCCACGGCTGCTAAAGCTGTGCAGGGCTTTCTCGATGCATTGTGCAGTTTTGCCGAATGCCTGAACGGTGATGTCGGCGAACGGCCCGCCGCCCTGATCGGCCACGACGATCATGATCACCCGGCCGTTATTGACCAGTGAGCGCAGGAACAGGTGCTCGCCACGGAACAGCGAACGCAGGCCCGGCGGCAACAATGCGGAAAACTGTGCGTTGTTCTCGGGGTTGATCCGTACTTGTGCCTGCTGCGCGAGTAACCGTTGCAGGACTTTGCTCTGACTGACGACAAAATTCAGCGCGGCGGCTTCCTTCGGCAAACCGAAGGTCTGGTGTACGCGCAGATTGGACTGCGTGCGGTCGGCCATCAGAATCATCACCCGACGCATGCCGCTGGCGACCAGCGCATCGCGCGCGGCGACGGTCAGGCTCATGGCATTGGTGAAGCGGCTCGGCTCGGCCAGCAGTTCGGCGCATTGCCGGCGCCATTGCGTCAGGTCCTCGGCACTCGGCGCGGCCGCTGGCAGCATCCCGGCCGGCAAACGATGGGTACCCCACGGCCACAATAATGAAACGGCCGGGTGCCACAGATCGGGCATGGCATGCTGGCGCGCACTGTTGGCGGCTTGCTGGTGCAACTGCTGCTGCACTTCATCCATCGAGATTTGCAGATAAAGGCTGGTCAGGTACTGCCAGCGCTCGCTGTGCGGACTGTCCCAGGCCTGTTGCGCCGACAGCGCCAGACCGTTGGCCAGCAATACGGTGTTGGCCGGTTGATTGAGCCAGCGGCGCAAAGTCGGATCGTCATCGAGGCGATTCTGCTGGCGCAGCGGATGCTCGCTGTCGCGGGCGATACGCAGCACTTTCACCAGTTCGCGCTGTTCGCTGAGCAGCAGTTTATAGCCTTGCTGCACCCAGATCGGCAGGTGCCAGACCTGTACCAGTGACTCGGCGATCTTCAGCAGGCGTACGCCAAACAGTTGCTTCTCGACCACCAGCGCCGATTCGCCCTTGTGGATCACCCGCAGCTCCCACTCTTCGAGCAACTCGGGAAACGTCAGCGCCAGCGGCCATAATGGCGACAGAAACAACAGGCTGCCCCAATGAATGTCCTGCCACAGGCGCGCGAGGCGACTGGCAAAAAAACCGTTGGCCTGTTGTGTGGCGTGCTGGCTGATCATTTGCAGTTGGCGCAGGGCTTTGGGGATTTGCATCTGCGGTTCGACCGGCAGGCGCGCGAGCAATTCTTCGGTACGCGCCAGGCCCAGGCGGTTGATCGCCACCTCGAGATTTTCCGCCGCAGCGGCCAGGGTGCCGTGGGTGTGACGATTCGCCTCACGGATGATGCTCAAGGCCAGTGCCGGGCTGTCCTGCATCAGGTCGGCGATGTCGCGCAGCGAACTGCGGTTGTCACGGATCGCGCGGCACACCTTGTCGTGAGCCTCTTGCGGCACGGGCAGCCGGACGCTGTCGAGCAGCTTGACCCAGCCTTCGAGGGTGGTCGGTTTTACGTGTGGGACGTTCGTTTCATTAGCCATGTCTGGACGGGATCTTCACTGACTGTAGACGCGCCCGGCATGGGCTAAATTGGCTTTTCGCCTGAACTGGCTATAGTCTGGCGCAGTTTTGCCGATAAGTAGAAGAAGAGATTTTTTAACTTCCGAATATGACCTTGAACCCGACTTAAGTAAGTACTTTCTACCTATGGCTAAAATTATCGGCATCATCGTCGTATTCGCGAGCGTGCTCGGCGGATACGTGCTCTCCCACGGCAAAATTGCCGCCCTGATCCAGCCCTTCGAGGTGATGATCATCGGTGGTGCGGCCCTCGGTGCATTCCTCCAGGCCAACCCCGGTTACATGACGATGCACGTGCTCAAGAAATCCCTGAGCATGTTCAGTTCGCGCTTCAGCCACACGTTCTATCTGGAAGTGCTGGGCCTGATCTACGAGATCCTCAACAAGAGCCGCCGCGAAGGCATGATGGCCATCGAAGGCGACATCGAAGACGCCGCTGCGAGCCCGATCTTCGCCAAGTACCCGGCCGTGCTCAAAGACGAGCGCATGACCGCGTTCATCTGCGATTACCTGCGCATCATGTCCTCCGGCAACATGGCTCCGCATGAGCTGGAAGGCCTGTTCGACATGGAGCTCTACAGCCTCAAGGAAGACCTTGAGCACCCGTCCCATGCGGTGAACGGCATCGCCGACGCCATGCCCGGTTTCGGTATCGTCGCGGCGGTACTGGGTATCGTGGTGACCATGGCGTCCCTGGGCGAAGGCGATCAGAAATCCATCGGTCTGCACGTGGGTGCGGCGCTGGTCGGTACCTTCTTCGGTATTCTCGCGGCCTACGGCTTCTTCGGCCCGTTGGCGCATTCCCTGGCGCACGATGCCAAGGAAGAGCTGAACGTCTATGAAGCCATCAAGGCTTCGCTGGTGGCGTCGGCTTCCGGCATGCCGCCATCGCTGGCGGTGGAGTTCGGGCGCAAGGTTCTGTACCCGGCGCACCGTCCAAGCTTCGCCGAGCTGGAACAAGCCGTTCGCGGTCGCTAAGCCATGGAAAATAATCAGCCGATAATCATCAAGCGCGTCAAGCGCATAGCCGGTGGGCACCACGGCGGGGCGTGGAAAATCGCCTTCGCCGACTTCGCCACGGCGATGATGGCGTTCTTCCTGGTGTTGTGGCTGCTGTCCACCGCAACCCCGGAGCAAAAGATCGCCATCGCCGGTTACTTCAAGGATCCGGTCGGCTTCTCCGAAAGCGGCACGCCGTACATCATCGATCTGGGCGGCACACCGACCCTGGCGCCGGAAAACACTCTCAACCCTGAAGTGAAATCGCAGCCGCAACCGGACAAGGTCACGGTCGACACCGAGCAGGTCGAAGGCATGGCCGAGCAGGTCGAGAAAGAACGCCTGGAACTGTTGCTGCAGGAACTGCAGAACAAGGTCGACGAGAACCCGCAGCTGCAGAAGTTCAAGGATCAGATCCTGTTCGAGATCACCCCGAACGGCCTGCGCATCCAGATCATGGACGCCGAAAACCGGCCGATGTTCGACTCGGGTTCGGCACGTCTGAAGCCGTACTTCGAAGACATCCTGCTGGCCATGGCCGACACCATCAAAGCGGTGCCGAACAAGATCAGCATCAGCGGTCACACCGATGCCAAGCCGTACACCGGCACCGGTGATTTCGGTAACTGGGAGCTCTCGGCCAACCGTGCCAACGCCGCGCGGCGTGCGCTGGTGGCCGGCAGCTATCCGGATTCGCAGGTGGCGCGGGTCGTCGGTTATGCCTCCTCGGCGCTGTTCGACAAGGAGAACCCGTTCAACCCGGTCAACCGCCGCATCGACATCGTGGTCCTGACCAAAAAAGCGCAAGCGGCCATCGAAGGCTCGCAAGGTGCCGACGCAGCCAAGCCTGCGGCCGAAGGTCAGAACGGCGCCGCTCCGGCGACGCCGGTCGATCCGAACGCGTTGCCGGCAGACCAGCAACCGGTGCCGGCCCACGAGTTGCGCGAACGCTTGAACCTGTTCGACGACGCCGCACCGAAACCGGCCGCACCGGGGGCTGCAGCGCCAGCGCCAACAGCTCCGCCAGCCGCTGCACCGGCTCCTGCGCCGAAGCAGTGACCGACAAAAAAGCCGACAGTGATGTCGGCTTTTTTGTGGCTGTTGATCGGCTTCAGAAACCGCGCCGAATCCGGTTTTTCAGTTGTTCATGGAACAGATCGGCGTTGCGCTTATAGGTGCCGCTGAAGGACTCGTTGCTCGAATCCAGCGTCATCGAGCGCTTGCTCGACACTTCTTCACGATAGGCATCGATGAAGAAATTCAGATCACTGGCTGTGCTCAGCTTCGGCCACTTGTCCAGATACTCCGGCAACCGCGCGGGCCCGGTGCGGAACGAGCAGATCCGTCGGTTGCTGATGGTCGCTTCGCCGATTTCGAACGGCACCCACCACGACAGTGCGGTTTTCTCCGAAACCACCGCCAGCAGGTGTGTGCATTCGGTGATGTTGCGGGTGATCACCCCGGTGATGTCGTCGGTGGTCTGCGATTCCGGGTCGAGTACGTCGAGGTAGGTCTTGATGTTGGCCTGCATCAATTGGGCATTGATCGCCATGGCTTGCGGACGATCGATGTGGCGGTAGCTGATGAATACGGGCATCAGAAGTGTCCTTTTATGGCGAGTTCGCGGTAATAGGCGCCGAGCGCCGTGAGGCGGCAGCCGGTGGAGTGAAGCGCGGCGTAGTACATGTGTTCGGCATCCACCGGTTCGATCAGGCTGTGGCGGTTGCACATTTGCAGTTGCTTGAAGATGTCGCCGTGCTCGGGGTCGAACAGCGCTTCGGTGGGCTCGTAGCTGGGATCGAGCCGGAAGACGAAACTTGGCTCGGGGAACCAGTCCTTGAGTTTGCGCAGGGTTTCCTCGGCAATCAGCGGCGCGACTTCGCGCAGCGGCACGAACTGCGAGACATTGGTCTTGAACACCGGACGCTGTTCCCAGGCGCCCAGCGCATTGTCGACAAACGAATAAACGCTACCGGGGGTGACTTTGCCGAGTACGTTGGCAGCGCCACCGTGCAGCGCTTGCAGCAACAGATCCGTGAAGACGCCATGACCGCGACTCTCCACAGCGTACTGTTCTTTTTTGCAGGCCGTGAGAATGGTCACGCCTTCGCCGATCACACTGCTGCCGCCACGCAGATTACGCACGGCGCCTGCTGCGCCGGCCTGGCAGCAATCGAGAATGATGATTTTGTTCTTGATGTGCGGGGCCTTGTCCGCCCACTCCAGAATGTCACTGATGCGGATCCCGTCTCCGCCAGGCTGATAGTCCTGGGGAATCAGGAGTCCTTCGTCGATGCTGGTGTCGAACTGACCATGGCCGGCGAAGTACAGCAGTGCCACGTCACAGTCGCCTGAGAACAGGCTCTGGATCTGCTGTTTCATGTGGTTGAGCGTGAGTTTTTCTTCGGCTGAAGTCAGCACTTTGCTGCTGAAGTTCGGTCGCCCGTTGGCGTGACGCTCCAGCACCGACGCCATGGCCATGGCGTCGTTGCTACAGCCGCTCAAGGGCGAGACGTGGTCGTAGTGGTTGATGCCGATAAACAGTCCTTTGCGCATGGTTACACCGCCGTGTGCAGACGAATCGCACTGACGATGCTGTTGGTGTTCCACGCGCACTCGGCGTGAGCCGCCTCACGCACGACAGTGGAAATGCGCTCGGCGCCGAACGGCTTGATCGCGATGATCACTTTGCCCATGCGTTTGGCGATCTCGATTTCCTTGTTGATCCACTTGCTGTAAGTCGAATACATCCCGGCCATGATCAGCACCGCCGAGCACGGACGAATCTTGTTTTCGATGGCTTCTTCAAGCTGCTTGTCGGTCTGCGCGCCCATGATCGGGTTGTGCGGCGGCACGGAAAAATTCTTGAAACTGAAATCCGGTCTGGCGCCGAGCAGGCGTACCAGATTGTCGTGGGCGTGGGCGTAGTTCCACGAATGGCTGATGAACAAATGGTAGGTCTGCATGGGGTTCCTCGAAGGTGCGAAGGAGGACCCCAATCTAGGCATCTGACGCGGGCCTACAAGGGCTGGGCGGTGAAAGAGAAATGTCCTGCAAACAGGTGCGGGCGGGTCCGTCAGAAGAGTCTGACGTTTAACGGAATCGGGGATTTGTCAGGCGTGGTCCGACATCCGGCAGCCCTCGGGCGAGAGGCTGCCGGTGCAGATGTTTAGTAGCCGTTTTCCGGCAGGCTGGCGATGATCGAGCGGTAGCTGTTCATCCGCTGCTGCTGCACGCGGCCGTCTTCCAGGGCCTTGAGCAGTGCGCAACCGGGTTCGCGATCGTGTTTGCAGTCGCGGAAGCGGCAGGTGCCGAGCAGGTCGTTGAACTCGATGAAACCGGCTTCGACGTCGGCGCGGCTGACGTGGCCCAGGCCGAATTCACGGATACCCGGGGAGTCGATCAGCTCGCCGCCGCCCGGGAAGTGGAACAGGCGTGCGGTGGTCGTGGTGTGCGTGCCCTGACCGGACAGCTCCGACAACGGGCCGACACGGGTTTCGACTTCCGGCAGCAGGCTGTTGACCAGCGACGACTTGCCGACGCCGGACTGGCCGACGAACACGCTGATGCGCCCGTCGAGCTGCTTCTGCAACTGTTCCATGCCATTGCCGTGATGCGCCGAGACTTCCAGCACCGGATAACCCAGCGTGCGGTACACCGCCAGCAGGGCATTGAGCGCCGGGGCGTTTTGCTCGTCGATCAGGTCGAATTTGTTCAGCAGCAGCAACGGGCGGATGCCGGCGTGTTCAGCGGCCACCAGGTAGCGGTCGATCAGGTTGGCATGCGGCTCGGGCAGTGGCGCGAAGACAATGACGATCATGTCGACGTTGGCAGCGACCGGCTTGAGCTGGCCACGACTGTCCGGGCGGCAGAGTTCGGTGGTGCGCGGCAGTTGTGCGACGATCACGCCGATGCCCTGGTTGCCGGCGCGCCAGACCACCCGATCACCGGTCACCAGCGCCGGCAGGTTGGCGCGCAGGTGGCAACGGAATACCTGACTGGCCAGATCGCCGTCCACAGCCTCGACCTCGACCTGCACCCCGAAGTGGGCGATCACCAGACCGTGTTGCTCAGGCCCCAGATCGCCGCCCTCGAGGGCTTCGACCGCCGAGGACTCGCGTTTGGCGGCGCGGGCGGCGCGCTCGCCCTGAATCTTTTCGATGCGCCAGTTTTGACGACGATTGAGTTGGCGTTTGGCCATGGGTGTTCCGTCTGAAGAATGCAGCGATTAGGTAAAACGGCCGCGAGTTTAGCACGCCCGGGCACCGGCCTAGGCTAAACTGCGCAGCATTGCCTAGGAGCCCGAATATGCAAAACCCGCAGAACCTGATCTGGATCGACCTGGAAATGACCGGTCTGGATCCGGAAAACGACGTCATCATCGAAATGGCCACCATCGTCACCGACAGTGACCTGAACACCCTGGCCGAAGGCCCGGTGATCGCCATTCACCACAGTGACGAAGTGCTCGCCCGCATGGACGAGTGGAACACCCGCACCCACGGCAACTCGGGCCTGACCCAGCGCGTACGCGACAGCCGCATCAGCATGGCCGAAGCCGAGGCCGAGACCATCGCCTTCCTGGAAAAGTGGGTGCCAAAAGGCAAGTCGCCGATCTGCGGCAACAGCATCTGCCAGGATCGGCGCTTCCTTTATACCCACATGAAGGCGCTGGAAAGCTACTTCCACTACCGCAACCTCGATGTGTCGACGCTCAAAGAGCTGGCCGCACGCTGGGCACCGGACGTGCGCGACAGCTTCAAGAAGGGCAGCACGCACCTGGCACTGGACGACATCCGCGAATCGATCGCCGAGCTGCAGCACTACCGCAAGCATTTCATCAAGTTCTGATGTCGTCCCTGTAGGAGCAGCCTGCGGCAGCTCCTACAGAGGATTGTCGTGATCGCGCCCCCTTCTGGTGCGGCCCCGAAATGGCTAGACTGCGCGCCTTCCTGCCAGGACCGCCACCATGTTGCTGATGCTCTATCTGATCGCCATTACCGCCGAAGCCATGACCGGCGCGCTGTCTGCCGGGCGGCGCGGCATGGACTGGTTCGGGGTGGTGCTGATCGCCTGCGTCACGGCGCTGGGTGGCGGTTCGGTGCGTGATGTGTTGCTCGGGCACTATCCGCTGACGTGGGTCAAGCATCCGGAATACTTGGTGCTGACTTCGGCCGCTGCAATGCTCACCGTATTCACCGCCCGTTGGATGCGTCACCTGCGCTCACTGTTTCTGGTGCTCGACGCGGTCGGCCTGGTGGCGTTCACCCTGATTGGCTGCATGACTGCGCTGGAAATGGGCCACGGCATGCTGGTGGCCTCGGTCAGCGGCGTGATCACCGGCGTCTTCGGCGGCATCCTGCGCGACATTTTCTGCAACGACATCCCGCTGATCTTCCGCCGCGAACTGTACGCCAGCGTCTCGTTCGCCGCCGCGTGGTGCTACATGCTCTGCCTGTACCTGAATGTACCAAGCGAGCAGGCGATCCTGATCACGTTGTTCGGCGGTTTTCTGCTGCGGTTGCTGGCCATCCGTTTCCACTGGGAAATGCCCAAGTTCGTCTATAACGACGAGCATTAATGCATTCCCCTGTAGGAGCTGCCGCAGGCTGCGATCTTTTGATCTTGTCTTTTAAATATCAAAGTCAAAAGATCGCAGCCTGCGGCAGCTCCTACAATTGACCGTGTTGTTTCAGCGCCCACTCAACATGCTCACGCACCAGCTCTGATGGGTAGTCACGGCGCGCCTTCAAGGCTTCCAGTACCGGAATGCTCGATGGCGCGTTGCCCAGGCCGACCGCCAGATTGCGCAGCCAGCGCTCGTAACCGGCGCGGCGCAGCGGTGAGCCTTCGGTGCTGCTGAGAAATTTGTCCTCGTCCCACATGAACAGCTCCGCCAGTTCGGCGTTGTCCAGGTTGTGCCGTGGCTTGAAATCGCTTTCCCCGGATGGGCGGGCGAAGCGGTTCCACGGGCAGACGATCTGGCAGTCGTCGCAGCCGAACACCCGATTGCCGATCAGCGGGCGCAGGTCTTCGGGGATGGCGTTTTTCAGTTCGATGGTCAGGTACGAGATGCAGCGCCGGGCGTCCAGCACATAGGGGCCGACGAAAGCATTGGTCGGGCAGATGTCCAGGCACGCGGTACAGCGCCCGCAATGTTCGCTGCTGTGCGGTTCGTCCACGGGCAGCGGCAGATCGACAAACAGTTCACTCAAGAAGAAATAGCTGCCGGCCTTGCGGTTCAGCACGAGCGTATTTTTACCGATCCAGCCCAGCCCGGCCTGCTCGGCGATGGCTTTTTCCAGCACCGGGGCGCTGTCGACGAAGGCACGGAAACCGAACGGGCCGATCTGCGACTGAATCTTGTCGGCCAATTGCTGCACACGTTTACGGATCAATTTGTGGTAATCGCGGCCCAAGGCATAACGCGAAACGTAAGCTTTCTCCGGTTGCGCCAGCATTTGTGCCATTTGCGTGTCGCCGGGCAGGTAGTCCATGCGCAGCGAAACTATACGCAACGTGCCGGGAACCAGTTCCTCCGGATGCGAGCGTTTGCTGCCGTGGGCGCCCATGTAATCCATTTCGCCGTGGTAGCCGGCGGCGAGCCAGCGCTGCAGATGCTGCTCATGCTCGGCCAGGTCCAGACCGCTGATGCCGACTTGCTGGAAGCCCAGCTCGCGGCCCCAATCCTTGATCGATTGGGCGAGGGCGGGCAGATCTGTGGTGATGGCGGACATGAGGCGAGAGAAACCGGAGCTGAGGTGCGTATAATTCTGCCAGACATCGGAGCCCGAAGACGCATGCCGCACACGAAAGATGAATTACCCGACGCGCTGTATGGCGCCGCGCAGGTGCGAGCACTCGATGCGCGGCTGATCGCTGCGGGTACGCCGGGCTTCGAATTGATGCAGCGCGCCGCTCATGCGACCTGGCGCGCATTGGTGCGACAGTGGCCTGCGGCGAATCAAATGACTGTGCTTGCCGGGCATGGCAACAACGCCGGTGATGGTTTTCTGATCGCCGCGCTGGCGCACCGTGCCGGGTGGGCGGTGCGGGTGCTGGCCGTCGGTGATCCGCAACGCTTGCAGGGCGACGCGGCGCAGGCTTATGCGCAGGCCATCAACGATGGTGTCGCCGTGCAGGGCTGGACTGCGCACAGCGAGCTGCTTGGGGTGATTGTCGATGCCTTGCTCGGCACCGGGCTGACCGGCGATGTGCGCGAGCCGTATGTCGCCGCGATCAAGGCAATCAATGCCAGTGGCCTGCCGGTGGTGGCGGTGGATATTCCTTCCGGACTGTCTGCCGATACCGGGCATGTTCTCGGCGTTGCGGTTCGCGCCGACCTTACCGTGACCTTTATCGGCTTGAAGCTCGGCCTGTTCACCGGTGATGCGGCGGATCAGGTCGGGGCGTTGGTGTTTAACGATCTGCAAGCTGCTGCCGACGTCTACCGTGACGTTCCTGCCAGCGCTGTGCGTCTCGTGACGGCTAATCTTCCGCGACTGGCTGCGCGTGCGCCCGCTGCGCATAAAGGGCGCTTCGGGCATTTGCTGTTGATCGGCGGCGATCAGGGGTTTGGCGGGGCGATTCTGCTCAGCTCCGAAACAGCCCTGCGCAGCGGCGCCGGGATGGTGTCGCTGGCAACCCGACCGGAACATGTCCCGGCAGCGCTGACGCGGATGCCGGAAGTCATGGCGCTCGGCACGTCGTCGGCCAATCAGTTGATGGGTCTACTGGAGAAGGTTTCGGTGCTGGTGGTAGGCCCGGGTCTCGGCCAAGCGAGCTGGGGCCGGGCGCTGTTGTCCGCCGCCGCCAATGCGCAGTTGCCGCAGGTATGGGACGCCGACGCGTTGAATCTGCTGGCAAGCGGTTTTGTCAGCCTGCCCAATAATTGCGTGATCACTCCGCATCCCGGCGAGGCGGCGCGCCTGCTGGGAATCGATACCGCCCAGGTGCAGGCAGACCGCCCGGCCGCCGCGCGGGCGTTGAGCAAAAAATATTCGGCCGTCGTCGTGCTCAAAGGCGCCGGCAGCCTCATCGCCCATCCCGATGGGCGTCTGGCGCTGTGTCATCAAGGCCATCCGGCCATGGCCACCGCTGGTCTGGGCGATGTACTCGCCGGGTTGATCGGGGCGCTGCTGGCGCAGGGCATGGACGGCTACGATGCCGCGTGCCTCGCAGTCTGGCTGCACGCCAATGCCGGCGCGCAGCAAGGTAAATTCGGCCGTGGGCTGGCGGCCAGTGATCTGATTCCAGTCATTCGTCAGTTGTTGGAGGAGCATGCACCGTGTCTGAAGTAACCCTGTACCTGGCCGATGAACAGGCCATGAGCGACTTTGGCGCACGGATCGCCCGCGTTACCCGGGGCCACGGCCTGATTTTTCTCGAAGGCAACCTGGGCATGGGCAAAACCACGCTGTCGCGGGGCATCATTCGCGGGCTGGGGCATGTCGGCGCGGTGAAAAGTCCGACCTTTACCCTGGTCGAGCCCTACGAGATCGGCGATGTGCGCGCCTTCCACTTCGACCTGTATCGTTTGGTCGATCCAGAGGAGCTGGAGTTTCTCGGCATCCGCGACTATTTCGAAGACGACGCCCTGTGCCTGATCGAGTGGCCCGATAAAGGTGCAGGCTTTTTGCCAAAGCCTGACCTGACCATTACCATTAGCCCGCAAGACAGCGGGCGTTCGCTGAAAATGTTATCCCAGGGCTCGCGTGGCGAGGCCTGGTGTGCCGCTTTGGCATTGGAATCCAATTAAATGATGGGGTTAGGTATGCGCTTTCGCGCGTTGGTGGCTGCCGTTGGACTGATGTTGATGGCAGTGACCGTCAACGCTGTGGCCGAGACAAAGGTCAACAGCGTGCGCCTGTGGCGGGCGCCGGACAACACGCGACTGGTCTTCGACCTGAGCGGCCCGGTGCAGCACAGCGTCTTCACCCTGACCGCACCGGATCGGCTGGTGATCGACATCAACGGCGCTACCCTGGGTGCGCCGCTGAAAGTCTCGACCGCCAACACGCCAATCACCGCGATGCGTTCGGCCCAGCGTACGCCGACCGACCTGCGGGTGGTCATCGACCTGAAAAAAGCCGTCACCCCGAAAAGCTTCTCGCTGGCGCCGAACGCGCAATACGGTAACCGTCTGGTGGTCGACCTGTTCGACAACCCGGCCGATGCGGCGCCGCCGCCAGCTCCGACGCCATCGGTCGCCACCGTGCCGGCAGTGCCGGTGACACCGTCGGAACCGGCGATCAAACTGCCACCGGCCCCGGCCGGCAAGCGCGACATCATTGTGGTGATCGACGCCGGCCACGGCGGCGAAGACCCGGGTGCGTCCGGCTCGCGCGGCCAGCGTGAGAAAGACGTGGTGCTGCAGATCGCCCGCGAACTGCAGCGTCAGGTCAACGGCATGAAAGGCTTCCGCGCCGAACTGACCCGGACCGGCGACTACTTCATCCCGTTGCGCGGCCGTACCGAAATCGCCCGCAAGAAGGGTGCCGATCTGTTTGTTTCGATCCATGCTGACGCCGCGCCATCTGCAGCAGCCTTCGGTGCCTCGGTGTTTGCCCTGTCCGATCGCGGCGCGACATCGGAGACTGCCCGTTGGCTGGCCGACAGCGAAAACCGTTCCGACCTGATCGGCGGTGCCGGCAACGTCAGCCTCGACGACAAGGACCGCATGCTCGCCGGTGTGTTGCTCGACCTGTCGATGACCGCGTCGCTGACGTCCAGCCTCAACGTCGGTCAGAAAGTCCTGACCAACATTGGCCGCGTGACCCCGCTGCACAAGCAGCGCGTGGAGCAGGCCGGCTTCATGGTGCTGAAGTCGCCGGACATCCCGTCGATCCTCGTCGAAACCGGATTCATCTCCAACGCCAACGAAGCGAACAAACTCTCGGCATCGAGCCACCAGCAGGCGCTGGCGCGCTCGATCAGCAGCGGCGTGCGCCAGTTCTTCCAGCAGAACCCGCCACCGGGCACCTACATTGCCTGGCTGCGTGACTCCGGCAAGATCGCCCAAGGCCCGCGTGATCACCGCGTAAGCCCGGGCGAAACGCTGGCGATGATTGCGGTGCGTTATCAGGTATCCCCCGCGACGCTGCGTAGCGCCAACAACCTCAGCAGCGATGAGCTGAAGGTCGGTCAGCACCTGACCATCCCTGGCACCGAACTGGCGTCCAAAGAATGAACCAGGTGTTGAACGCCGCACGCATCGAACTGCTCAGCCCGCGGCTGGCGAACCAGATCGCCGCCGGTGAGGTGGTCGAGCGCCCGGCTTCGGTGATCAAGGAATTGCTGGAAAACAGTCTCGACTCCGGTGCCAAGCGCATCGACGTCGATGTCGAGCAGGGCGGCGTCAAGTTGCTGCGGGTGCGTGACGACGGCAGCGGCATTTCCGCCGACGACCTGCCGCTGGCGCTGGCCCGTCACGCCACCAGCAAGATTCGCAACCTCGAAGATCTGGAGCAGGTGATGAGCCTGGGCTTCCGTGGTGAGGCACTGGCGTCGATCAGCTCCGTGGCGCGCCTGACCCTGACCTCGCGCACCCGCGATGCCGATCAGGCCTGGCAGGTTGAAACCGAAGGTCGCGACATGGCGCCTCGGGTGCAGCCGGCGGCGCATCCGGTCGGTACCTCGGTGGAAGTGCGCGACCTGTTCTTCAACACGCCGGCGCGGCGCAAGTTTCTCAAGACCGAAAAAACCGAATTCGATCACCTGCAAGAAGTGATCAAACGTCTGGCGCTGGCGCGTTTCGACGTCGCCTTCCATCTGCGCCACAACGGCAAGACCATCCTCAGCCTGCACGAGGCCCACGATGATGCGGCCCGCGCCCGGCGGGTGGCGGCGATTTGTGGTTCGGGCTTTTTGGAGCAGGCGCTGCCGATCGAGATCGAGCGCAACGGCTTGCACCTGTGGGGCTGGGTCGGGTTGCCGACCTTCAACCGCAGCCAGGCGGACTTGCAGTATTTCTTTGTGAATGGCCGTGCGGTGCGCGACAAACTGGTGGCCCACGCGGTGCGTCAGGCTTATCGCGATGTGCTGTTCAACGGTCGTCATCCGACGTTTGCGCTGTTTTTCGAGGTTGATCCGGCGGCGGTGGACGTCAACGTGCACCCGACCAAACACGAAGTGCGCTTCCGTGACGGGCGCATGGTGCATGACTTCCTTTACGGCACGCTGCACCGTGCGCTGGGCGATGTGCGTCCCGAGGATCAATTGGCCGGCTCCGTGACGACCGCTGTCGTTCGGCCAACGGGCATCGAGGCCGGCGAGTTCGGCCCGCAGGGCGAAATGCGTCTGGCAGCCAATGCGCTGCTCGAGCAACCGCAGGCGCAACCGGCGTTCAACACGTCTTCGGGTGCCAGCGCTGGCGGCGCTTATCAGTATCAGTACACGCCACGTCCGCAGTCGGCGATGCCGCCGGCCGCCGAGGCTCAAGCCGCTTACCGCGAGTTCTTCGCACCGTTGCCGGAAGCGAATGCCAACGCACTGCCGGCCGGTCAGGAAGATATTCCGCCGCTCGGTTACGCACTGGCGCAGCTCAAGGGCATCTACATCCTGTCCGAGAACGCCCAGGGTCTGGTGTTGGTGGATATGCATGCCGCGCACGAACGGATCATGTACGAACGCCTGAAGATCGCCATGGCCAGCGAAGGTCTCAGCGGTCAGCCGCTGCTGGTGCCGGAGTCGCTGGCGGTCAGTCAGCGTGAAGCCGATTGTGCTGAAGAACACGCTGCATGGTTCCAGAAGCTGGGCTTCGAGCTGCAGCGTCTGGGCCCGGAAACGTTGGCGATCCGCCAGATTCCGGCGCTGCTCAAGCAGGCCGAGGCTAACCGGCTGGTGGGCGATGTACTGTCGGACCTGATGGAATACGGCACCAGCGACCGGATTCAGGCACACCTGAACGAACTGCTCGGCACCATGGCCTGCCACGGTGCGATCCGCGCCAACCGGCGCCTGGCCCTGCCAGAAATGAACGGCCTGCTGCGCGACATGGAAAACACCGAGCGCAGCGGTCAATGCAACCATGGCCGACCGACCTGGACCCAACTGGGCCTGGACGATCTGGACAAACTGTTCCTGCGCGGTCGTTGATGAGCCAGCTTCCTCCAGCGATTTTCCTGATGGGCCCGACCGCTGCGGGCAAGACCGACCTGGCCATCGAGCTGACCAAGGTCCTGCCGTGCGAGCTGATCAGCGTCGACTCGGCGCTGGTCTATCGCGGCATGGACATCGGCACCGCCAAGCCTTCCAAAGAATTGCTGGCCGAGTTTCCGCACCGGCTGATCGACATTCTCGACCCGGCTGAAGCCTATTCGGCTGCGGATTTCCGTCGCGATGCCCTGCAAGCCATGGCCGAGATCACCGCGCGCGGGAAAATTCCGCTGCTGGTCGGCGGCACCATGCTCTATTACAAGGCGTTGGTTGAAGGCCTGGCGGACATGCCGGCGGCGGATCCCGAAGTCCGCGCACAGATCGAAGAAGAGGCTGCGCGCCTTGGCTGGCAAGCCCTGCACGAGCAACTGGCGATCATCGATCCGGTGTCGGCGGCACGCATTCACCCGAACGATCCGCAGCGCCTGAGTCGGGCGCTGGAGGTTTATCGGGTCAGTGGCCAGAGCATGACCGCCCTGCGTCAGCAACAATCTGCGCAAAGTACTGAAGCAGCCGCTTCGGGACGGCAACAATTGCCCTATACTGTCGCGAACTTGGCGATTGCTCCGGCAAATCGCCAGGTACTGCACGAACGCATTAAACAAAGATTCACAAATATGCTGGAACAGGGATTCATCGACGAGGTCGTAGCCCTGCGTAAAAGAAGTGACCTGCATGCCGGGTTGCCGTCTATACGTGCGGTAGGCTACCGCCAAGTCTGGGACTACCTGGATGGCAAGCTGTCGTTAGCTGATATGCAGGAACGCGGCATCATTGCCACGCGTCAATTGGCCAAGCGCCAGTTCACCTGGCTGCGCAGCTGGGAAGAACTGCACTGGCTGGACAGTCTTGATTGCGACAATCTGCCACGCGCCTTGAAATACCTTGGGACCATCTCCATATTGAGCTGAGTCCTTGCAATTGCCGTCTATCCTTGGGGGTGTGGCGGCCAAAGCCATCTGAATTACCTATTTTTATTATTGAATCCTTAAAGGAGTGCGGCACATGTCAAAAGGGCATTCGCTACAAGACCCTTACTTGAATACTTTACGTAAAGAGAAAGTTGGGGTTTCCATCTACCTGGTCAACGGTATCAAACTGCAAGGCACGATCGAGTCCTTCGACCAGTTCGTTATCCTGCTGAAAAACACCGTCAGCCAGATGGTTTACAAACACGCTATCTCGACAGTCGTGCCAGTACGTCCAATTCGTCTGCCTAGCGCAACCGAATCCGATGCAGGTGACGCTGAGCCAGGTAACGCCTGATAGGAGTCTCCTTTGTTCTTTGAGCGCCACGGTGGTGGTGAGCGAGTCATCCTCGTTCACTTGGAAGGTCAGGACCCTGAGGCGCGCGAAGATCCGCAGGAGTTTCAGGAATTGGCTAATTCGGCGGGCGCCGAGACCGTTGCGTTTTTTAACGTACCGCGTCATCGGCCAACCGCCAAATTCCTGATTGGCAGCGGCAAGGTCGAAGAATTACGCGACCTGGTCCATGCCGAGAAGGCCGATCTGGTGATTTTCAATCACATTCTCACGCCCAGTCAGGAACGTAACCTCGAACGTGTTTTCGAGTGTCGCGTGATCGACCGTACCGGCCTGATTCTCGATATCTTTGCCCAGCGCGCGCGTACCCATGAAGGCAAGCTCCAGGTCGAACTGGCCCAGCTTGATCACATGAGCACCCGTCTGGTTCGCGGCTGGACTCACCTTGAGCGTCAGGGTGGCGGTATCGGCATGCGCGGCCCGGGTGAAACCCAGCTCGAAACCGACCGGCGTCTGCTGCGGGTACGTCTGCGTCAGATCAAGGGTCGTCTGGAAAAAGTGCGCAGCCAGCGCGAGCAATCGCGACGTGGCCGCTCCCGTGCGGATATCCCTACCGTGTCTCTGGTGGGCTATACCAACGCCGGCAAATCCACGCTGTTCAATAACGTGACCAAATCCGAGGTGTACGCGGCCGACCAGTTGTTCGCCACGTTGGACCCGACCCTGCGCCGTCTGGAACTGGACGACCTGGGGCCGATTGTTCTCGCGGACACGGTAGGGTTCATTCGGCACTTGCCGCACAAGCTGGTCGAGGCATTTCGGTCTACGCTCGAAGAGTCGAGCAACTCCGACCTACTGTTGCACGTGATCGACGCGGCCGAGCCGGATCGCATGTTGCAGATCGAGCAGGTGATGGTGGTGCTGGGCGAGATCGGGGCGCAGGACTTGCCGATCCTCGAGGTATACAACAAACTCGATTTGCTTGAAGGCGTTGAGCCACAGATCCAGCGCGATGCCGATGGCAAGCCACAGCGGGTCTGGCTGTCGGCGCGTGATGGCACGGGTCTGGAATTGCTTGAGCAAGCCATTGCCGAGTTGCTGGGCAGTGATTTGTTTGTGGGGACATTGCGCTTGCCGCAACGGTTCGCTCGACTGCGTGCGCAGTTCTTCGAACTCGGCGCGGTACAGAAAGAAGAACACGACGAAGAAGGCATCTGCCTGCTGGCCGTTCGTTTGCCCCGGGTCGAGTTGAATCGACTGGTAAGCCGCGAAGGATTGCAGCCGATGGAATTCATCGAGCAACACACTTTGCAATAAAAGCCTGGCAAAGCGGTTGTGCCGCAACGGCAGGCATTCTGTAGCATTGGTCGGCGCGCCGTGGGTGCGTCTTTGCTTTATCAGATGGAGAGCGCTATGGCTTGGAATGAGCCGGGTGGCAACTCGAATAATCAGGATCCTTGGGGTGGCAAGCGCCGCAATAACGGCGACCGCAAGGGGCCACCGGATCTCGACGAGGCCTTCCGAAAGCTGCAGGAAAGCCTGAACGGGTTGTTCGGTGGTGGTAAGAAACGCGGTGGTGACGACGGCGGTGGTTCGGGCAGGAGTGGTGGCGGCTTCGGCGGTCTGCTCGGCATCGGCCTCGTCGTGCTGGCGGCTGTCTGGCTGTACAGCGCGGTCTATGTGGTCGACGAGCAGGAGCAAGCCGTGGTGCTGCGCTTCGGCAAGTACTACGAGACTGTCGGCCCCGGCCTGAACATCTACTTCCCGCCGATCGACAAGAAGTACATGGAGAACGTCACGCGTGAGCGTGCCTACACCAAGCAGGGCCAGATGCTGACCGAAGACGAAAACATCGTCGAAGTGCCGCTGACCGTGCAGTACAAGATCAGCAACCTGCAGGATTTCGTGCTGAACGTCGATCAGCCGGAAATCAGCCTGCAGCATGCGACCGACAGTGCTCTGCGCCACGTGGTGGGTTCGACCGCCATGGACCAGGTGCTGACCGAAGGTCGTGAACTGATGGCCAGCGAAATCAAGGAGCGTCTGCAACGTTTCCTCGATACCTATCGCACCGGTATCACCGTCACTCAGGTCAACGTACAGAGCGCAGCGGCACCGCGCGAAGTGCAGGAAGCCTTTGACGACGTGATCCGCGCCCGGGAAGACGAGCAGCGTTCGCGCAACCAGGCGGAAACCTACGCCAACGGCGTCGTGCCGGAAGCCCGTGGTCAGGCCCAGCGTATCCTCGAGGATGCCAACGGTTACCGTGACGAAACGGTCTCGCGCGCCAAGGGTGAGGCAGACCGCTTTACCAAACTGGTCGCGGAATATCGCAAGGCCCCTGAAGTCACCCGCCAGCGTCTGTACCTGGACACCATGCAGGAAGTCTTCAGCAACACCAGCAAGGTACTCGTGACCGGCAACAAGAACGGCCAGAGCAACCTGCTTTACCTGCCGTTGGACAAGATGATCCAGAACAGTTCGGGCAGCAATGCACCGGTGACCGGTTCGGCCGCCGCCAGCAACAACACGGACGTCGCGCCGCATGTCACTGACCTGCCGCAGACACGTACAAGGGAGAGCCGCTGATGAGCAATAAATCGCTGATCGCCCTGATCGTTGGCGTTGTCGTGGTGCTGGTGGGCTGGAACTGCTTCTACATCGTCGCTCAGACCGAGCGTGCGGTGCTGCTGCAATTCGGTCGTGTGGTTCAGGCTGATGTTCAGCCGGGCCTGCATGTGAAAGTGCCTTACGTTAACCAGGTGCGTAAATTCGACGCACGTCTGATGACGCTGGATGCACCGACACAGCGCTTCCTGACCCTGGAAAAGAAAGCCGTGATGGTCGATGCCTACGCCAAGTGGCGCGTGAAAGATGCCGAGCGCTTCTACACCGCGACTTCCGGCCTCAAGCAAATCGCCGACGAGCGTCTGTCCCGTCGTCTGGAATCCGGTCTGCGTGACCAGTTCGGCAAACGCACCCTGCACGAAGTGGTGTCGGGTGAGCGTGATGCGCTGATGGCTGACATCACCGCGTCGCTGAACAAGATGGCGGAAAAAGAGCTGGGTATCGAAGTCGTCGATGTCCGGGTCAAGGCCATCGATCTGCCGAAAGAAGTGAACCGCAGCGTGTTCGAGCGCATGAGCACCGAGCGTGAGCGTGAAGCTCGCGAGCACCGCGCCAAGGGTAACGAGCTGGCCGAAGGCATCCGTGCCGACGCCGATCGTCAACGCCGCGTGCTGTTGGCTGAGGCCTATCGTGAATCCGAAGAGATTCGCGGTGACGGCGATGCCCAGGCTGCTGCGATCTACTCCAAGGCCTACGGTCAGGATCAGGAGTTCTACGGTTTCTACCGTAGCCTGCGTGCCTACCGTGACAGCTTCGCGAACAAATCCGACGTCATGGTTCTCGACCCAAGCAGCGACTTCTTCCGTTACCTGGAAAAGTCCAAGCCTTGATACGACGTTGACCTGAATCATTCCGCCCGGCGGCTAAAACCTCGGGCGGGGTGATCCTTTGGGAAAACGTGTGTATGATGCGGCAGCCGGGAAATTCCCGGCTTTTTTGCGTCTGCACGTTTGATTGCTGTTTTTTGTTGCAGGCATCGGGTTGAATGGCCCGAGCGTTTTTCGAGGAAAGTGATGGGCGAAGCCGGTAACAGGCCTTTCGCCGCGTCGTTCATGCGCGTGCGTTTTGAACGGTTTGGTCATTTTCTGCTTCACTCAAGGCTCGCCCGCAGGCTGGCCGCCCGGATCAAAGGGGAATGGCGTAATGGCAACGGTAGACCGCTGGCTGCTGCCAGATGGCATCGAAGAAGTACTGCCACCGGAAGCGGCGCGCATTGAAGTCGCGCGTCGTCAGGTGTTGGATCTGTTCCAGAGCTGGGGTTACGAGTTTGTCGTGACTCCCCATATCGAGTACCTGGAATCCCTGCTGACCGGTGCGGGCCAGGACCTGGATCTGCGTACCTTCAAGGTCATCGACCCGCAGTCGGGTCGGCAGATGGGATTCCGTGCCGACATCACGCCGCAAGTGGCGCGTATCGATGCGCACACCCTGCGTCGCGAAGGCCCGAGCCGTCTGTGCTACGCCGGCAGCGTGCTGCATGCCCAGCCGCGTGCACTGTCGTCCTCGCGCAGCCCGATCCAGTTGGGTGCCGAGTTGTACGGCGATGCCAGCCCGAGCAGCGACGTGGAAGTCATCAGCCTGATGCTGGCCATGCTGCAACTGGCCGATGTGCCGGATGTGCACATGGACCTTGGCCATGTCGGCATCTACCGTGGTCTGGCGCGTGCCGCCGGTCTGTCCGGTGAGGTTGAGCAGCAGTTGTTCGATGCGTTGCAACGCAAGGCCATCGACGAGGTCATTAGCTTGACCGAAGGCCTGCCGGCCGATCTGTCCGGCATGCTGCGGGCACTGGTCGATCTGTGTGGTGGCCGTGAAGTATTGAGCGCTGCCCGTGAGCGTCTGGCCAATGCGCCAGCGCCAGTGCTGGCGGCGCTGGAAGATTTGCTGGAGATCGCCGAGCGTCTGGCGACGCGTTTCCCGGATCTGCCGCTGTACTTCGATCTGGGCGAGCTGCGTGGCTACCACTACCACACCGGTGTGGTGTTCGCGGTGTTTGTCCCGGGCGTGGGTCAGTCCATCGCTCAGGGCGGTCGTTACGACGACATCGGCGCCGACTTCGGTCGTGCCCGTCCGGCGACCGGCTTCTCTACCGATTTGAAAACCCTGGTGACCCTGGGGCGTGCTGAGATCGAGCTACCGTCTGGCGGTATCTGGATGCCTGACAGTACGGATGCGGCACTCTGGCAGCAGGTTTGCCAGTTGCGCAGTGAGGGTCAGCGTGTCGTTCAGGCGTTGCCTGGACAACCTTTGGCCGCCGCCCGTGATGCGGACTGCGACCGGCAATTGATTCAGCAGAACGGGCTTTGGCAAGTATCGCCACTGGCTTCTTGAGTTTTCCTGCCGGCCATCGCCGGCACCAAGTTTGCGCGAATGAGGACAAGTGTTATGGGTAAGAATGTCGTAGTCCTGGGCACCCAATGGGGTGATGAGGGCAAAGGCAAGATCGTTGATCTGCTGACCGAACATGCTGCCGCCGTAGTGCGCTACCAAGGTGGCCACAACGCTGGCCACACCCTGGTGATCGACGGCGAAAAAACCGTCTTGCACCTGATCCCGTCGGGCGTGCTGCGCGAAGGCGTGCAGTGCCTGATCGGCAACGGCGTGGTGGTTGCACCTGACGCCCTGCTGCGTGAGATCACCAAGCTGGAAGAGAAAGGCGTACCGGTGCGCGAGCGTCTGCGTATCAGCCCGTCCTGCCCGCTGATCCTGTCCTTCCACGTGGCGCTGGACCAGGCCCGTGAAAAAGCCCGTGGCGAGCTGAAGATCGGTACCACCGGTCGCGGCATCGGCCCGGCTTACGAAGACAAGGTTGCACGCCGTGGCCTGCGCGTCGGCGACCTGCTGAACATGCCGCGTTTCGAAGACAAGCTGCGTGAACTGGTGGATTACCACAACTTCATGCTGGTGGGTTACTACAAAGAGCCGGCCATCGAATTCGAAAAGACCCTGGCCGAGTGCAAGGAATACGCCGAGCTGCTCAAGCCGCTGATGCTCGACGTGACTGCCGAGCTGCACGACCTGCGTCGCGCCGGCAAAGACATCATGTTCGAAGGTGCTCAGGGTTCGCTGCTCGACATCGACCACGGTACCTACCCGTACGTGACCAGTTCCAACACCACCGCCGGTGGCGTGGCGACCGGTTCGGGCGTTGGCCCGATGTTCCTCGACTACATCCTGGGCATTACCAAGGCTTACACCACTCGCGTCGGTTCGGGTCCATTCCCGACTGAGCTGTTCGACGAAGTGGGCGCGCACCTGGCCAAGCAAGGTCACGAGTTCGGTGCGACCACCGGCCGTGCTCGTCGTTGCGGCTGGTTCGACGCCGTTATCCTGCGTCGCGCCATCGATGTGAACAGCATCTCGGGCATCTGCCTGACCAAGCTGGACGTCCTCGATGGTCTGGAAACCATCAACATCTGCACCGGCTACAAGGACGCGCAAGGCAATGCCGTGGCGCCGACCGACGCTGACAGCTACGTGGGCCTGCAGCCTGTGTACGAAGAAGTGCCGGGCTGGACCGAATCGACCGTGGGTGCCAAAACCCTGGAAGAGCTGCCAGCTAACGCTCGTGCCTACATCAAACGCGTTGAAGAGTTGATCGGCGCGCCGATCGACATTATTTCGACGGGCCCGGATCGCAACGAAACCATCGTTCTGCGTCATCCGTTCGCTTGATAAGTCGTTGATGTAAAAAACAAAGGCCCCTTAATCGGGGCCTTTGTCGTTTATGCCTGTTGGACGGCATGACCTTTGCTGTAAATCTTCCTACAAGAGTGCCATCAAATTAATGGCGTCAGACGTAGAGGGATTCACAGTGTCGGCCGTTCTCTCACTGTTACAAAGCCGTTTGTTGCGGCCCGTGTTCGTTACCCTTGGTATCGCCCTTTTGGTGCAAGTGCTGGTGGCAGTCGCCCTGACACGAAGCACGGTCACGGCGCTGGAGGCTGATCTCGGCACTCGTCTGGGCGCTGACAGCCAAAAGCTCTCCGGCGAGCTGGAGCAGGCCGGGCGCGAAGTCACCTCAAGCCTCGATAACCTTTCCTCAAGTACCCGGCAACGTCTGACCGCTGGTCTGTCCGCGCGTCTGAAGGATGAGCAGGCACAACTGCGTGCGACGCTGGAAAAAGACCTGAAGGATTCGGCCAATGACATGGCCCAATTGCTCGCCTCGGTGGCGCCGCGCGCCATGTGGGACAGCGACGTGCCAACCCTGTCGGAATTTGCCCGTCGCGCCCAGCGTAACCCCAACGTGTTGTTCGTGGTTTACGATGACGCCACCGGACAACACCTGACGCGTTATCTCAATCGCGAAAACCCGATCAACAAGGCCTTGCTGGAAAAGGGCCAGGGCGAACGCGCGCTGGATAAAGTGCTGGACGCGGCGAAAAACGATCCGTCGGTCTACTACCTCGAGGCCTCGATCAATCCCAACGGCGTGGAAATCGGCAAGGTGCTGATGGGGGTGTCCACAGCCTCGGTGGAAACCGATCTGGCGGCACTGGACAAGCGCTTCTCGGCGCTGATCGCCAGCAGCGATCAACTGGTGGGCGATAGCCTCAAGGGCGCCGCCGCCGACAGCGCGACAGCAATGCAGGCGCGCCTGCAGTCGGCGCAATCCACCGCGACCGAGATGAAAGCAAATACCAGCAGCACCGTGCAGGAAGCCGCCGCGACCTTGCGCTGGCGTATCGGCATGGGCCTGGCACTCGTCGGTTGCGGCGTGCTGCTGTTGCTGGCGGTGGTGCTGGGGCACCGGGTGGTCAATCGCTTGAAGATGCTTAACGCGGCGATGGACGATCTGGCGGCGGGCGAGGGCGACCTGACCAAGCGCGTGCAGATCAACAGCAAGGACGAAATCGGCGACATGGCCTCGGCAGTCAATCGCTTTGTGGATAAGTTACAGCCGATCGTGCGCGAGGCGGGCGATGTGGCCCAGCGTACCGGCGTGGAAATCGGCGCCATGACCCTGCGCAATGCCGGTGCCGACGCCGCGGCCGGGATGCAGCGTGATGAAGTGGCGGAGAGCCTGCGCGCGCTGTCGCAAATGGCAGACGAGGCGCAATCGGAAAGCCATGCCATGCAGGCGGCGTTGAAGCAGGTGGTGGATATTCGCCAGGCCACCGATGAAAATACTCGCACCTCGGCGAAGGTCGGCAGTTTGATCGAGGCGCTGGCCGGGCAGGTCGATACCGGGGCGAAAGTCATCGAGCGACTGGCGCAGCAGAGCGAACAGATTGAAGTGGTGTTGACGGTGATTCACGGCATCGCCGAGCAGACCAACCTGTTGGCCTTGAACGCGGCGATCGAAGCGGCGCGGGCCGGTGAGACCGGGCGCGGTTTTGCGGTGGTCGCCGATGAAGTGCGCGCCCTGGCGAGCAAGACGCAAAGCTCGACGGGCGATATCCAGGCGCACATCGTCGCGTTGCAGCAAGGTGCGCGTGAGGCGGTCGAGGCGATTGGTCAGGCCGGGCGGCAGGCCAGCGAAGGGTTGCTGGTGTTGCGCGACAGTGCGCGGTTGCAGCAGTCGGTGCAGGCTTCGGTCGAGCAGGTGCACGCGGCGATCGGTCTGGCGACGCAGGCAGCGGCGCATCAGGCGCAGGGTGCGCAGGCAGTGCGCGGGCGGGTCGAGACGATCCATGCTCAGGCCGAGAAAGCGGCGCAAGCGGTGGTGGAAACCACGGCCAGTGGCAAGGTGCTGGATGGGTTGGCGGCGCAGTTGAAGGCCAGCCTGGGACAGTTCAGGGCCTGAGGTTGCCCCCTTCGCGAGCAGGCTCGCTTCCACATTCGATCGCATNCTCGGTCAAAATGTGGGAGCGAGCCTGCTCGCGAAAGCGGTGTCAGCGGCTCAGATACATCCGCGTCGTCAGCAGATACACCGGCAACCCCGACACCACAATCAACAGCGCCGCATAAGGCGCCGCCGCCGCAAATTCGACATTCGCGGTATGCGCCCAGACCTCGGTTGCCAACGTGTTAAGCCCGGTAGGGCTCAGCAGCAGCGTCGCCGTCAGTTCCTTCATCGCATCCAGAAACACCAGCGCAAACGCCGCGCCCAGTGCCGGGAAAATGATCGGCAGGGTCACCCGGCAAAACGCGGTGAACGACGAGGCCCCCAGCGTGCGTGCCGCTTCTTCCAACTGCGGCGCGGCCTTGTTCAGTGCCGTGCGAATCGGCGCCTGTGCCAATGGCAGGAACAGCAGCGCATAAGCGATCAGCAGCAATGCCGAGGTCTGGTACAGCGCCGGCACGTAGTGCAGGGCGAAATACACCAGCGTCAGCGCGATTACCAGGCCCGGCAAGGCGTGGAGCAGATACGGCAAGCGTTCGGCCCAGATCGCCAGTTGGCCCTTGTAACGCACCACCAGCAGCCCGACCGGCACCGCCAGCAGCAGGCACAGCGCCGCGCCACCGAGCGACAAGGCCAGCGAAGACAGCAGCGCCTCTGTGATCGCTGCGACCGGGAAGGCTGCCGATGAGCCAACCGCCAGCCAGTACGCGAGCATGGCCAGCGGAATTCCGCTGCCGACAATCGCCAGCAACAGGCAATACAACTGACCGACAATAGCCCACGGCCCCAATCGCACTTGCTCGGCCTGACGTGCCGCGCCCTGGCCTGTGCGCACATGGCGACCCTTGCCGCGGACACGCAACTCCAGCCACAGCAGCATCAGACAAAGCGCGAGCAGCACCGCCGAAAGCATCGCCGCGTTGGCGTTGCTGAATTCCAGTTCGAATTGCTGATAGATCGCGGTGGTGAAGGTTTGCAGGCCGATGATCGACAGCGCGCCGAACTCGACCAGCATGTGCAGGGCAATCAGCAGCGAACCGGCCAGCAGCGATGGCCAGAGCAACGGCAGGGTGACGCGGAAAAACACGCCCCAGCGGTTCTGTCCCAAGGTGCGAGCCGATTCTTCAAGGGACGGATCAAGGTTGCGCAGAGTTGCCGCGACCGGCAGAAAGATCAACGGATACTTCGACAGGCTCATCACCAGAATCGCCCCGCCGAGGCCTTCGAACTGCGCGCTCAACGACACCCAGGTAAAGCTGCTGACGAACGCCGGCACCGCGAACGGCAGGCACAGAATCACGCCCCATAGGCGTCGTCCCGGCAAATTGCTGCGCTCCAGCAGCCACGCCAGTGACAGGCCGATCACGCCGCACGTCAGCGTCACGCCAACCATCAACGCCAGCGTGTTGCGCAGCAGGCCAAACACATAGGGGCGCCACAGCAAGTGCAGCGCCTCGGCCCAGCCGGCCTGCCAGGCTTTCAGCCCGACGTAGGCCAGCGGCAACAGGCTCAGCACCACCAGTAATAAAACCGGCAGCACCAGCCAGATCGATGGCCGTTTGCGTCGTGGCACGTAACCCCCGCGCGCGGCGGGGGCGGATAACGATGCGGCCATCAGTTCAGGCCAACTTCACGTTCCAGCTCCAGGGCTTCCTCGGCGTTGCCCAAATCGGCCGGGGTCACGTTCGGCGCTTGCAGTTCGCTGAATGGCTTGAGGCCGCGATCCGATTCCATGCCCTTGTGCAGCGGGTATTCGGCGGTGGTCTGGGTGATCACGCGCTGACCTTCTTCGCTGGCCATGTAGGCAAGGAATTGCTGAGCT
This sequence comes from Pseudomonas sp. 22189, assembly GCF_052045635.1. Taxonomy (NCBI): domain Bacteria; kingdom Pseudomonadati; phylum Pseudomonadota; class Gammaproteobacteria; order Pseudomonadales; family Pseudomonadaceae; genus Pseudomonas; species Pseudomonas sp. 22189. The sequence continues at coordinate 188,035 of NZ_JBQEPG010000006.1, forward strand.
TCTTTTGGGTGTTTGCTGGATTTCAGTACGGCAGCACTGGACACGGTGATCAGTCCGCCGACATCGCCGCCGGTGAAGTAATGCAGTTTCGAGTCGAGTTTGCCTTTCTCACGCTGCAGGGCGAACCAGTAGTAGTTGTTCACCAATACGGTGGCGACCTCACCATTTTCCACGGCTTTGAGGGCGACCATGTTGTTGCTGTAGGTCTTGCCGAAAGCGCGCAGGCCGGTCAGCCATTCCTCGGCGGCGTCGCGACCGTGCAGCTTGATGATCGCCACGGCTTGTTCCTGGAATGCGCCGCTGGTCGGGACGAATCCGACTTTGCCTTGCCACTTCGGATCGGAGAACTCCATCACCGACTTCGGCAGGTCTTTCTCATCGACCAGTTTCGGGTTGTAGGCCACTACGCGAACCCGCGCGGTGACACCGATCCAGGTGCCGTTGCCGGCAACGTATTGTTTCGGTAGCACGGCCAGCGTGGCGTCATCGGTCCTGGCTAGCAGGCCTTGTTCGCCAAGGTTGTTCAGTGGTGGGGATTCTTCGGTGTAGATCACGTCGGCGGGGGAGCGGTCGCCTTCTTCGATGACCTGGCTGGCGAGCTGGTTGCTGCTGCCTTTGCGTACATTGACGTGAATGCCGGTCTTGGCTTCGAAAGCCTTGGCGATCGCATCGCCGACTTCCTTGTGTTGACCGTTGTAGAGCGTCAGGGAAACCGCATCGGCTGCCTGGGTGAGGGGAGTGGCGAGTGCCAGGCCGAGCAGGGTGAAGGTCAAGCCGCGGCGCAGGGTATTTCGAAACATCATTCGCAGGGTTCCTCACTGTCGCATTGCAAAAACTTGCAACAATGATAAACGATATTGTTTCTCAAGTGCGCCTTGCGGTCTGTCGCCAGCTCTGGTACGGCGCATTCGCAGAAATGTAGGAGCTGCCGAAGGCTGCGATCTTTTGATCTTTTTTTAAAAGCAAAGATCGCAGCCTTCGGCAGCTCCTACAGGGGCGGGGCGCAAGTTTTCAAACGCCAGAAACGCGAAAACCCGCTTTCGCGGGTTTTCGGGAAACTCAACGTCGTAACCTTGAGTTTGAATTGGTGCCCAGAAGAAGACTCGAACTTCCACGACCGTAAGGTCACCAGCACCTGAAGCTGGCGTGTCTACCAATTTCACCATCTGGGCATTCATCGCGAGCGTTGCCGCTGTTGATGTGGCGCACTATACGGAGCGCTTTTTGATCTGTAAACCCCTGATTTAATTTTAATTAATCGGGTTTGACAAAACCGTTCCCCGGAATGCAAAAAACCCGCTTTCGCGGGTTTTTGTGTGAGTCTTGAAACTGTTCTAGTCTCAATCTCGAAATTGGTGCCCAGGAGAAGACTCGAACTTCCACGACCGTAAGGTCACCAGCACCTGAAGCTGGCGTGTCTACCAATTTCACCACCTGGGCATCTCGTCAACGTGTGTACGTCGTCGATGGCGCGCACTATACGGAGCGCCTTTTTAACTGTAAACCCCCGGCAGCAAAAAAAATGATTTTTTTTACCGGCGGTGTTCAAAAGGGCTTTCAGGCGTCGATACAAGGCTTCAGAAGGGCCTTATAGAGTCGGAAATTTCCCGTTTGATGACGCCTATGCCAAACTAACCCGCATATAGACAAGGTGAAAACTCTCTAATGGCCGATTGGCAGTCCCTCGATCCCGAGGCCGCTCGTGAAGCGGAAAAATATGAAAACCCTATTCCCAGCCGCGAACTGATCCTTCAGCACCTTGCTGATCGGGGTTCGCCTGCTGCCCGCGAGCAACTGGTCGAAGAGTTTGGTCTGACCACAGAAGACCAGATCGAAGCCCTGCGCCGCCGCCTGCGCGCCATGGAGCGCGACGCTCAACTGATCTACACCCGCCGTGGCACCTATGCACCGGTAGACAAACTCGATCTGATCCTCGGTCGCATCAGCGGTCACCGCGACGGCTTTGGCTTCCTGGTGCCGGACGACGGCAGCGACGATTTGTTCATGAGCCCGGCGCAAATGCGTCTGGTGTTCGACGGTGACCGTGCCCTGGCTCGGGTTTCCGGTCTCGACCGTCGCGGTCGCCGGGAAGGCGTGATCGTCGAAGTGGTGTCCCGTGCCCACGAGAGTATCGTTGGTCGCTACTTCGAAGAAGGCGGCATCGGTTTCGTCGTGGCCGACAATCCGAAGATTCAGCAGGAAGTGCTGGTGACTCCGGGTCGCAACGCCAACGCGCAAATCGGTCAGTTCGTCGAGGTGAAAATCACCCACTGGCCGACGCCGCGCTTCCAGCCGCAAGGCGATGTGATCGAAGTGGTCGGCAACTACATGGCGCCGGGCATGGAAATCGATGTCGCGCTGCGTACCTACGACATTCCGCACGTCTGGCCTGAAGCGGTGCTGAAAGAAGCCGCCAAGCTCAAGCCTGAAGTCGAAGAAAAAGACAAAGAGAAGCGTGTCGATCTGCGCCATCTGCCGTTCGTCACCATCGACGGCGAAGATGCACGCGACTTCGACGACGCGGTCTACTGCGAAGCCAAGCCGGGCAAACTGCGTCTGTTCTCCGGCGGCTGGAAGTTGTACGTGGCAATTGCCGACGTTTCCAGCTACGTGAAGATCGGTTCGGCGCTGGACAACGAAGCCCAGGTGCGCGGCAACTCGGTGTACTTCCCCGAGCGCGTGGTGCCGATGCTGCCTGAGCAGCTGTCCAACGGCCTGTGCTCGCTGAACCCGCATGTCGACCGTCTGGCCATGGTTTGCGAGATGACCATCTCCAAGTCCGGCGAAATGACCGACTACTGCTTCTACGAAGCGGTGATCCATTCCCACGCCCGTCTGACCTACAACAAGGTCAGCGCGATGCTGGAAACCCCGAAAGCCACCGAAGCGCGCAAGCTTCGCGGCGAATACACCGACGTGGTGCCGCACCTCAAGCAGCTCTATGCGCTGTACAAAGTGTTGCTGGCTGCCCGTCACGTGCGTGGCGCGATCGATTTCGAAACCCAGGAAACCCGGATCATCTTCGGTTCCGAGCGCAAGATTGCCGAAATCCGTCCAACCACCCGCAACGATGCGCACAAGCTGATCGAGGAATGCATGCTGGCGGCCAACGTGGCCACCGCCGAATTCCTCAAGAAGCACGAAATTCCTGCGCTGTACCGTGTCCACGACGGCCCGCCACCGGAGCGTCTGGAAAAACTGCGCGCCTTCCTCGGCGAGCTCGGCCTGTCCCTGCACAAAGGCAAGGAAGGACCGTCGCCGAAGGACTATCAGGCCCTGTTGGCGAGTATCAAGGACCGTCCGGACTTCCATCTGATCCAGACCGTGATGCTGCGCTCCCTGAGTCAGGCGGTGTACAGCGCCCAGAACGAAGGTCACTTCGGTCTGAACTACGAGGCCTATACCCACTTCACCTCGCCGATCCGTCGCTATCCGGACCTGCTCACGCACCGCGCGATCCGCAGCGTGATCCATTCGAAGCAGGACACGCCGCACGTTCGCCGTGCCGGGGCGATGACCATTCCGAAGGCGCGCATCTATCCGTACGACGAGGCGGCGCTGGAGCAACTCGGCGAGCAGTGCTCGATGAGCGAGCGCCGTGCCGACGAGGCCACCCGCGACGTGGTGAACTGGCTCAAGTGCGAGTTCATGAAGGATCGCGTCGGCGAATCGTTCCCGGGCGTGATCACGGCGGTGACCGGTTTTGGTCTGTTCGTCGAGCTGACCGACATCTATGTCGAAGGCTTGGTGCACGTCACCGCGCTGCCGGGCGATTACTACCACTTTGATCCTGTGCATCACCGCCTGGCGGGCGAGCGCACCGGTCGCAGCTTCCGTCTCGGCGATACCGTTGAAGTGCGCGTGATGCGCGTCGACCTCGACGAGCGCAAGATCGACTTCGAGATGGCCGAAAAAACCATCAGCGCGCCGATTGGTCGTAAGAAGCGCGGCAGCGAAAGCACCGCTCCGGCTGCGACCAAGGCTGTGGAAGACAAGGCTCCGGCGAAAACCGCCAGCCGTCGTCCAGCCAAAGAGAAAGCCGTCGAGGCCTATCGCCCGAGCGATGCCGTGGCGAAAAACGCCGAGCTGCGCAAAAGCCGTGAATTGAAGAAGGCCTTGCTGGCCGAAGCCAAAAGCGGTGGTAAAGCGGCGTCTGGGGGAAAGACCGGACGGTCGGCGCCTGACAAGGCCGTCGGCGGCAAACCAGCCAAACCGAGCAAACACCGTAAAGGCCCGCCGAAAGCGGGTTCGGCTCCAGCCAAAAGTGGCGGGTCGCGTAAACCGAAGGCGAAGTCATGAGTCAGTTGGAAAAGATCTACGGCGTTCACGCGGTAGAAGCGTTGCTGCGTCACCACCCGAAACGCGTCAAGCAGATCTGGCTGGCCGAAAGCCGCAATGATCCGCGCGTGCAGACCCTGATCGAACTGGCCAACGAAAATCGTGTGCAGATCGGCCAGGCCGAGCGCCGCGAAATGGACGCCTGGGTTGAAGGCGTACACCAGGGCGTGGTCGCGGAGGTCAGTCCGAGCCAGGTCTGGGGCGAGGCGATGCTCGACGAGCTGCTCGACCGCACCGAAGGCGCACCGTTGTTGCTGGTGCTCGACGGCGTGACCGACCCGCACAACCTCGGCGCCTGCCTGCGTTCGGCGGATGCTGCCGGCGCGCTGGCGGTGATCGTGCCCAAGGACAAGTCGGCAACCCTGACGCCCGTGGTGCGCAAAGTGGCCTGCGGCGCGGCGGAAGTCATTCCGCTGGTGGCGGTGACCAACCTGGCACGCACTCTGGAAAAGCTCCAGCAGCGCGGTCTGTGGGTCGTCGGCACCGCGGGTGAGGCCGAGGTCAGCATTTATGACCAGGACTTGACCGGCCCGACCATCCTGATCATGGGCGCCGAAGGCAAAGGCATGCGTCGCCTGACCCGTGAGCACTGTGACTATCTGGTGAACCTGCCGATGGCTGGCAGCGTCAGCAGCCTTAACGTGTCCGTGGCCACCGGTGTGTGCCTGTTCGAAGCGCAGCGTCAACGCGGCGCCAAGGCCAAAGGTGCCGCGAAGAAGTAGTCTTGAGCTGAAATCGGTTCAAATGTGGGAGCGAGCCTGCTCGCGAAAGGGGTGTGTCAGGCGACAATAATGTTGCCTGATAGATCGCATTCGCGAGCGGGCTCGCTCCCACAGTGTTTTGTTTCAGGTCGAAGATCGGTGATTGTTCAAATAATCACCAATTGCCTTGCACCTCTGCAGTCCCTTCTCTACAATTGCGCCCCTTGCTGTGACGGCAGGCACGCATGTGCCCCGCGCCAGCAAGTCCATAAGTGTCATTCACTCCTTGTCTGACCGTTTTTGAGCGGCAGGCTACAACCCGTAAGGAGCATTCATGCGTCATTACGAAATCATCTTTCTGGTCCATCCTGACCAGAGCGAGCAAGTCGGCGGCATGGTTGAGCGTTACACCAAGCTGATCGAAGAAGACGGCGGCAAAATCCACCGTCTGGAAGACTGGGGCCGTCGTCAACTGGCCTACGCAATCAACAATGTTCACAAGGCTCACTACGTGATGCTGAACGTTGAGTGCACTGGCAAGGCCCTGGCCGAGCTGGAAGACAACTTCCGCTACAACGATGCTGTGATCCGTAACCTGGTCATCCGTCGCGACGAAGCCGTTACCGGCCAGTCCGAGATGCTCAAGGCTGAAGAAAACCGCAGTGAGCGCCGTGAGCGTCGCGACCGTCCTGAGCACTCCGACGCTGATGGCGTTGAGGGTGATGACAGCGACAACAGCGATAACGCTGACGAGTAATCCACGGACCTTTTAAGGAGCCTATCAAATGGCACGTTTCTTCCGTCGTCGTAAATTCTGCCGCTTCACCGCTGAAGACGTGAAAGAGATCGATTACAAAGATCTCAACACTCTGAAAGCCTACGTATCCGAGACCGGCAAAATCGTTCCAAGCCGTATCACCGGTACCAAAGCTCGTTATCAGCGTCAGCTGGCCACCGCTATCAAGCGCGCCCGCTTCCTGGCCCTGCTGGCCTACACCGACAGCCACGGCCGCTGAGACCGGGCAGTCGACAAGTAGCAAAGGATTGAATGCATGCGTGCCTTAGCTGAGTTCATCATGCGCGGCCGTATGCAGGCCACTCTCGTAGTGGCCGGGTGTGCAACATTGCCGTTGTTGTATTGGTTGGGTGCTGCCGCCGGGAGCCTGGTGCTTCTGCGGCGCGGACTGACGGACGCCATTGGCGTCCTGTCCCTGGGGCTGCTGCCGGCATTGATCTGGTGGCTGTATGCCGATGATCCGCGGGCACTTCTGGTGCTGCTGGGGTCTTCGGGGCTTGCGTTGGTGTTGCGCGCAAGCGAATCCTGGGTCCGCACGCTGCTGGTCAGCGTAGTGATGGGAGTGGTGTTTTCTGTGGTGCTCGGGGCAGCGTTTGCGGCCCAGATCGAGATGCTCGCGCAGGCCTTGATAAAGGTCATGCCGGCGCTTCTTGGTGAAACCTACAAGCAATTGTCGGTCGATGAGCAAGCGCGTTTCGCGTCCCTGATTGCACCGGTCCTGACCGGACTGATTGCGGCCTTGTTGCAGATCGTCAGCGTGCTGAGCCTGATTATCGGGCGTCATTGGCAGGCGTTGTTGTACAACCCGGGTGGTTTTGGTCGCGAGTTTCGCGCCATCCGGATCCCGCTGGGGCCGGCGATGTTGCTGCTGGCGTTGATGCTTCTGGGCCCGAATCTCGGTGCACAGATGGCCATGTTGACGCCGTTGTGCAGTGTACCGCTGGTGTTCGCCGGACTGGCCCTGATTCACGGGCTGGTCGGGCAGAAGCGACTGGCCGGTTTCTGGCTGGTGGGGTTGTACGTCACGCTGCTGTTGTTCATGCAGCTGCTCTATCCGTTGCTCGTGGTTCTGGCCATTGTCGACAGCCTGATTGATTTTCGCGGTCGTCACGTGTCGAAAGGCACCGATAACGCGAACGGTGAAGGTTAAAAGTTAAGAGGATTTCCACATGCAACTGATCCTTCTGGAAAAAATCGCCAACCTGGGCAACCTGGGCGACAAAGTAAACGTTAAGGCCGGTTACGGCCGTAACTACCTGCTGCCTTTCGGCAAAGCTACCGCTGCGACCGCTGCCAACCTGGCTGCGTTCGAAGAGCGTCGCGCTGAGCTGGAAAAAGCCGCCGCAGACCGTAAAGCATCGGCTGAAAGCCGTGCTGCCCAACTGGCCGAGCTGGAAGTGACCATCACTGCCACCGCTGGCGACGAAGGCAAGCTGTTCGGTTCGATCGGTACTCACGACATCGCTGACGCACTGACCGCCTCCGGCGTTGAAGTTGCGAAAAGCGAAGTTCGTCTGCCGAACGGCACCATCCGCAACGTGGGTGAATTCGACGTGGCTGTGCACCTGCACGCCGAAGTTGAAGCCACCGTACGCGTTGTCGTGGTAGCAGCTTAAGCAATACTTGTCGGCTGGCACCCTCGGGTGCTAGCCGGTAACATCGGGCACGATCCTGTTTACAGGTCGTGCCCTTTGTCTTTCTGGTACTCCCGTTTTCAACCCTGACTCCAAGTGGCCATGAACGAAATCACCGCTCCCGAGCAATACGATCTGCAAACCGCCGCGCTGAAAGTGCCGCCGCATTCCATCGAGGCCGAACAGGCTGTACTCGGTGGTCTGATGCTGGACAACAACGCCTGGGAACGCGTGCTCGATCAAGTCTCCGACGGCGATTTCTACCGGCATGACCACCGCCTGATCTTCCGTGCGATCGCCAAACTGGCCGATCAGAACATGCCGATCGACGTCGTGACCCTTGCCGAGCAACTGGACAAGGAAGGTCAGACGTCTCAGGTCGGCGGCCTCGGTTACCTCGGCGAGCTGGCGAAAAACACGCCGTCCGTCGCCAACATCAAGGCCTATGCGCAGATCGTTCGCCAGCGGGCGACGTTGCGTCAGTTGATCGGCATCAGCACCGAAATTGCCGATGCCGCGTTCAACCCGGAAGGTCGTACCGCCGAAGAGATCCTCGATGAGGCCGAACGGCAGATCTTCCAGATCGCCGAGGCGCGCCCCAAGACCGGCGGGCCGGTGGGCGTCAACGAACTGTTGACCAAGGCCATCGATCGCATCGACACCCTGTTCAACACCGCCGACTCGATCACCGGTCTATCCACCGGTTATACCGACCTTGACGAGAAGACCAGCGGCCTGCAACCGGCCGACCTGATCATCGTCGCCGGCCGTCCGTCGATGGGTAAGACCACCTTCGCCATGAACCTGGTGGAAAACGCCGTACTGCGCAGCGACAAGGCGGTGCTGGTGTACTCCCTCGAGATGCCAGGCGAATCGCTGATCATGCGTATGCTTTCGTCCCTGGGGCGTATCGATCAGACCAAGGTGCGTTCCGGCCAGCTGGAAGACGACGACTGGCCGCGCCTGACCTCGGCGGTCAATCTGCTCAACGACCGCAAGCTGTTCATCGACGATACCGCCGGCATCAGCCCGTCGGAAATGCGTGCGCGAACCCGGCGCCTGGTTCGCGAACATGGCGATATCGGTCTGATCATGATCGACTACCTGCAACTGATGCAGATTCCCGGCTCCAGTGGCGACAACCGGACCAACGAGATTTCCGAGATCTCGCGATCCCTGAAAGCCCTGGCCAAGGAATTCAACTGCCCGGTGGTGGCGCTGTCGCAGCTCAACCGCTCCCTGGAACAACGTCCCAACAAGCGTCCGGTGAACTCCGACTTGCGGGAATCCGGAGCGATCGAGCAGGACGCCGACGTCATCATGTTCGTGTACCGGGACGAGGTGTATCACCCGGAAACCGAGCACAAGGGCATCGCCGAAATCATCATCGGCAAGCAGCGGAACGGCCCGATCGGCTTTATTCGCCTGGCGTTTATCGGTAAGTACACCCGCTTCGAAAACCTCGCGCCGGGCAGTTACAACTTCGACGACGACGAGTAACGTCGAGCACTTGTGGCGAGGGAGCTTGCTCCCGATCGGCTGCGCAGCAGTCGAATTCTAGGGGCTGCTTCGCAACCCGGCGGGAGCAAGCTCCCTCGCCACAGGTAAAGCACAATTTCCGACCATAGCCGTCGGAATTGGTCAAAATTTGTGCTATATTCCGCGCCCGCGAAATTCAATGAAAGCCAACACCGGTTATCGACATGCAAGCAGCCAAGCCGTTATTTGACTATCCAAAGTACTGGGCCGAATGTTTCGGGCCAGCGCCATTCCTGCCGATGAGCAGGGAGGAGATGGATCAGCTTGGCTGGGATTCCTGCGACATCATCATCGTCACCGGTGATGCCTACGTCGATCACCCGTCGTTCGGCATGGCGATTATCGGCCGGCTGCTGGAGTCCCAGGGCTTCCGCGTCGGGATCATCGCCCAGCCGAACTGGCAGTCCAAAGACGATTTCATGAAGCTCGGCGAGCCGAACCTGTTCTTCGGCGTCGCGGCCGGCAACATGGACTCGATGATCAACCGTTACACCGCGGACAAGAAAATCCGTTCCGACGACGCCTACACGCCGGGTGGCATGGCGGGCAAACGTCCGGACCGCGCGAGCCTGGTCTACAGCCAGCGTTGCAAAGAGGCGTACAAGCATGTGCCGATCGTTCTCGGCGGCATCGAGGCGTCCCTGCGTCGCATCGCCCACTACGACTATTGGCAGGATCGCGTGCGCAACTCGATCCTGATCGACGCCAGCGCTGACATTCTGCTGTACGGCAACGCCGAGCGGGCCATTGTCGAAGTGGCCCAGCGCCTGTCCTACGGGCACAAGATCGAAGACATCACCGACGTGCGCGGCACCGCATTCATCCGCCGTGATACGCCGCAAGGCTGGTACGAAGTCGACTCCACGCGCATCGACCGTCCGGGCAAGATCGACAAGATCATCAACCCGTACGTGAACACCCAGGACACCCAGGCCTGCGCCATCGAGCAAGAAAAAGGCCCGGTGGACGATCCCGAGGAAGCCAAGGTCGTACAGATTCTGGCCAGCCCGAAGATGACCCGCGACAAGACCGTGATCCGCCTGCCGTCGATGGAAAAGGTGCGTAACGACCCGGTCCTGTACGCCCACGCCAACCGCGTGCTGCACCTGGAAACCAATCCGGGCAACGCCCGCGCGCTGGTGCAGAAGCATGGCGAGATCGACGTCTGGTTCAACCCGCCGCCGATTCCGATGACAACTGAAGAAATGGACTACGTGTTCGGCATGCCTTACGCACGGGTTCCGCACCCGGCGTACGGCAAGGAAAAGATCCCGGCCTACGACATGATCCGTTTCTCGGTGAACATCATGCGTGGCTGCTTTGGCGGCTGCACGTTCTGCTCGATCACCGAGCACGAAGGCCGGATCATCCAGAACCGTTCCGAAGAGTCGATCATTCGCGAAATCGAAGAGATCCGCGACAAGGTTCCTGGCTTCACCGGCGTGATCTCCGACCTCGGCGGCCCGACCGCGAACATGTACCGCATCGCCTGCAAGAGCCCGGAAATCGAATCCGCGTGCCGCAAGCCGTCCTGCGTGTTCCCGGGCATCTGCCCGAACCTGAACACCGACCACTCGTCGCTGATTCAGCTGTACCGCAGCGCCCGTGCCTTGCCGGGTGTGAAGAAGATCCTGATTGCCTCCGGCCTGCGTTACGACCTCGCGGTCGAGTCGCCGGAGTACGTCAAAGAGCTGGTGACCCACCACGTCGGCGGTTACCTGAAGATCGCCCCGGAACACACCGAGGAAGGTCCGCTCAACCAGATGATGAAACCGGGGATCGGTACTTACGACCGCTTCAAGCGCATGTTCGAGAAGTACACCAAGGAAGCCGGTAAAGAGCAGTACCTGATCCCGTACTTCATCGCTGCGCACCCGGGCACCACCGATGAAGACATGATGAACCTGGCGCTGTGGCTCAAGGGCAACGGTTTCCGTGCCGACCAGGTGCAGGCGTTCTATCCGTCGCCGATGGCCACTGCGACCGCGATGTACCACTCGGGCAAGAACCCGCTGCGCAAGGTCACCTACAAGAGCGACGGTGTGACTATCGTCAAGAGCGAGGAGCAGCGTCGTCTGCACAAGGCGTTCTTGCGTTATCACGACCCGAAAGGCTGGCCGATGCTGCGCGAAGCGCTGACCCGCATGGGCCGCGCCGACCTCATCGGGCCGGGAAAGCACCAGTTGATCCCGCTGCATCAGCCGGCTACCGACAGCTACCAGAGCGCCCGTCGCAAGAACTCGACGCCGGCTGGCAGTCACAAGGTCGCGAAAGAGAAGACCACCAAGATTCTCACCCAGCACACCGGCCTGCCGCCGCGTGCCAGTGACGGTGGCAACCCTTGGGACAAGCGTGAACAAGCCAAGGCTGCGGCGTTCGCCCGCAACCAGCAGGCGGCCAAGGAGCGCAAGGAAGCGGCCAAGGGCAAGGGACCGAAACCGGCGCGCAAGCCCGTCGTTCCGCGCTAAACCAAAAAACGCCAACCTTCGGGTTGGCGTTTTTTTTCAAGATCAAAAGATCGCAGCCTGCGGCAGCGCCTACAGAGGTTCGTGCGTTTCCCTGTAGGAGCTGCCGAAGGCTGCGATCTTTTGATCTTCGCCACATTTAGGCGCAACTTCCTCGAGCCATTTCCCCGCATCGCCCGATTTTGGTGCTGTACTGCCTTGAGCATTCCGGGAAAGCGCCCAAGCCTCTGCATGGCATAAGTCTTGCGCGCTTTCGAATACGCTTAGGCTCGCAGGAGGCACGCCGTGTCGATTCATGTCGCATTGCATCACGTCACGCATTACCGCTACGACCGCGCTGTCGAACTCGGCCCGCAGATCGTGCGCCTGCGTCCGGCCGCTCACAGCCGCACGCGGATCTTGTCGTATGCGCTGAAGGTCTCGCCCGAGCAGCACTTCATCAACTGGCAGCAGGACCCGCAGGGCAACTACCTCGCGCGGCTGGTGTTCCCCGAGAAAACCGACGAGTTGCGCATCGAAGTCGATCTGCTGGCCGAGATTGCGGTGTTCAACCCGTTCGACTTCTTTCTCGAACCCTACGCCGAGAAAATCCCCTTCACTTACGCGGCCGATGAGCGCAAAGAGCTGGCGCCGTACCTCGAAACCTTGCCGCTGACCCCGGCATTCAAAACCTATCTGGACGGGATCGACCGTACGCCGCTGCCCGCCGTGGATTTCCTGGTGATGCTCAATCAGCGCCTCAGCGAAGACATCCGCTACCTGATCCGCATGGAACCGGGCGTGCAAACCCCGGAACACACCCTCGAACAGGCGTCCGGCTCCTGCCGCGACTCAGCGTGGCTGTTGGTGCAGTTGTTGCGCAACCTCGGGCTGGCCGCGCGTTTTGTCTCCGGCTACCTGATTCAACTGACCGCCGACGTGAAAAGCCTCGACGGCCCGTCCGGCACCGACGTCGATTTCACCGACCTGCACGCCTGGTGCGAGGTTTACCTGCCGGGCGCTGGCTGGATCGGTCTGGATGCCACGTCCGGGCTGTTCGCCGGTGAAGGGCATATCCCGCTGGCCTGCAGTCCCGATCCTTCCTCAGCTGCGCCGATCAGTGGTCTGGTCGAGCCGTGCGAATGCCAGTTCAGCCACGAAATGTCGGTCGAGCGGATCTGGGAAGCGCCACGGGTGACCAAGCCCTACACCGATGAGCAGTGGCTGGCGATTCAGGCGCTGGGACGGCAGATTGATGCCGATCTGCTGGAAGGTGATGTGCGCCTGACCATGGGCGGCGAGCCGACCTTCGTTTCCATCGACGACCCGGATGGCGCCGAATGGAACACTGCAGCGTTGGGCCCGGACAAGCGTCGTCTCTCCGCCGAATTGTTCCAGCGCATGCGCCAGCACTATGCGCCCAAAGGTCTGGTGCATTTCGGTCAGGGCAAGTGGTACCCGGGCGAGCAATTGCCGCGCTGGTCGCTCAATTGTTATTGGCGCCGTGACGGCGTGCCGATCTGGCACAACAGCGCGCTGATCGCCGATGAACAACAGGACTACGGCGCCGACGGCGTGCTGGCCGGTCGCTTTCTCGCGAGTGTTGCCGAACGCCTGAAATTGCCTGCACGTTTCGTGTTTCCAGCCTACGAAGACCATTTTTATTACCTCTGGCGCGAGGGCGCATTGCCGAGCAATGTCAGCGCTGAAGATTCGCGACTTGAAGAGCCGCTGGAGCGTGCGCGTCTGCGCAAGGTTTTTGCTCAGGGGCTGGATAAGGTAATCGGCCAGGTGCTGCCGCTGGCCCGTACCGCCAAGGGTGATCAATGGCAGAGCGGGCGCTGGTATCTGCGCGACGAGCATTGCCGACTGGTACCGGGGGATTCGCCGCTGGGTTATCGCTTGCCACTCGGCTCGCAGCCGTGGGTGAAGGCCGCCGAGTATCCGTTCATTCATCCCAACGATCCGAATCAGGACTTCCCCGAGCTGCCGGACACCACTCGGCTCAACAGTCATGCCGAACCCGCCACGGCCGCCGAACGCGCGCCGAAAATCGACGAGTCCGCCGACTGGCTGACCCGCACCGCCTTCTGCGCCGAAGCGCGCGAAGGGCGTCTGTATCTGTTCATGCCGCCGCTGGAGCGGGTCGAGGACTATCTGGAACTGGTGGCGGCCATCGAGGCTACCGCCGAAGAGCTGCATTGCCCGGTGCTGCTGGAAGGTTACGAGCCGCCCAGTGACCCGCGCCTGAGCAACTTCCGCATCACCCCGGATCCGGGGGTGATCGAGGTCAACGTGCAGCCATCGGCGACGTGGGACGAACTGGTCGAACGCACAGAGTTTCTCTATGAACAGGCGCGGCAGACCCGCCTGACCACCGAAAAATTCATGATCGACGGGCGCCATACCGGCACCGGCGGCGGCAACCATTTCGTCCTCGGTGGCGCGACCCCGGCGGACTCACCGTTCCTGCGTCGTCCGGATCTGCTGCGCAGCCTGATCAGCTACTGGCACAACCACCCGTCGCTGTCCTACCTGTTTTCCGGGTTGTTCATCGGCCCGACTTCGCAGGCGCCGCGTGTTGATGAGGCCCGCAACGATGCTTTGTACGAACTGGAAATCGCCTTCGCGCAGATGCCTGAACCGGGCCAAGAGTGCGCGCCGTGGCTGGTGGATCGCCTGCTGCGCAATCTGCTGATCGACGTCACCGGCAACACTCACCGCGCCGAGTTTTGCATCGACAAATTGTATTCGCCGGATGGCGCTACCGGGCGTCTTGGTCTGCTGGAGCTGCGCGCGTTCGAGATGCCGCCCCACGCGCGCATGAGCCTGGCCCAGCAGTTGTTGCTGCGCGCGCTGGTCGCACGCTTCTGGCGCGAGCCGTATGCGCCGCCAAAACTGGCGCGCTGGGGCACCGAGCTGCACGACCGTTTCATGCTGCCGCACTTTATCGAGCAGGACTTCGCCGACGTCATCGTCGAACTGAACAATGCCGGTTACCCACTGCGCGCCGAATGGTTCGCCGCGCACCTGGAATTCCGTTTTCCCAAGGTCGGCGATTACGCCGTCAACGGCATCGAACTGGAGCTGCGTCAGGCGCTGGAGCCTTGGCATGTGCTGGGCGAGGAAGGTACGGGGGGCGGCACGGTGCGCTATGTCGACTCGTCGCTGGAGCGTTTGCAGATCAAACTCAACGGCCTGCCGCCGCAGCGTTATCTGCTGACCTGCAACGGCGTCCCGGTGCCGCTGCAACCGACCGGGCGCATCGGCGAGTTCGTCGCCGGTGTGCGCTTTCGGGCCTGGCAACCGGCCAACTGTCTGCAACCGACCATCCCGGTGCACGCGCCGCTGGTATTCGATCTGCTCGACACCTGGATGCAGCGTTCGCTGGGGGGCTGTCAGTACCACGTGGCGCACCCGGGCGGGCGCAATTACGAAACGTTGCCGGTCAACGCCAACGAGGCGGAGAGCCGGCGCATGGCGCGGTTTTTCCGTATCGGACACACGCCGGGAAAACTTCCGATACCCAACCTGACAATCTCCGACGAGTTGCCGATGACGCTCGATTTACGACGTTTCTAAGTCCTGCACGACATGCGGATTTTTCGTATATCCGCACGTCATGTGCCTGCGTTAGTCTGACCGTTCCCTGCTGTCTGCCGAGCTTTCCATGCCTGACCTGCTAGACCGCTACCCGCGCACTGCGGGCACTTATCACGAACTGCTGGATGACAGCGGGGAAGTGCGCCCGCACTGGCGGCGGCTGTTCGATCAATTGCAGCGCAGCACCCCGGCGCAACTGGTGCAGCGGCAGGCGTTGCTCGCCCGACAGATTCAGGAAAACGGGGTCACTTATAACGTCTACGCCGATCCGAAGGGCGCAGACCGCCCGTGGGAGCTGGACCTGCTGCCGCATGTGATCGCTGCTGATGAATGGCAGCACCTGTCGGCAGGGATTGCCCAGCGTGCGCGTTTGCTCAACGCGGTACTGGCGGATCTGTACGGGCCGCAGCGGCTGATCCGCGAAGGGCTGTTGCCGGCGGAGCTGGTGTTCGGCCACAACAATTTTCTCTGGCCCTGTCAGGGCATCGCGCCACCGGAAGAGGCGTTTCTGCATCTGTATGCCGTGGACCTGGCGCGCACGCCGGACGGGCGCTGGTGGGTTACGGCGGATCGTACCCAGGCGCCGTCGGGCGCCGGTTATGCGCTGGAAAACCGCACCATCGTTTCACGGGCGTTTCCCGAGTTGTACCGCGATCTGAAGGTGCAGCACCTGGCCGGGTTCTTCCGCACCCTGCAGGAAACCCTCGCGCGTCAGGCGCCATGTGCTGACGACGCGCCGCTGGTGGTGTTGCTCACGCCGGGACGCTTCAACGAAAGCTATTTCGAACACCTTTACCTGGCACGCCAGCTCGGTTATCCGCTGGTGGAGGGCGGCGACCTCACCGTGCGCGATGCCACGGTGTACCTGAAAACCCTCAGCGGTCTGCGCCGGGTGCACGCGATCATGCGCCGGCTCGACGATGATTTCTGCGACCCGCTGGAGCTGCGCACCGACTCGGCACTCGGGGTGCCCGGCTTGCTGGAGGCGGTGCGTCAGGGCCGGGTGCTGGTGGCCAATGCGTTGGGCAGCGGCGTGCTGGATTCACCAGGATTGCTCGGATTTTTGCCGAAGATCAATCAGTACCTGTTCGGCGAAGAACTGCTGCTGCCGTCCATCGCCACCTGGTGGTGCGGCGAGGCGCCGGTGCTGGCGCAGGCGCTGGAAAAACTGCCGGAGCTGCTGATCAAACCGGCATTTCCTTCACAAAGCTTCGCGCCGGTATTCGGCCGCGATCTGAGTGAACAACAGCGTCAGGCGCTCGCCGAGCGCATGCAGGCCCGGCCATACGCTTATGTCGCGCAAGAGCTGGCGCAGTTGTCGCAGGCGCCGATCTGGCAAGCCGAAGACGGCCAGTTGCAACCGCGAGCCATCGGCATGCGCATGTACGCCGTGGCCAGTCGCGATGGCTATCGCGTGCTGCCCGGTGGCCTGACCCGGGTGGCCGCCGAGGCCGATGCCGAAGTGGTGTCGATGCAGCGCGGTGGCGCGAGCAAGGACACTTGGGTGCTGGGCGAGCGTGCGCCGAGTGGCGAACAATGGAAAACCCAGCGTAACGTCGGCGTACACGATCTGGTGCGCCGCGATCCGTACCTGCCCTCGCGGGTGGTGGAGAATCTGTTCTGGTTCGGCCGTTACTGCGAGCGTTGTGACGACAGTGCGCGACTGCTGCGGATCATGCTCGCGCGGTATGTCGATGGTGATGATCCGCAAGCCTTGCAGGCAGCGGTGGCGCTGGGCGAGCGTCTGATGTTGCTGCCGGAGGAGGGCGAGTTGCCGGAGCGGCTGCTGGCGGCGCTGCTCGGCGAGGACTGGTCGTTCAGCCTGCGCTCCAACCTGCAGCGCTTGCAGTGGGCGGCCTCGCAGGTGCGCGGCAAGCTTTCGCGGGAGAACTGGCAGGCGTTGGTCGAGTTGCAGCGCGAGGCGCTGGAACTGGACACCGAGGAGCCGGATTTCGGCGAGTTGCTGGATTTCCTCAACCGGCTGGTGATGTCACTGGCGGCGTTGTCCGGGTTTGCCCTCGACGACATGACCCGCGACGAAGGCTGGCGCTTTCTGATGATCGGCCGACGCATCGAACGTTTGCAATTTCTCAGCAGCAGTCTGGCGGCGTTTCTGCGTGGTGCCGGGGCGTTCGATCAGGCCGGGCTGGAATGGCTGCTGGAACTGGGCAACAGCAGTATCACCTACCGTTCGCGGTACCTGGCGGTGGCGCAGTTGATTCCGGTGCTCGACCTGTTGCTGCTCGATGAGCAGAACCCGCATGCGGTGCTGTTCCAGTTGAAACTGGTAACCCGCACGTTAAAACGCTTGAACGATGATTTCGGCGTGCCTCGCGAGGCCGGGCTGGCGCAATTGGTCGAGCGTCTGGCGCGGTTCGATCTGGGCTGTCTGGAGAACCCGCTGTTCGGGGAGAACAGCGTGCGTGCGGCGCTCGATGGTCTGGCGGATCTGCTGCAAGCGATTGCCGAGGCCAGCGCTCAGGTGTCCGATCGTCTGGCGCTGCGCCACTTTGCCCATGTCGATGATGTCAGCCAGCGCACGGTGTCCGTCTGATGAGCGCCCTTTACCAGATCCTCCACGACACCTGTTACCACTACGACAGTCCGGTGTCGCTGGCGCAGCAATTGGCGCACCTGTGGCCGCGTGAGTGCGCATGGCAACGCTGCACCGAGCAGCAATTGCTGATCAGCCCGGAGCCGACCACGCGGCGCGATGAGCTGGATGTGTTCGGCAATCCGCTGACCCGGCTGGCCTTCGAGCGCCCGCACGACGAGTTGCAGGTCAACGCCCGGCTCACGGTTGAAGTGCTGGCGCGACCGCTGGCGGACTTCAATCTGTCCCCGGCGTGGGAGCAGACGCGCAACGCGCTGACCTACAGCAGCCAGCCGTTGTCCGCCGAAATGCTGGAGGCTTGTCGCTATCGCTTTCAGTCACCCTACGTGCATTTGAAGCGCAGCTTCGTCGAATTCTCCGAAAGCTGTTTTCCTCCGGGCAAGCCCCTGTTGCTGGGCGTGCAGGATTTGATGCAGAAGATTTTCAGCGAATTCACTTTCGACGCCGAGGCGACGCAAGTGGCGACACCGCTGGTCGAGGTGCTGGAGCGCCGGCGCGGCGTGTGTCAGGACTTCGCGCATCTGATGCTTGCCTGTGTGCGTTCACGGGGGCTGGCGGCGCGCTACATCAGCGGCTATCTGCTGACCCAACCGCCGCCGGGCCAGCCACGGCTGATCGGCGCTGATGCTTCACATGCGTGGGTGTCGGTGTTCTGTCCGGTATCGGGCTGGGTGGATTTCGATCCGACCAACAACGTGCAGCCGGCGCTGGAGCACATCACCCTGGCGTGGGGCCGGGATTTTTCCGATGTGTCGCCGTTGCGCGGGGTGATTCTGGGGGGCGGTTCGCATGATCCGGAAGTGCGGGTCACGGTGATGCCATTGGAATGAAGACAATCGAGTGTGGGGAGCTTTTGTGGCGAGGGGATTCATCCCCGATCGGCTGCGAAGCAGTCGCAAAACAATTTGGGGCCGCTTCGCGACCCATCGGGGATAAATCCCCTCACCACAGATCGCTCACTCCGGGAGCGAATCAGCAATCAGCTCAGGCGTCGGGCGCCTGGTCTTTCGGTGCATCAACATCAACATCAACATCAACATCGTCATCAGTCGCCACTTCCCCGTCAGGGTTCAGTGCCGCTTCTTCAGCCATCTGTTTCTTGCGCTGAAGCTTTTCCTCTTTCTTCTGCTCCTTTGCCAGGTCTCGTTGACGTTTGGCGAAGGAGTAATTGGGTTTGGCCATGGGCGATCCTCTGGGGTCGAAGGTGAGGTTGAGCGGCGCGTATTCTGCCCTGTATCGGTGTCCGGCGGTTAGCCGGGTTTTTGGTCGACCCACTTGGGCGTGACGGTCGGCTTCCACTGATCGAGGGCGTCGAGCAGGGTTTGTGGCGATTCGCTCACTTGCAGCATGTCACGATGCGGCGCGCGAACGAAGCCTTCGCCGACGATATGGTCGAGAAAAGCCGTGAGTTTGCTGTAGAAACCGTTCACTTCCAGCAGCCCCAGCGGTTTGCCGTGGTAGCCGAGCTGACCCCAGGTCCAGACCTCGAACAGCTCTTCCAGCGTGCCGAGGCCGCCGGGCAATGCGATGAACGCATCGCTCAGTTCGGCCATGCGCGCCTTGCGCGCGTGCATGCCATCGACCACTTCTAGGCGCGTCAGGCTTTTGTGGCCGATCTCCTTGTCCATCAGGCTTTGCGGAATGATCCCGATCACTTCGCCGCCAGCGGCCAGGGCGGCGTCGGCGACAAGGCCCATCAATCCCACGGCACCACCACCGTAAACCAGCGTCAGCTGGCGCTCGGCGAGGGCCCGGCCAAGGGCTTGGGCGGCTTCGGTGTAAGCCGGATCAGTGCCGGCGTTGGCACCGCAAAATACACAAACGGATTTGAGAGACATGCCTTCCTCCTGGGTCAATCCGTCACAGGGTAATGGCTGGCACGCCTTGATCCAAGGACTAAACTTCGCGTTCCGGTGATTCAAAGGTACCGCTGGCGCCACAGGCGTAGGCGGCGAGCAAACTGCACAACAGACCGTTAAAGAACATGACAGGCACTCCGTTTCAGTAGATGCGCCGATCATAGGCCCGGCCGGGAAATCTGGCCGGTAGATTGTTTCGATGAGTGTCATAGCCTGAAAGTTGTATACAATTTTTGACTCAAGTCATAGGAACTTGCGAAGATTTCAGGCAGTCTTTCCATCATTCGTGTTTTTGTTAACCCTGCCTTGGAGATTCACCATGTTTTCCAAAGTTGTTGCGGTATCCCTGCTGGCGCTGGCCAGCAGCCAATTGATGGCTGCCGAGTGCAAAACCACCGTTGACTCCACCGACCAGATGTCCTTCAACACCCAGTCGATCGTGATCGACAAGAGCTGCAAGACCTTCACCGTCGAACTGACCCACTCCGGCAGCCTGCCGAAGAACGTCATGGGCCATAACCTGGTGGTCAGCAAAACCGCTGACATGCAGCCGATCGCTACCGACGGCCTGGCCGCTGGCATCGACAAGAACTACCTGAAAGACGGCGACGAGCGCGTTATCGCTCACACCAAGATCATCGGTGCCGGCGAGAAAGACTCGCTGACCATCGACGTATCGAAGCTGACCGCTGGCACTGACTACGGCTTCTTCTGCTCGTTCCCGGGCCACATCTCGATGATGAAAGGCACGATCACTGTTAAGTAATCAACGCCACCGCGTCATCGTTCTTCGCGAGCAAGCCCGCTCCCACAGGGTTTGTGTCGGTCACACATTTTGTGAACAGCCGGGACACTGTGGGAGCGGGCTTGCCCGCGAAGAGGCCATCAGCATCGACAGGTGAACTGGCCAAAGAAAAGCCCGCCGAGGATCGCTCCTCGGCGGGCTTTTTCATTCGGTCGCCGATCAAGGCGCAAACGGCATGACCCGTTTGTGATGGGTCTTGTTGTAGGTGTTGACGATGATGTCGAACGCTTCCTGACGCACCGGCTCGCCGTGCAGGAAGGCGTCGATCTCGGCGTAGGTCACGCCGTGGGACGCTTCGTCCGGTTTGCCCGGCGACAGGTCTTCCAGATCCGCTGTCGGTACCTTTTCCACCAGCGATTCCGGCGCGCCGAAGCTGCGGGCAATCGCCCGGACCTGGTTTTTCACCAGACCGCTGAGCGGGGCCAGGTCGCAGGCGCCGTCGCCGAACTTGGTGAAGAAGCCCATCACCGCTTCCGCCGCGTGGTCGGTACCGATCACCAGCCCGTGGGCCGCGCCGGCGATGGTGTACTGGGCGACCATGCGCATCCGCGCCTTGGTGTTGCCGAGCACGAAATCCACCGACACCGCGTGTTTGCCTTCGAACGCCGCCACTTCACTGGCCAGCGACTTCACCGCCGGGCCAATGTTGACCGTGTGGCGCTCGTCCGGGGCGATGAAGTCCACCGACGCCTGGGCGTCGTGTTCATCGAACTGGGTTTCGTACGGCAGGCGCACGGCAATGAACTTGTAGGCGTGGTCGCCAGTGCGCTCGCGCAGCTCACGCATGGCGCGTTGGGCCAAGAGACCGGCGGTCAGCGAGTCGACGCCGCCGCTGATGCCCAGCACCAGGGTCTTGAGGCCGGAATTGACCAGGCAATCCTGGATAAAGGTGATGCGTCGGGCGACTTCCGCTTCGAGGGCCTGATGCCCGGCGAATGGCGGTTGCACCTTGAGCTGTTCAGCAATCTCACGCTGTACGGCTTGCATGAATTCACTCCTTGCTAGATAGGCTGGAAACGGCAGGAACCTGGAACACATGTCGCAAATAGGCGACGAAATTCGGATCTTTACAGTGAGTCTTGCCGGGCTCGTCGGAGATCTTCGCCACCGGCTGGCCGTTGCAGGCGGTCATTTTAAGCACGATGCTCATCGGTTCGACACCCGGAATGTCACAGGTCAGGTTGGTACCGATGCCAAAGCTGACGTTGATCCGCCCGTGCAGCGCGCGGAAGATCTCCAGCGACTTGGGCAGGGTCAGGCTGTCGGAGAACACCAGAGTCTTGCTCATCGGGTCGATGCCGAGCTTGTGGTAGTGGGCGATGCATTTTTCGCCCCACTGCACCGGATCCCCGGAGTCGTGGCGCAAACCATCGAAGAGCTTGGCAAAGAACAGGTCGAAGTCGCCGAGGAAGGCGTCGGTGGTGATGCAATCGGTGAGCGCAATCCCGAGCAAACCTCGGTACTCGCGCACCCAGCAGTCGAGCGCGGCGATCTGGCTGTCGATCAAGCGTGGGCCGAGTTGCTGGTGGGCCATGATCCATTCATGGGCCATGGTGCCCAGCGGTTTCATGTCCAGTTCGCGGGACAAGTGCACGTTGCTGGTGCCGACGAAGCGCCCGGGGAAATCGTGCTTGAGCACATTCACCACTTCTTCCTGCACGCGATACGAAAAACGCCGACGGGTGCCGAAATCGGCGACCTGCAATTGCGCCAGTTCGTCGGCCGAGGCGTTGGCGCTGAGCCAGTCGAACTTGCGATACAGCTGCTCACGCGCCTGCACCAGTTCGATTTCGCGGTAGCGATAGCGGTTGCGCACTTCGCTGACGATCGCCAGCAGCGGCACTTCGTAAAGGATCACATGCAGCCACGGGCCGCGCAGACGAATGAACAACTCGCCGTTCTCGATGCCGGTGTGGAGGTAGCGCAGGTTGAAGCGGAACAGTCCGAGAAAGCGCAGGAAATCCGGCTTGAGGAAGGTGATGCGCTCGAGAAAACTCAACTGGTCGGCGCTCAGGCTCAGCTCGGCCAAACGCTCGATCTGGTAGCGAATCTCGGCCAGATACGGCCGCAGATCCTCGCTGTTACGGCAACGAAACTCCCATTCGACTTCGACGTTGGGGTAGTTGTGCAGCACCGCCTGCATCATCGTCAGTTTGTAGAAGTCGGTGTCGAGCAGGTTCTGCACGATGCGATCGGCAAACACACTCTCGCTCATAAACGGGGTCTCCAGGTGCACCACGCAATGCGTGGGATCAATCAATGACGCTAGTGGCGCATATCAGCGGTGGGGATTGCCAGCAATTTTTGGCCTGTAGCGGATTTTGCTTAATGTAGGAGCTGCCGAAGGCTGCGATCTTTTGATCCTGAAAAACAAGATCAAAAGATCGCAGCCTTCGGCAGCACCTACAGGAGAATCAGTGGTCGTCGGGGCTATCGATCTGCTCCAGCATCCACTTCACAAAATCGCGCACCTTCGGCACTTCCGCCGCATGTTCCGGGTAGGCCAGGTAATAGGCGTCGGAGCTGGGCATTGCATGCTGCCAGGGAATGACCAGTTTGCCGTCGGCCAATTCCTCTTCCACCAGAAACCGTGGCAGCAGCGCTACGCCGCAGCCGACCTGGGCGGCGCGGATGCACATATAAAAGGTTTCGAAACGCGGCCCGTGGTAGCTGTGTTCGGTGTGGTAACCCTGACTGTCGAACCAGTCGTGCCAGGCCTGTGGACGCGAGGCGTTTTGCAGCAGCACCAGATCGGTCAGTTGCGTCGGATCGGTGAATGGCTGATCCGGCAGGCTGCCGGGCGCGCAGACCGGCACCAGCTCTTCGCCGAACAGCTTCAGGCATTCGGTGCCGGGGCGCGAACCCTGGCCGAAATAGAACGCCAGATCGCTGCGCCCCTGCAGCAGATCATCCGCCTCCTGCTCGTTGCACAGGTCGAGATGGATCGACGGGTGGCGCAGACGCCAGCCTTTCAGACGCGGAACCAGCCAGCGCGCGCCGAAGGTCGAGGGTGTGGAGACGCGCAGGACTTCGGTCTCGCCGCCGTAGGAACGCAGGTAATGCGTGGACATTTCCACCTGAGTGAGGATTTTTCGGACTTCCACCAGGTACAAATCCCCGGCCGGAGTCATCTGCAAACGCCGACGCACTCGGCGGAACAACAAGTGCTGCAACAATTCCTCAAGCTGCGCGACCTGTTTGCTGACGGCGCTCTGGGTCAGGTTCAGTTCTTCGGCGGCCCGGGTGAAGCTCAGGTGCCGGGTCACGGCCTCGAAGCACTGCAGCGCGGTGATCGACGGCAGGTGGCGTTTGTTCAGCATGGGTGGTCCTTTTTCTTGTCTTTCTATGCGCAGCATGAATAAACGGAATGATATCTCGCGTAAAGGTCGTTTGTTGCCTTGCCTTCGGGAAGCTACAACTAAAGGCCTGCCCGGTCGTGAACATTCGGCCGCACATATTCAGTTTTTCGCTTGAGGAGTGACCCATGGTTGCCGCATTGCTTGATCGTCTTGGTGTGAACCCGGCCCTGTACCAGAACGGCAAAGTGCCGGTGCATTCGCCCATCGACGGCAGCCGCATCGCCGCCGTGAACTGGGAAGGCCCGGCCGAAGTCGAGCAGCACATCAGTCGCGCAGATCATGCGTTCGAGCAGTGGCGCAAGGTGCCGGCCCCGCGTCGCGGCGAGCTGGTGCGTCAGTTCGGCGAGGTGCTGCGCGAATACAAGGCTGACCTCGGCGAACTGGTGTCGTGGGAAGCGGGCAAGATCACCCAGGAAGGCCTCGGTGAAGTGCAGGAGATGATCGACATCTGCGACTTCGCCGTCGGCCTGTCGCGTCAACTGTACGGCTTGACCATCGCCTCCGAGCGCCCGGGCCACCACATGCGTGAAACCTGGCATCCGCTGGGCGTGGTCGGCGTGATCAGTGCGTTCAACTTCCCCGTCGCGGTGTGGGCGTGGAACACCACGCTGGCGCTGGTCTGCGGCAACCCGGTGGTGTGGAAACCGTCGGAGAAAACCCCGCTGACCACACTGGCCTGCCAGGCATTGTTCGACCGTGTGGTGAAGAACTTCACCGATGCGCCGGCGCACTTGTGCCAGGTGATCATCGGTGGCCGTGACGCTGGCGAAGCACTGGTGGATGATCCGCGCGTGGCGCTGATCAGCNGCGCCACCGGCAGCACCCGCATGGGCCGCGAAGTGGCGCCGAAAGTCGCCGCGCGTTTCGCTCGCAGCATTCTTGAACTGGGCGGCAACAACGCGATGATCCTCGGTCCGAGCGCCGATCTGGACATGGCTGTACGCGCCATTCTGTTCAGTGCGGTCGGCACCGCCGGTCAGCGTTGCACCACCCTGCGTCGCTTGATTGCCCATGAGTCGGTGAAGGAAGAAATCGTCACCCGCCTCAAAGCCGCGTACGCCAAAGTGCGCATCGGCCATCCGCTGGAAGGCAATCTGGTCGGCCCGCTGATCGACAAACACAGCTTCGAAAACATGCAGGACGCGCTGGAGCAGGCACTGAGCGAGGGCGGGCGGGTATTCGGCGGCAAGCGTCAGCTCGAAGAACAGTTCCCCAACGCCTACTACGTGTCGCCGGCCATCGTGGAAATGCCGGAGCAGAGTGACGTGGTCTGCAGCGAAACCTTCGCCCCGATCCTCTACGTGGTCGGCTACCGCGACTTCCAGGAAGCGCTACGCCTGAACAACGCGGTGCCGCAAGGCCTGTCGTCGTGCATCTTCACCACCGACGTGCGCGAGGCCGAGCAGTTCATGTCGGCAGTCGGCAGTGACTGCGGCATCGCCAACGTCAACATCGGCCCGAGCGGCGCGGAAATCGGCGGCGCATTCGGTGGCGAGAAAGAGACCGGTGGTGGTCGTGAGTCGGGTTCCGACGCCTGGCGCGCGTACATGCGTCGGCAGACCAATACCGTGAACTACTCGCTGGAGTTGCCGCTGGCGCAGGGCATTACCTTCGACTGAGTTTGGAATGACGCAGATCCTGGGAGCGGGCTTTTGTGGAGAGGGGATTTATCCCCGATGGGCTGCGCAGCGGCCCCAAAACATGCAATCGCGGAGTTTCAGATACACCGCATGCACTGGTTTTACGGTTGCTATGCAACCGATCGGGGATAAATCCCCTCGCCACAGGGCTTTATCCCACAGGATCAGCAGTGTGTTTGGCAGGTTTCTGTTGGAGTCTGGCAATGCCGTTACGCGAAGAATGTCTGTGGGAAAAACTCACGCCGCAGCGCCCGGATAACACCGCGCTGCGGGGCGAGGTCAAAGTCGATGTCTGCGTGATCGGCGCCGGGTTTACCGGGTTGTCGGCGGCGCTGCATCTGTTGGAAAAAGGCAAAAGCGTCTGCGTGTTGGAAGCGCATCGCGCAGGTCACGGCGGCTCCGGGCGCAACGTCGGGCTGGTCAACGCCGGCATGTGGATCCCGCCGGACGAGATCGAGGCCGGGTTCGGCGAAGCGGTCGGCAGTCAGCTCAACCGCATGCTCGGGGCGGCACCGGCGCTGGTGTTCAGCCTTGTGGATAAATACCACATCGATTGCCAGTTGCGCCGCGAAGGCACCCTGCACATGGCGCACAACGCCAAGGGCGAGGCGGATCTGCGCAGTCGCGAGCAACAATGGAAGCGTCGCGGGGCGCCCGTCGAGTTGCTCACCGGCAAGGCCTGCGAGCAAGCCACCGGCACGCAAAAGATCGCTGCCGCGCTGCTCGACCGCCGCGCCGGCACGCTCAACCCGATGGCCTATGTCACCGGACTGGCCAACGCGGTGAAAGGGCTGGGCGGGCAGATGTTCGATCACTCGCCAGTGACCCGTCTCGAGCGCGTGGGCCAGCAATGGTCAGTGCAGACCGAGCACGGTTCGGTACTCGCCGAGCAAGTGGTGATCGCCTCCAACGCCTACACCGAGGGCGACTGGACCGAACTCAAGCGCAACTTTTTCCCCGGTTACTACTATCAGGTCGCCTCAGTACCGCTGACCGAAGACGCCGCCCATGACATTCTCCCCGGCGGGCAGGGCTCGTGGGACACGCGGCAGGTGCTGAGCAGTATCCGTCGCGACAAGGACGGCCGGTTGTTGCTCGGCAGTCTGGGCAACGGCAACCAGAAACCGACGTGGTTCCTCAAGGCCTGGGCCGACCGGGTGCAGCAGCATTACTTCCCCAACCTGAAACCGGTGGAGTGGGAGTGCACCTGGACCGGGCGCATTGCCTTTACCCCCGATCACCTGATGCGGCTGTTCGAGCCGGCGCCGGGACTGGTGGCCGTCACCGGTTACAACGGTCGTGGCGTAACCACTGGCACTGTGGTCGGCAAAGCCTTCGCCGACTATCTGTGTAACGGAAATCCTCAAGCCTTGCCGATCCCCTTCGCACCGATGCAGCCCCTGGCCGGTGTCGGCCTGCGCAGTTGCCTGTACGAGGCCGGGTTCTCGCTGTATCACGCGGGCCAGTGCCTGCGCATCGTCATCTGAGTGTTGAAATATGTTGCGTAACACGGCGCTTTTCGGCGTAGCGACTAGCCTGTAATGGTGCGGGTTGTAGCAGTCCCGCACCAGCAGTGTGCAGTTCGGTGACGCGAGCTGTTACAGGCTGGTTGCACGTCGTTTGGTGCCGCGGTTGCAATGATGGCGCAAGCGGGTTGCGCCTGAGATTTAAAAAGGTTTCACCTTCCGCGGTTTAGACGGTTGCACGCCCAATGAAAATGGGAACGAAACAGTCGAAATAACAAGAAAGCAGCGACTTTTTGAAGAATAAAAAACCGATGGCACGGCGCTTGCTCAGAGCATTCAGTGAAGTGAAGTCGCAGTGCCAACTAAAAAAAACCTTGGAGCACCACCTCATGTCCCAGACGTTTTACAAGAAAGGCTTTCTGGCCCTCGCAGTGGCTACTGCGTTGGGTGTTTCTGCGTTTGCTCAAGCTGATGTGAAAATCGGTGTAGCGGGTCCAATGACTGGCGCCAACGCGGCATTTGGTGAGCAGTACATGAAGGGTGCACAGGCGGCGGCGGACGCGGTCAACGCGGCGGGTGGCGTCAACGGCGAGAAAATCGTACTGGTCAAGGGCGATGACGCCTGCGAGCCGAAACAGGCAGTGACAGTCGCCAAGGATCTGGTCAACCAGAAGGTAGCCGGCGTGGTCGGTCACTTCTGCTCCTCTTCCACCATTCCCGCCTCGGAAATCTACGACGAAGCCGGCGTTATCGCGATCACCCCGGGTTCCACCAACCCGCAAGTGACCGAGCGCGGCCTGAGCGCCATGTTCCGTATGTGCGGGCGTGATGACCAGCAAGGCATCGTCGCGGGCGATTACATTGTCGATGTGCTCAAGGGCAAGAAAGTCGCCGTGCTGCACGACAAGGACACCTACGGTCAGGGCCTGGCCGATGCGACCAAGGCTCAACTGGAAAAGCGTGGCGTGAAGCCGGTGCTGTATGAAGGCCTGACTCGTGGCGAGAAAGACTTCAGCGCCGTGGTCACCAAGATCCGTGCGGCCGGTGCCGACGTGGTCTACTTCGGCGGCCTGCACCCGGAAGCCGGGCCGCTGGTCAAGCAACTGCGCACCGAAGGCCTGAAAGACGTGAAGTTCATGTCTGATGACGGCATCGTCACCGACGAACTGGTGACCACCGCCGGTGGCCCGCAATACGTTGACGGCGTGCTGATGACCTTCGGCGCCGACCCACGTCTGCTGCCAGACAGCAAGACCGTGGTCGATGCGTTCCGCAAGGCTGGCACCGAACCCGAAGGCTACACCCTGTACGCGTACGCGTCGGTTCAGACCCTGGCGGCCGCCTTCAACGGCGCCAAATCCAACAGTGGCGAAAAAGCCGCCGAATGGCTCAAGGCCAACCCGGTGAAAACCGTGATGGGTGAGAAAGCCTGGGACAAGAAAGGCGACCTTAAAGTGTCCGACTACGTGGTTTACCAGTGGGACGCGAGTGGCAAATACCATCAGCTGGAAAAACAGAAGTAAGGGCTGACGCGATCAGCTTGATCCCCACCAATACCTGTGGGAGCGGGCTTGCCCGCGATGGCGTCAGGTCAGTCGACACACAGGTTGGCTGATCCGCCGCTATCGCTGGCAAGCCAGCTCCCACAGAAGATCGGTGGGTCTGGGCTCATCGCGCTCTGACATTGCTCCGACGTAAATCTGTATTTTTCCTAGAAGAACCGCCCGCCCCGGCGGGCAGGTTCTCATTGCGTGAGATTGCGTTATGGATGGTATTTTCCTGCAGCAACTGGTCAACGGCCTGACCCTCGGGTCGGTCTATGGCCTGATCGCCATCGGCTACACAATGGTCTACGGCATCATCGGCATGATCAACTTCGCCCACGGCGAGGTTTACATGATTTCCGCTTACCTGGCGGCAATCAGTCTGGCTCTGCTGGCTTACTTCGGTATCGAATCCTTCCCGCTGTTGATGCTCGGCACGCTGGTGTTCACCATCGTCGTCACTGGCGTCTATGGCTGGGTAATCGAACGCGTCGCCTACAAACCTCTGCGCAACTCCACCCGACTGGCACCGCTGATCAGCGCCATCGGCATCTCCCTGATCCTGCAGAACTATGCCCAGATCAGCCAGGGCGCCCGCCAACAGGGTGTTCCAACGCTGCTCACCGGTGCCTGGCGCATTGACGTCGGCAGCGGTTTCGTCCAGCTGACCTACACCAAGATTTTCATTCTGGTGGCCGCGTTCGTCGGCATGGGCCTGCTGACCTACGTGATCAAGTACACCAAGCTCGGCCGCATGTGCCGCGCCACCCAGCAAGACCGCAAGATGGCCTCGATCCTGGGGATCAACACCGACCGGGTGATTTCCTACGTGTTCATCATCGGTGCAGCGATGGCAGCTCTGGCCGGCGTGCTGATCACCATGAACTACGGCACGTTCGACTTCTACGCAGGCTTCGTCATCGGCATCAAGGCGTTCACCGCCGCCGTGCTCGGCGGGATCGGCTCACTGCCCGGCGCGATGCTCGGCGGGATCATTCTCGGGATCTCCGAGTCGCTGTTCTCGGGCCTGGTCAACTCCGACTACAAAGACGTGTTCAGCTTCTCGCTGCTCGTACTTGTTCTGGTCTTCCGGCCTCAGGGCCTGTTGGGCCGTCCTCTTGTGTCGAAGGTGTAAGCGATGTCTTCAACCACTCAAAAAAACATCGATATCAAAAAAAGCCTGGTTGAGGCGATTCTGGCCGGCCTTATTGCCTTGATCGTGTTCGGCCCGATTGTCGGTGTCGTGCTCGACGGCTACAGCTTCAACCTCGAACCAACCCGCGTGGCGTGGATCATCGGCATTGTCATGATCGGCCGCTTTGCCTTGAGCCTGTTTCTGCAGACGCCCAAGGGCCTGAAGATCCTCGACGGATTCGAGAGCACCGGTTCCGGTGTACATGTGCTGCCTGCCGATCACAAATCACGCCTGCGCTGGATCATTCCACTGCTGATTGTGCTGGCGGTGATTGTGCCGTTTGTCTCCAACTCGTACCTGCTGGGCGTGGTCATCCTCGGGCTGATCTACGTGCTGCTGGGGCTGGGGCTGAACATCGTGGTTGGCCTCGCCGGTCTGCTCGACCTCGGTTACGTGGCGTTCTACGCCATCGGTGCCTACGGTCTGGCGCTCGGTTATCAATACCTCGGGCTGGGCTTCTGGACTGTGCTGCCGCTGGCGGCGATCACCGCGGGTCTGGCCGGCTGCATCCTCGGTTTTCCGGTGCTGCGTCTGCACGGTGACTATCTGGCCATCGTGACCCTGGGCTTCGGTGAAATCATCCGCCTGATCCTCAACAACTGGCTGTCGCTGACCGGCGGGCCGAACGGCATGCCGGCGCCCTTGCCGACGTTCTTCGGCCTGGAATTCGGCAAGCGGGCCAAGGATGGCGGGGTACCGTTCCATGAGTTTTTCGGCATCGCCTACAACCCGGACGTGAAGTATTACTTCATCTATACGGTGTTGTTCCTGGTGGTGCTGGCCGTGCTGTACATCAAGCATCGTCTGGTGAAAATGCCGGTGGGCCGCGCCTGGGAAGCCTTGCGCGAAGATGAAATCGCCTGCCGCTCGATGGGCCTGAACCACGTACTGGTCAAGCTCTCGGCGTTCACCATCGGTGCGTCGACCGCAGGTCTGGCCGGGGTGTTCTTCGCCACCTATCAAGGCTTCGTCAACCCGACCTCGTTCACCTTCTTCGAATCGGCGCTGATCCTCGCCATCGTCGTGCTCGGCGGCATGGGCTCGACCATCGGCGTAGTGATCGCAGCGTTCGTGCTGACGGTTGCTCCGGAACTGCTGCGCGGCTTCGCGGAATATCGCGTGCTGCTGTTCGGCATCCTGATGGTGTTGATGATGATCTGGCGACCTCGAGGGCTGATCCGCATCAGCCGTACCGGGGTCACTCCACGCAAAGGTGCCATTCACTATGAGAGGACTGCGCCATGAGTGAAGTCGTACTCTCTGTGGAAAAACTGATGATGCACTTCGGTGGCATCAAGGCCTTGAGCGATGTCAGCCTCAAGGTCAAACGCAACTCGATTTTTGCCCTGATCGGGCCGAACGGTGCCGGCAAGACCACGGTATTCAACTGCCTGACCGGGTTCTACAAGGCCTCCGGCGGCAAGATCGAACTCAACGTGCGCGGCAAGCAGACCAACGTCATCCAATTGCTGGGCGAGTCGTTCAAACCGACCGACTTCGTCTCGCCGAAAAGCTTCCTCAGTCGCCTGTATTACAAGATGTTTGGTGGCACGCATCTGGTGAACCGCGCCGGTCTGGCCCGGACCTTCCAGAACATTCGCCTGTTCAAGGAAATGTCGGTGCTGGAAAACCTGCTGGTGGCGCAGCACATGTGGGTCAACCGCAACATGCTCGCCGGCATCCTCAACACCAAGGGCTACCGCAAAGCGGAAAGCGATGCGCTGGACTGCGCGTTCTACTGGCTCGAAGTGGTCGATCTGGTGGACTGCGCCAACCGCCTGGCCGGTGAGCTGTCCTACGGTCAGCAACGTCGTCTGGAGATCGCCCGGGCCATGTGCACGCGGCCGCAGATCATCTGCCTCGACGAACCGGCCGCCGGCCTCAACCCTCAGGAAACCGAAGCGCTGAGCGCGATGATCCGGCTGCTGCGCGACGAGCATGATCTGACCGTGGTGCTGATCGAACACGACATGGGCATGGTCATGAGCATTTCCGACCACATCGTGGTGCTGGATCACGGCGTGGTCATCGCCGAGGGTGGACCCGATGCGATTCGCAACGATCCAAAAGTGATTGCCGCCTACCTGGGCGCCGACGAAGAGGAACTGGTATGAGCAAACCGATCCTCGAACTCAAAGGCCTGGACGTGTTCTATGGCCCGATCCAGGCCCTCAAAGGCGTGTCGCTTGAGATCAACGAAGGCGAGACGGTCAGCCTGATCGGCTCCAACGGCGCGGGCAAATCGACGCTGCTGATGTCGATCTTCGGCCAGCCACGGGCGGCGGGCGGACAGATCCTCTATCAAGGCATCGACATCACCCACAAGTCCTCGCACTACATCGCCTCCAACGGCATCGCGCAGTCGCCGGAAGGGCGGCGGGTGTTCCCCGACATGACCGTCGAGGAAAACCTGCTGATGGGCACCATCCCGATTGGCGACAAGTACGCCAAAGAGGACATGCAGCGCATGTTCGAGCTGTTCCCGCGGCTCGAAGAGCGCCGCACTCAGCGGGCGATGACCATGTCCGGCGGCGAACAGCAAATGCTCGCCATTGCCCGCGCCTTGATGAGTCGGCCGAAGCTGTTGTTGCTTGATGAACCGAGCCTGGGCCTGGCGCCGATCGTGGTGAAACAGATCTTCGCCACCCTGCGTGAACTGGCGAAAACCGGCATGACCATTTTCCTCGTCGAGCAGAACGCCAACCATGCGTTGAAGCTGTCGGACCGGGCGTATGTGATGGTCAATGGCGAGATTCGCCTGACCGGTACCGGTAAAGAGCTGCTGGTGAACGAGGAGGTGCGTAACGCTTATCTGGGCGGGCACTGACCCAACCGTTGTCATGCACAGCCCCGGCGACGCGAGTCCCGGGGCTTTTACATCTCAAACCACCACAACCCCTGTAGGAGCTGCCGAAGGCTGCGATCTTTTGATNTCAAAACAACATCAAAAGATCGCAGCCTTCGGCAGCTCCTACATGGAATCAAGCCAGGACATCAAGCACATTCTGAAATTGTGGAAAACAAATTCCCATCGCTGTCAAAGCGCGACATATAGACGCTGCAAATGGCTGTTTTTCCACAGTTTTGACTTGTCCCCGTTTGCTGTGGAGCTGGCTGTGAATAACGTGGGAGTAGCTGGCTGAAGCCCTTGTGTGACGTGGCTTGCAGGCGGGTGATCGCTTTTTGATCAGGCGTTTTTGCGGGAGCCGAAGACGCTGTTGTCAACCTTTTTCTGGGCCGCGCAGTAGAGGCAATTCCATGTGAACAAGCCTGTGGATAAGTCTGTGACTAAACTCTGGAAAGACCGCGCTGAGGGCCGTAATTACTGGCCTCGCGCAATCACCGCACTGACCGGCCGGTCGTGCAAAATGCCATCTCCGGCACAACCGCGGCTTCAGGGTCAAGCAAAAAACTTTCTATTTTCCGCGCAAAGCCTTGTGTGGCGCGGCTTTGCGCGTTTCTACTTGCCCCCGGAAACTGTGGAAGGGACTGTGGATAACGTGCGTGCACATGGCTACAGGCCACGGCAGGTATGGCGTAGCGACGGTTGATCAAAATTTGATCGGAATATGTCCCGGTGCGGGTGTTGCTCGTAAATGCCGGGCCGGGCATGCTGGCTGCTGATTTTCTATTCCAATGGCTGCGCTGGCGGCCGACGCAAGGAGAACACGATGTCCAACACCCTGTTTATTACCGGCGCAACCTCCGGTTTTGGTGAAGCCTGTGCCCGTCGATTTGCCGAGGCTGGCTGGAAACTGGTGTTGACCGGTCGTCGTGCAGAGCGTCTGAATGCCCTGTGCGCCGAACTGTCGGAGCAGACTGAAGTGCATGGCCTGGTACTTGATGTACGTGACCGCAAGGCGATGGAAGAGGCAATTGCCAATCTGCCGCCGTCGTTCGCCAAGCTGCGTGGCCTGATCAACAACGCCGGGCTGGCGCTGGGCGTCGATCCGGCACCCAAATGCGACCTCGACGACTGGGACACCATGGTCGACACCAACGTCAAAGGCCTGATGTACAGCACTCGCCTGCTGTTGCCACGGTTGATCGCTCACGGCCGTGGCGCCGGCATCGTCAACCTCGGCTCCATCGCCGGTAACTATCCGTACCCGGGCAGCCACGTGTATGGCGCGACCAAGGCGTTCGTCAAGCAATTCTCGCTGAACCTGCGCTGCGACCTGCAGGGCACCGGCGTGCGCGTCAGCAACATCGAGCCGGGCCTGTGCGAAAGCGAGTTCTCGCTGGTGCGTTTTGCCGGTGACCAGGAACGCTACAACGCCACCTACGCCGGGGCCGAGCCGATCCAGCCGCAGGACATCGCCGAAACGATTTTCTGGGTGCTCAACGCGCCAGCACACATCAACATCAACAGCCTGGAGCTGATGCCGGTGAGCCAGACCTGGGCCGGGTTCGCCATCGAGCGTAACAAGGCGTAAGACCGCATAATGGCCATCGCTGGCTTGCCAGCGATGAGGCCGTAACAGGCAAAACATGGCGGTAAGGTAAACTCATCTCCGACAAACCCCACCGCACCCCGCGGTTCAAAGGTTTTTAGAGGAGGCTACGTGAGTAACCGAGGTGAGCAGTCGTTGCTCAAACAATCGACCATCCTGATGTTCGCGGTGTCGATTGCCGGGATCGTCACCGGTTTTGTTTCAGGTTCGCAATCCATCCTTTTCGATGGTTTTTTCTCGCTGATCGCAACGTTCATCAAAGTACTGATGTTGATCACCGCCAGGTTGATCGCCAAAGAAAGCAATCATCGCTTCCAGTTCGGTTTCTGGCATCTGGAGCCGATGGTGCTGCTGATCGAAGGCAGTTTCCTGCTGTTGATCGCTATCTATGCGTTTCTCAACGGTGTGTTCGGCATCATCAACGGCGGCCGCGACATCGAGCTGGGCTTGGTGATCATTTATGCGGCGGTGTTCACCGTCGTCGAGTTCGCCTACTTCTTCTACGTGCGTCGGCGCAATCGCAAACTCAAGTCCAGCCTGATCCAGTTCGACAACATCAGCTGGCTGGTGGACGCGATGCTCTCGGTCGGCCTGTTGATCAGTTTTCTCGTGGCGCTGCTGCTCAAGGCCCAGGGCTTTGAGGCGTGGGCGAAATTTGTCGACCCGCTGATCCTGATCGTGCTGGCGCTGACCATGTTGCCGCCGGCGTTCAAGATCCTCGGCCCGGCGCTGCGCGATGTGCTGGGTATTGCCCCGGATACGCTGGATGATCAGGTGCGTCAGGTCATGGAGGCGGCGAAGGTCGAACACGGTTTCGACGATTACGTGACCTACGTGCAGAAGCACGGACGGGCGCGGTTCATCGAGATTCATGTGGTGTTGCCGGCGAATTACCGGTTGCACAGCGTTGGGCAACTGGATGCGTTGCGGGAGGAGATTTCGGCGCAGTTGGGCGAGCCGGATGCGGCGCGCTGGTTGACCATCAGCTTCACGGGCGACAAGAAGTGGATTGCGTGATGTAACCCCCCATTTAGGCTGACAACACATTTGTGGCGAGGGGATTTAGCGAAACGTCGCACCGCCCCGATGGGCTGCGCAGCGGCCCTGCTGTTTTAGGGGCGCTTCGCGCCGTCGGGGATAAATCCCCTCACCACAGTAATCCCTTTGCAACAGCAATCCCATTTTTCATGAGATCAGCGCAGGTATTCAGCCAATCCGCTATAGCACGTCGCCAAGTGATAAGGCGTGGTCGATGGCATGTCCTTGCGGCTGACCTCACCCAGTTCATCCCGGCACTCATGCCACCCGCCCGCATGCAGAAACCGTTGCTGCAGCGCCTGCAACTGGCGCAGTACCGCGGCTTCGCTGTCCGGACGCAAGGTCAGGGCGCGCAAATATTCTGCCTGTGCCCAGATGCGTTGGGTCGAATCTTTCGGGCGACCATCCCGTTGCAGATCGAGCATTGCCCGCACTGCGCCTGAAGTTTGTTCAACGCCGAATTGTTCGGTGAAAGCGAATGCCCGGTCCAGCGCCGCGTGCAGTTTCGAGCCGCGCAGCAGTGATGACGACTCCAGCAGGAAATACCATTCGAACTGATGCCCCGGCTCGTACCAGTTATCCACAGCGCCCAGCGGTTTCTCCATCAGCACGCCGTGCTGCGGATCGACGAAGTGTTGCTGCATGCCTGTGCATAATTCGACGAGCGCGTGCTGCGTTGCCGCATCCTCGCGCACGGCGAGGGTGGCGAGGAACGCTTCGGCCAGGTGCATCAGCGGGTTTTGCAGCGGACCGCTTTGCAGGTTGCTCCAGTCGCGGTCCAGGCACGCTTCGTACAAGCCATCGCCAGTGGCGAAGCGCTGGGCGATCACTTCCAGTGCAGCGTTGAGCGTGGATTCCACCAACGGCTCGCGGGACTTGGCCCAGTAATGGGCGCAGGCGAACAGGATGAAGGCGTGGGTGTAGAGGTCTTTGCGCTGATCCAGCGGCTGGCCTTGCGCGTCGATGCTGTAGAACCAGCCGCCGTGCTCGGCATCATGGAAGTGCCGTTGCAGCGAGCGGAACAGCGCGGCGGCGCGCACCTCGGCGTTATCCACAACCCCGATCCGGCTGGAAAACAGGTACAGCTGCCGTGCGCAGGCCATCGCCCGGTAGCGTTGCGGTGGCAAGGGTTGGTGCGCCGCGTCGAGTGCCTCGTAAGGCAGCGCCATGTCGGCGTTCCAGCCCGGGCCTTGCCAGAGCGGCACGATCACGTTCAGAAAGTGCTGTTGCACGTCGCTGAACAGGGCGGTCAATTCGGGCAGGGAGGTGGAGCGGCAAGCATGGGGCATTGGCGGACGTCGTCACGGCTGGGGCGATTGCGCGACATGGTAGCAGAGCGGCGGGCCTTAGAGACGCGGAGTCTGTCAGTCCGCCTTCGCGAGCAAGCCCGCTCCCATAATTGAATCGGATTCGCAGCTTGATTCTGTAGGAGCTGCCGCAGGCTGCGATCTTTTGATCTGGCTTTTAACAATCAAAGTCAAAAGATCGCAGCCTGCGGCAGCTCCTACAGGAGAGTGCAGTCCAATTGTGGGGGCGATAAAGATCAGCCGGCCAGCAACCAGGCGCCAGTCACCGCCGAAGCAGCACCTGCCACTCGCACCAACGGCGCAGCAGCCTGCGGCAGAACACGAACCACGGCATAACCCGCCGCATGCAGCGCCGCCGTCGCCGCGACAAAACCGGCGGCATACGCCCAAGGACTGCTCATGTCCGGCAGTTCCAGGCCATGCGCCACACCGTGGAACAGCGCAAACAGCGCCGTTGCCGCCACCGCCATCACCAGCGGTGGACGCACCGCCAGTGCCACTGCCAGACCCAGCGCCAGCACCGAAGCGGCGATCCCGCTTTCCAGCGCCGGC
The DNA here is from genome assembly GCF_052045635.1 of Pseudomonas sp. 22189. Taxonomy (NCBI): domain Bacteria; kingdom Pseudomonadati; phylum Pseudomonadota; class Gammaproteobacteria; order Pseudomonadales; family Pseudomonadaceae; genus Pseudomonas; species Pseudomonas sp. 22189. The sequence continues at coordinate 224,923 of NZ_JBQEPG010000006.1, forward strand.
AACTCCAGCCCTTCAAAACCGAGCATGCCGCCGATCAGCATGGTGCCGACAAACGTGCACGGTAGCGCCCAGCGCGCCGCGCCTTGTTGCTGCGCCGCCCACAGGCCGACCGCAATCATCGCCAGCAAGTGGTCGAGGCCGCCGATCGGGTGGCTGATACCGGCGACCAGCCCACTGTCGCCGTGGCCCGGGTGGGCGAAGGCGAGGGCCGGGGTCAGCAGCAGCGCCACGGCGCCGAGAATGCGTTTGAGTGTCATGGAGAAGCTTCCTTGTTGGTCAATGAATCAGGCGGCGTTCAGCAGGCCTTGGCGTTCGATGAAGGCAATGATGTCTTCCAGGCCCTGGCCGGTTTTCTGGTTGCTGAAGACGAACGGCTTGCCGTTACGCATGCGCTGGGTGTCGCTGTTCATCATTTCCAGCGACGCGCCGACCAGCGGCGCCAGATCGATCTTGTTGATCACCAGCAGATCGGACTTGCAGATCCCCGGCCCGCCCTTGCGCGGCAGCTTGTCGCCGGCAGAGACGTCGATCACGTAAATGGTCAGGTCTGACAGCTCCGGGCTGAAGGTTGCCGACAGGTTGTCACCACCGGATTCGACCAGAATCAGGTCCAGCCCCGGAAAGCGTCGGTTCAGTTGATCGACGGCTTCGAGGTTGATCGAGGCGTCCTCGCGGATTGCCGTGTGCGGGCAGCCGCCGGTTTCCACGCCGATGATGCGTTCCGGTGCCAGTGCTTCGTTGCGCACCAGAAAGTCGGCGTCTTCGCGGGTGTAGATGTCGTTGGTGACGACGGCCAGGTTGTAGCGATCACGCAGCGCCAGACACAGGGCCAGGGTCAATGCGGTTTTGCCGGAACCGACCGGGCCGCCGATGCCGACGCGCAGGGGTTGTGTGTTCATGGTTTGTTCTCCTAAGAGCGAAACAGTCGGCTGTACTGGCGCTCATGCGCCATGCACGCCAGGGACAGGCCGAACGCGGCGCTGCCGATGTGTTCGGGATTAATGCGGGTGGCGTCCTGCTGCGCTTGTTGCAGCAGCGGCAGCAGTTCGCTGGTCAGGCGCTGGGCGGCTTGCTGGCCCAGCGGCAGGGTTTTCATCAATACCGCGAGCTGGTTTTCCAGCCAGCTCCATAGCCACGCGGCGAGCGCATCCTGTGGGCTGATTTGCCAGGCACGGGCGGCGAGTGCCCAGCCGAGGGCCAGATGCGGTTCCGCGCATTGCTCAAGAAAGCGGCGGGCCGGCGCGTCGAGTTCCGGCAGACCGTTGAGCAACTGCTGCAGCGAGTAACCCATCTGCCGACTCTCCAGATGCAACTCGCGGGTCTCGCGGCTGGCGCGGTGGGTTTCGCAGAGATGCAGCAACTCGGGCCAGTTTTCCTCGGCCGCAGCCTGACAATGGGCGAGCAGCAGCGGCGCTTCGAAACGGGCGAGGTTGAGCAGCAGTTGATCGCTGATCCAGCGCCGGGCGCTGTCCGGGTTGTTCACGCGGCCGTTATCCACCGCCATTTCCAGGCCTTGCGAATAGCTGTAGCCGCCAATCGGCAGTTGCGGACTGGCCAGGCGCAGCAGCGCCCAGGCCGGATTCACAGGCGAACGCCGAACTGATGGAGTTTGGGCGCGTAATTGAAATCTTCGTCGCCATGCCGCGAATGGTGATGGCCGCCGCCGTAGGCACCGTGCTCCGGCTGGAACGGCGCTTCAATCGCTTCGACCTGCGCGCCGAGCTGTTCGAGCATGGCCTTGAGCACGTAATCATCGAGCAGACGCAGCCAGCCATCGCCGACTTGCAGAGCGACGTGGCGGTTGCCCAGGTGATAGGCGGCGCGGGTCAGTTCAAAGGCATTGGCGCAGGTGACGTGCAGCAGTTGCTCGGGGCGGGCGCAGACGCGAACGATGCGGCCGTCTTCGGCCTGCAGGCATTCGCCGTCGTATAACGGCGCCTGACCACGCTCCAGAAACAGCCCGACGTCTTCGCCATCGGCACTGAAACAGCGCAGACGGCTTTTGCTCCGCGCTTCGAAGGTCAGGTGCAACTCGGCGGACCAGACAGGTTGAGGGTCGATTCTGCGATGAATCACCAGCATCGGAAAGCTTCCAGCAGTGGACTGTAGAGAGGGCTAGAGCAAGGGGCTTGCCAACCGTGCGAGATGTAGGAAATCCCTGTCGGAGCGTAGAGGATGTTTCAAGATGTTGCAGAATTTTGGAAGATTTTGGTGCGTGAAGATTTTTACATGCACCAATTTGTGGCCAATAAAAAAGATCGCAGCCTTCGGCAGCTCCTACAGGGGGTTGGTGTAGGAGCTGCCGAAGGCTGCGATCTTTTGATCTTTACTCGGTGCTGCCCAGCCCTTGCCAGTGCTTGAGGCCGATAAAGATGAAGCGCAATTGCTGGGTGATCTTCGCCTGGGGTGTCAAATGTTCCGGCAGGGCCTCGGCAGGCGGGTCGATGATGTCCGGCAGGGTGGCGAACACCGATTTGACGATCAGGTCGGCTATCACGCTCAGGCCGGCTGCATCCAGATGTTGCAACTTGGGCATCAGCGTCAGGTCGGCGGCGAGGTCGGCGCTGATGTTCTCGCGCAGACGACCGATCGCCTGACGCACCGGCAGCGAGCCGCCGTACTGTTCGCGGGCGAGAAACAGAAATTGCGAGCGGTTGGCGCTGACCACGTCGAGGAAGATCCGCACCGACGCATCGATAATGCCGCCCATGACGAATTCGTTGTGGCGCACCAGGCGGATGGTCTCGCGGAAGGTCTGGCCGACTTCACTGACCAGCACCAGCCCCAGCTCGTCCATGTCGGCAAAATGCCGATAGAAACCGGTGGGCACGATGCCGGCGGTCTTGGTTACTTCGCGCAGGCTCAGGCTGCCGAATCCTCGGCCGCTTTCCATCAAATGGCGGGCAGCGTCCATCAGGGCATTGCGGGTCTGTTGTTTCTGTTCGGCGCGGGGCAGCATCGCAAAGGCGTTTTCTTGAGCGGGACAAGCGCCGCACTCTAGCAAATCGGCTTTGCTGGCGTCGAACGGCAGGGGGAATGTCAGCGGTAAAAAAGGGTTTTGCAGATTGCCAGTGCTGAAAAAGTCAAAAGCCCAATCCGGTGATTGGGCTTTTTTTCCAGGCCGCCATGGGCTTAGCTCAAAGCGCTGTTGCGTTCGATCACACGGTCACCACCACCTTCGGCAACGGCTTGGCCCAGTGGGGTTTTGTCGAAACCGTCTTCGGCAAGGGTCTGGCCCTGTGGGGTGCGGTCACCACCACCTTCAGCGAGGGTCTGGCCTTGTGGAGTGCGGTCGCTGCCATCGGAAGCCAGGGTCTGACCTTGTGGAGTCTTGTCATAGCCGTCTTGCACCAGACCTTTCTCTTCCAGACGATCACGGCCACCTTCTGCTACAGCTTGGCCTTGTGGCGTCTTGTCGTAGCCATCTTGTACCAGGCCTTTTTCTTCCAGACGATTACGGCCGTTTTCAGCCAGGGTCTGGCCTTGTGGTGTGCGGTCGCCGCCATCAGCAGCCACAGTCTGGCTGAACACCGAGTGGCTGGATTTCACTTGTGGGGTAGCCTGATCGGCAGCGGGCAGGGCGAAAGCAGTGCTGGCTAGCATCGACAGGGTAAGGCTGAGCAGTAATTGGCGTTTCATGATGGGTTGCTCCTTGGGAGGGCGATAAAGTGGGTACGAAGCCAATGCTACTCTCGATAAGTCGATATAAAAGTTCATAAACGCAATGGTAATAATCAACAGAATTGATTGTTCTGCCGAGGCGCTCTAGCTCGGGCGTTTGCGGGCGGCGGTTTTGCACCGCAGTGGGTATTTTCGACTCACTCGCGCCTCGCAAATGTGCGGGTGGCGGTAACGCTGTTCGACCAATCGGTCAGCATTCGGGCGATTTTTTGCCACGGAATCTATATTCCGATTAAACCTGCGCACTGTTTGCCAGTCGTAGAATTCATGAGGGCCGCTTTGGCCCGCCGTTTCAGCTGTGCGTCGCGAAGTCGGCGTGCGGTCGTCATCAGGAGTTTTGTGCATGACGCGCACCGGGAAAATCTTCAGTTGGACCTTCGCCATCCTCGTACTGCTGCTGGCGGTACTCGTTCTGATCATCGTGTTCTTCGATTGGAACCGGATCAAACCGCCGCTCAACGCCAAAGTTTCGGAAGAACTGCATCGACCGTTTGCCATCAATGGCAACCTCGCGGTGATCTGGCAGCGTGAGCCGGACGAGGGCGGCTGGCGGGCCTGGGTGCCGTGGCCGCACGTGGTGGCTGAAGACCTGACGCTGGGTAATCCGGACTGGTCGAAGCAGCCGCAGATGGTCACGCTCAAACGCGTGGAGCTGCGCATCTCGCCGCTGGCCCTGCTGGCGCAACGGGTGACGATCCCGCGGATCGACCTGACCGAACCCAATGCGCAACTGCAACGCTTGGCCGATGGGCGCGCCAACTGGACCTTCAAGTTCGACCCGAAAGACCCGAACGCCGAACCGTCGAACTGGGTGGTGGACATCGGCGCCATCGGTTTCGACAAGGGCCATGTCACGCTGGACGACCAGACGCTGAAGACCAATCTCGACGTGGTGATCGACCCGCTGGGCAAACCGATTCCGTTCAGCGAAATCGTCGGTGACAAAGCCGCGAAAACGGCCCAGGACAAAGGCACCGCGCCGCAGGACTATGCGTTCGCGCTGAAGGTCAAAGGCCAGTACCACGGCCAGAATCTCACCGGCCAGGGCAAAATCGGCGGGTTGCTGGCGTTGCAGGACGCGAACAAACCGTTCCCGCTGCAGGCCCAGGCGAAGATCGGCGCCACCAGCCTCGAACTCGCCGGCACGTTGACCGACCCGCTCAACCTCGGTGCTCTCGATCTGCGGCTGAAACTGGCCGGTGCCAGCCTCGGCAACCTCTATCCGCTAACCGGCGTGACCCTGCCGGACACGCCGCCGTACTCCACCGACGGCCATCTGATTGCCAAATTGCATGACGCCGCCGGGGCGAAATTCACCTACGAGCAATTCAACGGCAAGATCGGCGGCAGTGACATTCATGGCGATCTGACCTACGTCGCCAGTCAGCCTCGGCCAAAACTCAGTGGCGCGCTGCTGTCCAATCAACTGCTGTTCGCCGACCTCGCGCCGCTGATCGGCGCCGACTCGAATGACAAGCAAAAGGCCCGCGGCGGCGAGAGCAAGCAGCCGACCGACAAAGTGCTGCCGGTTGAAGAGTTCAAGACCGACCGCTGGCGCGCGATGGATGCCGACGTCGAGTTCACCGGCAAACGCATCGTGCACAGCGAAAAACTGCCCTTCACCGACCTTTATACCCACCTGAAACTCAACGACGGCGAGCTCAGCCTGGAACCGCTGCGCTTCGGCGTGGCCGGCGGCAATCTGGACGCGCAGATCCGCCTCAACGGTCGCGCCGAACCGCTGGAAGGGCGGGCCAAACTGACCGCGCGCGGGTTCAAACTCAAGCAGTTGTTCCCGACCTTCGAACCGATGAAAACCAGTTTCGGTGAGCTCAATGGCGACGCCGATATCAGCGGCCGCGGCAATTCGGTGGCCAAGCTGCTCGGCGGCGCCAATGGCCAGTTGAAGATGCTGATCAACGACGGCGCGATCAGCCGTGAGCTGATGGAATTGGCAGGGCTCAACGTCGGCAACTACGTGGTCGGCAAGATCTTTGGCGACAAGGAAGTGAAGATCAACTGCGCGGCGGCGGACTTCGACATCAAGACGGGTCTGGCGACCACTCGGCTGTTTGTGTTCGATACCGAGAACGCGATCATCTACATCGACGGCACGGCGAACATGGCCACCGAGCAACTGGACCTGACCGTGACCCCGGAATCCAAGGGCTGGCGTCTGATTTCGCTGCGTTCACCGCTGTACGTGCGCGGCAAGTTCATCAAGCCGGACGCCGGGGTCAAGGCTGTACCGTTGATGCTGCGCGGGGCGGGAATGGTTGCACTGGGCGTGATCGCTGCACCAGCGGCGGGGCTGCTGGCGCTGGTGGCGCCGAGTGGCGGGGAGCCGAATCAGTGTGCGCCTCTGCTTGAGCAGATGAAGGCGGGCAAGGCGCCCGTGACCGTCAAGCCAACCAAGTAAGGCAAGAGCAAAAGATCGCAGCCTGCGGCAGCTCCTACAGTGGAATGTAGGAGCTGCCGCAGTCTGCGATCTTTTTGTTTCTGTAGCGTCCCCTTCGCGAGCAGGCTCGCTCCCACATTTGAAATGGATTCCAGTGTGGGAGCGAGCTTGCTCGCGAAGGTGGTTTTGAAAGGCTTACAGGTCTTTCAGAATGTCGGCCATGTCATCGGCGTGCTCTTCTTCCTGCGCGAGGATGTCTTCGAAGATGCGCCGAGTCGTCGGGTCTTTTTCGCCGATGTACTGAATGATCTCGCGGTAGCTGTCGATGGCGATCCGCTCGGCCACCAGGTCCTCATAGACCATTTCCTTCAAGGTGTTCCCGGCCACGTATTGGGCGTGGGACATTTTCGACAGCAGGTCCGGATTGAACTCCGGCTCGCCGCCCAGTTGCACGATGCGCTCGGCCAGACGGTCGGCGTGTTGTGCTTCCTGGGTGGCGTGTTCGAGAAATTCGTCAGCGGCCACATTGGCTTTCAGACCGTTGGCCATGAAGTAGTGGCGCTTGTAGCGCAGCACGCAGACCAGTTCGGTGGCCAGCGATTCGTTGAGCAGGCGCAGCACCTCTTCACGGTTGGCACTGTAGCTTTCGGTTACCGCGCCGTTCTCGACGTGTTGCCGCGCACGTTCGCGCAGGGTTTTGACATCCGACAAGTGCAGGTCATCGCTCATTTCGATCTCCAGGAGGCTAATCCAATGGGCGCCACGCTCTACAGGCGTGATCGCTTACCCTGGTTGTGAGTCCTGCGCGATGCAAAAAGTTTTACGAGATTTGCGCCGTCCCCCCTGTAGGCGCTGCCGAAGGCTGCGATCTTGGCGTCAGTCCGGACAACGCGGCCTCCTCCTGCAACCAGGCAAAAAACGCCCGCACCGGCGGATGGCGCTCCCGTCCCGGCACACACAGCGCGCTGTAGCCGGCACCCTCAACCTGCACCTGCCCCTTGTACGGCACCAGTAAACCGCTGGCGACGCTCTGCGAGACCAGAATATTGCTCGCAAGGACCAAGCCTTGCCCGGCAATTGCCGCTTGCAAGGCGTAGTGCTCTTCGTCGTATTCGCGCATTGCGGGATGCTGGTTCAGCCAGTTCTCACCTGCGCGGGCGCACCACGCTTCCCAGCCGTGGGCATACAGCTTCGAGTTGTGCCAGCGCACGCTGATCAGCGCCGGCGTGCGCCGGGCGGCCAGCGCCACCTGCTCCGGTGAGCCGTACACGCCGAACGCCTCATCGAACAGGCACAAGCCGTAAAGATTGGGGTAGTCGTCAAGGCTGTAGCGCAGCACCAGATCGACGCTGGCGTCCTGATGCAAGTCGATGACTTCGCAGTGGGTATCGAGGCGCACGTTGATGTTCGGGTGCTGCGCATAAAAGCGCCCGAGGCGCGGTACCAGCCATAGCGCGGCGAAGGCGGCCGTGGTCGACAGCGTCAGGCTGCTGCCGCTGCGTTGCGGGCGCAGGGTATCGACGCTTTGCGCCACTTCCAGCAGCGCGCCGTGCAGGCTGCGAAACAGCCGCTCGCCACCTTCGGTCAGGCGCACCTGACGCGGCAAACGTTCGAACAGGGCGACGCCGAGCCAGTCTTCCAGCGTACGGATCTGATGAGAGATTGCCGTGGGCGTGACCGACAGCTCTTCGGCGGCGGCCTTGAAACTCAGCAGGCGCGAAGCGGATTCGAAGGCGCGCAGAGCGGTCAGCGGCAACGAGGCGAACATTGAAAACTCCATGGATGAAATGAATTCATCCCGACTGATTTTTGCTCATTTGAACGGACGCGGTCACGCCCTTCAAGCTGCAAGCCACAAGCCGTTTGATTCTAGTCCGGAGCAAATACAGATGAGCAAAATTCTTGCAATACATGCCAGCCCACGGGGTGACCGTTCGCATTCACGGCGCCTCGCGGAAAGCTTTCTCAGCGCCTGGCGATTGCGCCATCCGCAGGCGCAGATCACCCGCCGTGAAGTCGGGCGCGCGCTGATCCCGCCAGTCAACGAAGCGTTTGTCGCTGCCGCGTTTCATCCTGAGCCCGAGGCGCGTCCACTGTCGATGCAGGCCGATCTGGCGCTCAGCGATCAATTGGTCAGCGAGTTGTTCGAGCATGACCTGCTGCTGATTTCCACGCCGATGTACAACTTCAGCGTGCCCAGCGGCCTCAAGGCCTGGGTCGATCAGATCGTGCGCCTGGGCCTGACGTTCGACCACACCCTCGACAACGGCGTGGCCCAGTACACCCCGCTGCTGCTGGGCAAGAAAGCGTTGATTGTCACCAGTCGCGGCGGATTCGGTTTCGGCCCCGGCGGTGAACTGGAAGCACTGAACCACGCCGATCCGTGGTTGCGCACCGCGCTGGGCTTTATCGGTATCAACGACGTCACGGTGGTCGCGGCCGAGGGCGAGGAGTCGGCCGAGCGCACCTTCGCCGTGTCAGTGGCCGAGGCCGAGCAGCGTTTGCTCGACCTCGCCCGGACGTTCTAAGTGGCCTGGCTGTTCCTGCTGATCGCCGCCGGGTTCGAAGTCACGTTTGCCATGGGCATGAAGTACGCCGAAGGCTTCACCCGGTTGTGGCCGTCGCTGATCACGGTGCTCGCGGCGATTGGCGGGGTTTACTTCCTGACGCTGGCCCTGCGCGAGTTGCCGGTGAGCATTGCCTACCCGATCTGGACGGCGATCGGCTCGCTGGGCACGGTGTTTCTCGGCTTTGCCCTGCTCGGCGAGAGCCTGACTCTGGTCAAACTGCTGTCGGTGGGGCTGATTGTGGCGGGGGTGGTGGGCCTGAAGTAGGCTGAGGGTGCCGTTGTCATCATCAAGGAGGAGGCTTGGCGGATGTTTTGCACGTCAGGCCTCCACTCACGACCACAAGGATGTTTGCCCATGTCACAAAGTACGGCGACACGTTATCCACTGGTGCTGGTGCCGGGCATGCTCGGGTTTATCCGGCTGCTGCTGTATCCGTACTGGTACGGGATCATCAAGGCGTTGCGCCGTGGCGGGGCGACGGTGATTGCGGTACAGGTGTCGCCGCTCAACTCCACCGAGGTGCGCGGCGAGCAACTGCTGGCGCGGATTGACGAGATTCTGCGCGAGACCGGCGCCGCCAGGGTCAATCTGTTCGGTCACAGCCAGGGTTCGTTGACCGCCCGTTATGCCGCCGCCAAACGGCCGGATCTGGTCGCCTCGGTAACGTCGGTGGCCGGGCCCAATCACGGTTCGGAACTGGCCGACTATCTGCAGCAACACTACCCGGCGAACACCGCCAAGGGCCGTCTGCTCGAAGCGCTGCTGCGTGTTGTCGGCTGGCTGATGGCATTGCTGGAAACCGGTTATCACGGGCCGAAACTGCCGGTGGATATCCACGCCTCGCACCAATCGCTGACCCGCGAGGGCGTGGCGCTGTTCAATCAGCGTTATCCACAGGGCCTGCCCGAGACCTGGGGCGGTCACGGGCCGGAAGAGGTCAACGGCGTGCGCTATTACTCGTGGTCGGGCACATTGCAGCCGGGCAAGACTGACCGCGGTGGCAACCTGTTCGACGGCACCAACCGCAGCTGCCGGTTGTTCGCGAAAACCTTCGTGCGTGAGCCGGGGCAGTGTGACGGGATGGTCGGGCGCTACAGCTCGCACCTCGGCACGGTGATTGGCGACGACTATCCGCTGGATCACTTCGATATCGTCAACCAGTCGCTGGGGCTGGTGGGCAAGGGCGCAGATCCGGTGCGGTTGTTTGTCGAGCATGCGGCGCGGTTGAAGGCTGCCGGCTTGTAAAAGCCAAGACAAGATCAAAAGATCGCAGCCTGCGGCAGCTCCTACAAGGTTTCAGCGTTCATCCACGCGATCACCTGTAGGAGCTGCCGCAGGCTGCGATCTTTTCCATCAGGCAACGCTGAGTTTGCGGCCTAGAACGGTGGTCCAGCGCTCCGACAGAATCACCCCACCCAACGTCAACACCCCACCCACCAGGTGATACATCGCCAACTGCTCCTTCAACACCACCGCCGCAATCAGCGCGGTAATCAACGGCAACAAGTTAAAGAACAAGGTCGTGCGGCTCGGCCCAAGACGCTGCACCGCCTGCATCCACGCCAGCGGCGCGAGCATCGAGGCCAGCAGGCACGCGTACAGCACCAGCGGAATGTTCTGCGCGGTGAAGCCGGTTTTCGGCGAGGCGGCGTACAGCGGAAACAGCACCACAATCGCCACCAGAACCTGCAGGTACAGCAATACCAGCGGCGGCAGGCGCAGCTGCCATTTTTTTAGCAGGGTGCTGTAGATCGCGTAGGCCAGGGTGGCGATCAGCATCATCGCGTCACCCAGGTTCACTCCATGTTGCAGCAGCGCGCCGAGGCTGCCGGACGATACCACCACCAGCACGCCGGCGAACGACAGCACCGCGCCGAACAATGCCCCAGCGGTCAGGCGCTGGCCGAGGCTGATGATGGCCATGGCCAGCGACATCAGCGGCATCAGCGACAAAATGATGCCCATGTTGGTCGCCGTGGTCAGGGTCGCGGCGAAGTAGGCCAGGCTTTGATAGACCGCCATCCCGAGCACGCCGAGGATGAAGATCTTGCCCAGATTCGGGCGGATCTGCGGCCAGTGTGCGATCACCGCTTTGAGCATGAACGGGGTGAACAGCAGGCCGGCGAGCAGCCAGCGGTAGAAACCGATCTCGGCGGGGAAGATCGCCCCGACCGCCAGTTTGTTGATCACGGTATTGCCGGCCCAGATGAAAATCGCCAGCAGGGGAAACGCGTATTGCATGAGTTAAAACCAGAACGTTGATGAACCGTGATTATCCCCTGTCTGGATGCAGCCCTATACTGCGAACCGGACAACCTGCCTCTGCAACCGGACAGCATGAACAGTAAACACATCGATCTGCTGGATTTCAGCGAACTGCCGTCAGCGGTGTACTTCCGCTACGCCGACTTCAACACCCATGAATACGCCGCGCCGCACCGCCATCCGTGGGGCACGCTGGAGTACGCGGCCCACGGCGTGCTGCACATGGACGTCGACGGCAGCCGCTTCATGTCGCCGCCGCAGTACGCGGTGTGGGTGCCGCCGCAGGTCGAGCACAGTTTTTACAGCCATCAACCGGTCAACTACCGCGCGGTGTGCCTCGATCCGAAGGTTTGCGCCGATCTGCCGCCGCGCGCCTGCACGCTGGCAATCAGCGACATCCTCAAGGCGATTCTCAAGGACTTCGCCGCCCGCGACGTGAAGATCCCCGAACTCGACGCCGACCAGCGTCTGGCCCAGGTGCTGGTCGATCAACTGCAACAGGCGCCGGTACATGAGTGCTATCTGCCGTACGCGAGCCATCCCGGGTTGCTGGCGATTCTCGATGCATTACAGGCCGATCCCGGCAATAACCAGCCGCTGGCGCACTGGGCGGCGCAGGTACACGTCAGCGAGCGCACGTTGGCCCGGCAGTTCGTGCGCGAGTTGGGCATGAGTTTCGGCGAATGGCGTCAGCGCCTGCGTTACCTGGCTGCCATCGAGGCACTGGAAAGCACGAAGAGCGTGCAGGAGATCGCCTTCGATCTGGGTTACAGCAGTGGCTCGGCCTTCATCGCCATGTTTGCCCGTCAGGCCGGCTGTACCCCGGAACAGTATCGGCGCAGCCACCTGGAAGGCAGGAAGGTGTAACAAGATTTGGCTACACTTCAGCGGAGGCCGCATCCATCGATGCGGCGACAAGGAGAAAACTCCATGAAGATGTTGCGTGTGCCTTTGTTGATGATCGGTCTGCTCCTGTGTTCCCAGGGTTTCGCCGCCACGGCGCAACAGAACAAAATGACCACCTGCAATGCCGACGCTACCGCCAAGAGCCTCAAGGGCGACGAGCGCAAGACTTTCATGAGCACCTGCCTCAAGGCTGCACCGGCCGCCAATGACGCCAAAGTGCTGACCCCGCAGCAGGAAAAAATGAAGACCTGCAACGCCGACGCGAAAACCAAGGCCCTGACCGGTGATGCGCGCAAGACCTTCATGAGTGATTGCCTGAAGAAAAAATAAGATCAAAAGATCGCAGCCTGCGGCAGCTCCTACATGAGACCGCGANTAGGAGCTGCCGCAGGCTGCGATCTTTTCGGCGCGACCAGGATGCGGGGCATCTACTCGCTTCGGCGCCGGATCGCTGGCAGACTGCCAATCCTTTTACGCCGTTCGTTTTGAGGCTGTATGCCAACGTTTTCTGAGCGTCATGTTGTGTTTTGGGTCAGTTGCATCATTATTTTTGGCGGTTTGCTGCTGGCATTGCCGCTGCGCTTGTTGCCCAGCCTGCTGGCCGGTTTGCTGGTGTTCGAGTTGGTCAACATGCTCACCCCGCAACTGCAACGATTGATCGAAGGCCGGCGCGCGCGCTGGCTGGCGGTGGCGCTGCTGGGCACCCTGGTGGTCAGCGTGCTGGCGCTGATCTTTGCCGGTGCTATCAGTTTCCTGCTGCACGAAGCGGAAAACCCGGGCGCCTCGCTCGACAAATTCATGGGCGTGGTTGATCGCGCGCGCGGGCAACTGCCGCCGTTTCTCGATGCCTATCTGCCGGCCAGTGCTGCGGAGTTCCGCGTGGCGATTGGTGAGTGGGCGAGCAAACACCTGGCTGACCTGCAACTGGTGGGCAAGGACGCGGCGCACATGTTTGTCACCCTGTTGATCGGCATGGTCCTCGGCGCAATCATTGCCCTGCAGCGGATACCGGATGTGACCAAGCGCAAGCCGCTGGCCGCCGCCCTGTTTGATCGCCTGCACCTGCTGGTGCAAGCCTTCCGCAACATTGTCTTCGCGCAGATCAAGATTTCCCTGCTGAACACCTTCTTCACCGCGATCTTCCTCGCGGTGATCCTGCCGCTGTTCGGCATCAAGCTGCCACTGACCAAGACCCTGATCGTCCTGACCTTCCTGCTCGGCCTGCTGCCGGTGATCGGCAACCTGATGTCGAACACGCTGATCACCATCGTCGGCCTGTCGCTGTCGATCTGGGTGGCGGTGGCGGCGCTGGGTTACCTGATTTTTATCCACAAGCTCGAATACTTCCTCAACGCGCGCATTGTCGGCGGGCAGATCAGTGCCAAGTCGTGGGAGTTGCTGCTGGCGATGCTGGTGTTCGAAGCCGCGTTCGGCCTGCCGGGGGTGGTGGCGGGTCCGATTTATTACGCGTATCTGAAGAGTGAGTTGAAGCTGGGCGGGATGGTTTGATTCAGAATTTGTAGTGTTTGAGCTGGCCTCTTCGCGAGCAGGCTCGCTCCCACATTTTGAGCGCATTCCTTCAGTTGAAATGCGATCCACTGTGGGAGCGAGCCTGCTCGCGAATGGCGCACTGCCGATTCCGGATCAGGCCGTCGCGCCGTAACGCTTCATCGCCTCGATCGCCAGACCGCTGCCAATGCTGCCAAAGATATTGCCTTCCACATGTCGCGCGTTCGGCAGCATCGCCGAGACGCTGTTGCGCAGCGCCGGAATGCCGCTTGAACCGCCGGTGAAGAACACCGTATCGACCTGCGCCACCGAGACGTTGGCATCGTTCAACAGCTGCGTAACGCTGCCGCGCACGCGTTCAAGCAAGGCGTCGATCGACGATTCGAACAGGGCGCGGCTCAGTTCCACGCTCAGGCCCGGCTCGATGCGGTCCAGCGGCACGTGGCGGCTGTCGGCGTGGGTCAGCTGGATCTTGGTTTCTTCGACTTCCATCGCCAGCCAGTGCCCGGCGCGCTGTTCGATCAGCTTGAACAGGCGATCAATGCCGCCAGTGTCCTCGATGTCGTAGCGCATGCTGCCCAGCGCCAGGGTGGACTTTTGCGAGTACACCGAGTTGATGGTGTGCCAGGTCGCCAGGTTCATGTGGTGGCTGGTCGGCATGTAGGCGCCGCTCTTCATCCGGCTGCCGTAGCCGAACAGCGGCATCAGGCCTTGCAGGCTCAGTTGTTTGTCGAAATCGGTCCCGCCGATGTGCACGCCGCCGGTGGCGAGGATGTCGTCGTGACGGTTGTCCATGCCACGACGCTCGGGCGACAGGCGCACCAGCGAGAAGTCGGAGGTACCCCCGCCGATGTCGACGATCAGCACCAGCTCTTCTTTTTCGATGGTCGACTCGTAGTCGAAGGCGGCGGCAATCGGTTCGTACTGGAACGACACGTCCTTGAAACCAAGCTTGCGTGCCACTTCGACCAAGGTGTCTTCGGCTTCCTGGTCAGCCAGCGGGTCGTCATCGACGAAAAACACCGGGCGGCCCAGCACCACTTGTTCGAACTCGCGACCGGCGGCCGTTTCGGCACGGCTCTTGAGCTGGCCGATGAACAGCCCCAGCAGATCCTTGAACGGCATCGCCGTGCCGAGCACGCTGGTGTCGTGCTTGATCAGCTTGGAACCCAGCAGGCTCTTGAGCGAGCGCATCAGCCGGCCTTCGTAGCCTTCCAGGTATTCGTGCAGGGCCAGGCGACCGTACACCGGGCGGCGCTCTTCGATGTTGAAGAAGACCACCGACGGCAGGGTGATCTTGTCGTCTTCCAGCGCGATCATCGTTTCCATGCCGGGGCGCAGCCAGCCGACGGTGGAGTTGGAGGTGCCGAAGTCGATACCGCAGGCACGGGCTGGAGAGGCGTTGTTCATGTCTTTCGGGTTCCGGTCAAAAAACGGCCGCGCAGTGTATGTCAGTGCGCGGCAGATTCGAAGGCCGGTCATCTGCTATTTCACGACTAAGCTTCTTGAAAGTCGCAGCTTCGCCCCAAACTTGCTGGCATTGGCCGGCAGACATACCGGCGGTCGCAAGAACCGTCGTCCACTGCCGATAAACTTCTGCTGCGCCACCCGGTCACAAAGTTGAGATCGGTCAACCCGGCACGTGCGAATGAGCGCATGCTGGTCTCGGCGCGAAATCGATAACGGATGGTGATTCCTTCGATGGACTTCAAAGACTATTACAAGATACTCGGCGTGGAGCCGACAGCGGACGACAAGGCAATCAAGGCTGCCTATCGCAAGCTGGCGCGCAAATACCACCCCGATGTCAGCAAGGAAAAAGACGCCGAGGCCAAGTTCAAGGACGCCTCGGAAGCCTATGAAGCGCTGAAGAGCGCCGACAAGCGCGCCGAGTACGACGACCTGCGCCGTTATGGCCAGCATGGTCAGCCGTTCCAGGGCCCGCCGGGCTGGCAGAGCCGTGGTGGCTTTGGCGGCGGCGGTGGTGACACCGGCGACTTCTCGGACTTCTTCAGTTCGATCTTCGGCAATCGCGGCGCCGGTTTCGGTGGCGGCGAAGGTCGGCAGCAACGCAGTGCAGGGCGGCGGGGACAAGACGTGGAAATGGAACTGCCGATCTTCCTTGAGGAGACGCTGTCGAACGAGTCGAAGAAGGTCAGCTTTCAGGTCCCGCAGTACAACGCCAACGGTCAGCACGTCAGCAACACCAGCAAAAGCCTGAACGTGAAGATCCCGGCGGGCGTGACCGACGGCGAGCGCATCCGCCTCAAGGGGCAGGGCGCGCCGGGCATCGGTGGCGGCGCCAATGGCGATCTGTACCTGACCATTCGCTTTGCGCCGCACCCGAAATTCGATGTCGAAGGCGAAAACCTGATCATCACCTTGCCATTGGCACCGTGGGAGCTGGCGTTGGGCACCGAGGTGGCCGTGCCGACCCTGACCGGCAAGATCAACCTCAAGGTTCCGGCCGGCAGCCAGAACGGCCAGCGCATGCGCGCCAAGGGCCATGGTCTGAAAAACAAGGCCGGTGAGCGCGGTTATCTGTTCGTGCAGCTCAAGGCCGTGATGCCGAAAACCTCCGACGACGAGGTCAAGGCACTGTGGCAGGAACTGGCGAAGAAAGCCGCGTTCAACCCACGCGAGAACTTCTGAACCCGACGACGGAGTAGCCCATCATGAGCAGCCCCCTGATCGTTCAACTGGACATGGCAGAATTCTGTGAGGCGGCCGATCTGTCGGACGTCTACGTGATCGAAATCGTCGAGCACGGCATCCTCGAACCTCAGGGCGCGCAGCCCCGGGAATGGCGGTTCACCGACTACGAGCTGAGCCTGGCCAAACGCGCCGCGAAGTTGCGGCGCGAGCTGGAGCTGGAGTGGGAGGGCGTCGCCCTGGCCCTGAATCTGCTGGAGGAGGTGCATGAGTTGCGGGCGGAGAACCGGATGCTCAGGCAGCGCTTGGGGCGGCTGGTGGTCGAATAGGTTTTCGGTAGTATTGGCCGGCCTCATCGCTGGCAAGCCAGCTCCCACAAGGAACTATGTCGTACACAAAGTTTGTATTCGACGCCGGATCTGTGGGAGCTGGCTTGCCAGCGATGAATTCACCGCAGATTTCCCTGCTTAAACCTTTCTTGGCAACACCACACTGAACAGCGTCCCGTCAGCCTCGCTCGAGCTGACGTCGATTGTCCCGCCATGGGCGCTCACCACTTCCTTGACGATGAACAAGCCCAACCCGAGGCTGGTCGACGGCTGCCCGAGTTCTTCGTCGGCGCTGCGCACCAGCGGGTCGAAAATCGTGCCGATCGCCTCTTCGGAAATCGGTGTGCCGTAGTTGTGCACCGTCAGGCACACGTTGTCGCCCTCGCCACGCAGATCAAGGGTCACGTCGCGCTGGCTGGTGCCGTGCTGCAAGGCGTTGCCGATCAGGTTTTGCAGGAGTTGGTCGATTCGCCCGGCGTCCCACACCCCACGGGTGTCGCCGTGCACCGTGAGCTTCGGATCGGATAGCGGATTACCGGCGCAGGCTTCGGCAATCGCCGCCCGCGCCGCAACGGCCAGGTCCATCGCTGCCGGTTCGATCGGCAGGCTACGGCCGAGGCGACTGCGCACCAGCTCCAGCAGGTCGCTGACCATCGCCGCCATGTGCCGCGCACCGCGCTTGATGTGCAAGGCACAGGCCAGCGCATCGCCCTCGAGGCTGGATTTGCGCAGCAGCAGTTCGGTGGACATGCTCACCGCCTGCAGCGGCGCGCGCAGGTCATGGCCGAGGATGGCGAGGAAAATATCGCGCGAGCGGTTGACCTGCTCGGCGTAGGCAGCGGTGGATTCGGCGAGGGCTTCGTCGATGGCTTCGTTGAAACGGATCATGTCCTGGAAATAGGTCATGTCCGGCGATTCAAGGCTGTTGACCCACAAGCGGATCACGCAGGCACGCAAATGGCGGAATTCACTGGTCATCTGCACCAGGTCAAAACCGACGGTGTGGCGCAGTTCGCCATGGCTGGCGCCGGCCTCGTCCAGGCTCGGGGTCTTTTCCGGGCCCTCGCCCTTGGCTTTGGCAGCCTGTTCGGCGGGGCTCTGTGGCTTGCTCATGTCACGGGCGGCGGCCCGCAGAATCTCGCTGGCGTGATCGCGCAGCGCAGTGGAATCCAGATGGTCGGCCGCCGGCGTGATGGTCGCGGCGAACTGCTCCCATTCATCGACGATAGGCTCGATGTTGGCCAAGATGAACTCGGAAAGACGCATGGGCAGTTCCTGAAAAAAGGCGGAGCGCATCGAATATTAGCCCCTTTGGCGGGAAATACACGACCGTTTGCACATAGGTTTTCCTGCCCCATGAAAAAGGCCCCCGGCCGGTGCGCAAGATGCGGGTCGGGGGCCTTTTGCCGTGTGTCAGAACAGGAAGTAACGCTGAGCCATCGGCAAGGTTTCCGCCGGTTCACACCACAGCAGCACACCGTCGGCCTTGACCTGATAGGTCTGCGGATCGACGTCGATGTTCGGCAGGTAATCGTTGTGGATCAGGTCGGTTTTCTGCACATCGCGGCAGCCTTTGACCACGGCGATTTTCTTCTTCAGGCCCAATGCCTCGGGCAGCCCGGCCTCCTGTGCGGCCTGGCTGATGAAGGTCAGGCTGGTGGCGTGCAGCGAGCCGCCGTAGCTGGCGAACATCGGGCGGTAGTGCACCGGTTGCGGGGTTGGGATCGACGCGTTGGCGTCGCCCATCAGGCTCGCAGCGATGGCGCCGCCCTTGAGGATCAGCGTCGGTTTTACGCCGAAGAACGCCGGGCGCCAGAGCACCAGATCGGCCCATTTGCCGACCTCCACCGAGCCCACCTCATGGCTGATACCGTGGGTGATCGCCGGGTTGATCGTGTATTTGGCGATGTAGCGCTTGGCGCGGAAGTTGTCGTTGCCTTCGCCGTCCTGGGGCAGCGGGCCGCGCTGCTTTTTCATCTTGTCGGCGGTCTGCCAGGTGCGCGTGATGACTTCGCCGACACGGCCCATGGCCTGGCTGTCGGAGCTGATCATCGAGAACGCACCGAGGTCGTGGAGGATGTCTTCGGCGGCAATCGTCTCGCGGCGGATACGGCTTTCGGCGAACGCCACGTCCTCGGCAATGCTCGGGTCGAGGTGGTGGCAGACCATCAGCATGTCGAGGTGTTCGTCGATGGTGTTGCGGGTGAACGGCCGGGTCGGGTTGGTCGAGCTCGGTAGCACGTTAGGGAAACCGCAGGCCTTGATGATGTCCGGCGCGTGGCCGCCACCGGCACCTTCGGTGTGATAGGTGTGGATGGTGCGGCCCTTGAACGCGCCCAAGGTGGTTTCGACGAAGCCGGACTCGTTGAGGGTGTCGGTGTGGATCGCCACTTGTACGTCGTACTGGTCGGCGACGCTCAAGCAATTGTCGATGCTCGCCGGGGTGGTGCCCCAGTCTTCGTGCAGTTTGAGGCCGATGGCCCCGGCCTTGACCTGCTCGATCAACGGCTCCGGCAGGCTGGCGTTGCCCTTGCCGGTGAGGCCGATGTTCATCGGGAACGCGTCGGCGGCCTGGAGCATCCGCGCCAGGTGCCACGGGCCGGAGGTGCAGGTGGTGGCGTTGGTACCGGTCGCCGGCCCCGTGCCGCCGCCGATCATGGTGGTGACGCCGCTCATCAGCGCTTCTTCGATCTGCTGCGGGCAGATGAAGTGGATGTGCGTGTCGATGCCGCCGGCAGTGAGGATCATGCCTTCACCGGCGATCACCTCGGTGCTGGCGCCGATGGCGATGGTCACGTTCGGTTGTACGTCCGGGTTACCGGCCTTGCCGATAGCAGCGATGCGCCCGTCCTTGAGGCCGACGTCGGCTTTGACGATGCCCCAGTGGTCGATGATCAACGCATTGGTGATCAGCGTGTCGACCACTTCGGCAGCGAGCAACTGGCTCTGGCCCTGGCCGTCACGGATGACTTTGCCGCCGCCGAACTTCACTTCTTCGCCGTAGGTGGTGAAGTCTTTTTCGACTTCGATCCACAACTCGGTGTCCGCCAGGCGCACCTTGTCGCCGACGGTGGGACCGAACATGTCGGCGTAGGCTTGCCGGGAAATCTTCATTTCAATTCCTTGCAAAAATTTATTGTGGCGAGGGGATTCATCCCCGATCGGGTGCGAAGCACCCGCCATTCAGCAAAAGTGATTTTGTGGTGGGGCCGGTGGCGGTTGGCGACCGCTGCGCGGTCGATCGGGGATGAATCCCCTCACCACAGATAAACCCCTCACCACAGGTGAATCTGCTTCAGTCGAGATCACCCATGACCCGCCCGGCAAAGCCGAACACCCGCCGGTGCCCGGTGTACTCCACCAGCTCGACCTCGCGGCTTTGCCCCGGCTCGAAGCGCACGGCGGTGCCGGCGGGGATGTTCAGGCGCATGCCACGGCTGGCGGCGCGGTCGAAGGTCAGCGCGTCATTGGTTTCGAAAAAGTGATAGTGCGAACCGACCTGAATCGGCCGGTCACCGCTGTTGGCGACTTTCAGGCTGAGCGTGCGGCGGCCGACATTCAGTTCGATGTCGCCGGGCTGGATCTGGTACTGGCCGGGAATCATGGCCGGGCTCCTTGCAGAATCTTGTAGTAGAGGGCAGTCGGGCGATAGGTACCGTGCGGGTCGCAGGCGTAATCGGGAATTTCACCGGCACGGGTGTAACCCAGGGCCTTGTAGAACTCTTCGGCGGGCGAGCCGGCCTCGGTGTCGAGGTAGAGCATGCCGCGCTTGTGCTTGGCCGCTTCGAGTTCCAGCGCGTTCATCAATTGCTGACCGAGGCCACGCCGCCGCGCCTGTTCGCGCACCAGCAGTTTTTGCACTTCAGCGCGATTGAGGCTGTTGGCTTTCTGGCACAGACCCAACTGCACGCTGGCCTGCACCTCTTCATCCTTGACCACCACCCAGAGCAACACGCTGCCCTTGTTCACGTGTTGCTGCACTTCATCGAAGTAGGCGCGAGCCTGCGCGGCATCAAGGTCGGCCATGAAGCCGACGCTGGCGCCATAACCCACGGCGTCGAGCAGCAGATCAATCAGGCCCTGACGATAGTGCGCAAAACTTTCCGCATTGACGCGTCGCAGTTGGGCGGGGTTCATCGCGTGTCACTCCTTGTTGGCGAGCGGCGGCTGCGCGCCAGGGTTGAGGATCAGTTGCATGAAGGTCAGGTCGAGCCAGCGGCCGAACTTGGTGCCGACTTGCGGCATCTGTCCGGTGATGCTGAAACCGGCGCGTTCATGCAGACGAATGGAAGCGGCATTGCCACTTTCGATGGCGGCGACCATCACATGCTTGTCGCAGGCTTTGGCCCGCTCGATCAGCACGCTCATCAATTGCGGGCCAAGGCCATTGCCGCGCTGGTCGCTGCGCACGTAGACCGAGTGCTCGACGGTGTGACGGAAACCGTCGAACGGCCGCCAGTCGCCAAAGGAAGCGTAGCCGAGCACCACGTTGTCGGCGTCGACGATCACCAGAATCGGGTAGGCCTGGGCCTGACGGGCGCTGAACCACGCCTGGCGGTTGCCGAGGTCGACCGCCGATTCGTTCCAGATCGCCGTGGTGTTGAGCACCGCGTCGTTGTAGATGTCACGGATCGCCGGCAGGTCGGCGTGCAGGGCATCGCGAATGGTGTAGGTCATGGCGAGTCCTCAAACGATCGGTTGGTGGACGGTGACCAGTTTGGTGCCGTCGGGGAACGTCGCTTCGACCTGGATCTCCGGGATCATTTCCGGAATACCTTCCATCACTTGCTCGCGGCCCAACAGGGTGGTGCCGTAGTGCATCAGCTCGGCCACGGTCTGGCCGTCTCGGGCGCCTTCGAGCAGCGCGGCGGAGATGTAGGCCATGGCTTCCGGGTAGTTGAGCTTCAAACCACGGGCCAGTCGGCGCTCGGCGACGAGGCCGGCGGTGAAGATCAGCAACTTGTCTTTTTCGCGTGGGGTCAGGTCCATTTGTTTTTCAAATCTCGGCAGAAGAAAGTTAAGTCGTACGCTCTGTAGGAGCTGCCGAAGGCTGCGATCTTTTGATCTTGATTTTTTACAGCAAGATCAAAAGATCGCAGCCTTCGGCAGCTCCTACAGAGGAATACGGGGAGTGCATTTCAGGTGTTCCAGATTCGTGGTGGCTGGGCCTCGCGGCCGAGCAGGGCCGGGCGCAGCAGGCGCCACAGGTCGATCAGCCAGGCGCGGGCCAGCAGTGCCTCGCTCGCCAGGCAGCGGGCAACCAACAGCCCCGGCAACTGGGTCAAATCCCCGCGCACGGCATGCGTCAGCGAACGACAGCGCTCCAGCAGCTCGGCGTCGATTTCACCGGTGACCAACAGCGTGGCGAACACCGGATGGCCATCCAGGCCGATCGGCGAATCCAGCAAACCGTCACCGCCAGTAATCCTCTGACGTTCGTGCCAGAGCAATCGCCCGTCACGACGGATATCCAGATGCGCTTGAAAGTGTCCGAGGTCGAAGCGCTCGCGACTGGCCGGTCGGCCCAGCGCCACCACGTCCCAGTAGAACAGCCGCGCATCGCCTTCAAGTTCGATCGAGGTGGTGAGTTCGGCCTGGGCGGCGCTGTAGACGATGGTTTCCTGCGGCAGCCACTCCAGCGTCGCACCTGCGGCCACTTTCAAATCGAGTTGCTGATACGCCGGCCCTGCCGCGCGATACCACTTGGCGGCGCCGGGGCTGGTGATCTGCGCCCAGGCGTCTGCTTCGACGCGGGCGCTGATGTTCAGCCGGTCACCGCCGGCGATCCCGCCCGGCGGGTGGACGATGATGTGCTGGCAGACCTCGGGGCCTTCGGCATACAGGTGCTTTTGCACGCGCAGCGGGCCGAGATGCCGGCGCTGAACCGGGCGTGTGCAGTCGCCGAAGCGGGCGTAGGCCAGTTCCAGCTCGGCGTGCCAGCTCGGGGTAAACAGGGCAGTGGAAAGCGGTAAGTTCATGGTTTGTGATTATCGTTAGGAAGCTACAGATTAAATTGTTACCAGACCTCGTACACCCTCGGCCTCCATATTTTCGCCGCGACCCTGTTGCACGATCTCGCCCCGGGACATCACCAGGTACTGATCGGCCAGCTCCGCAGCGAAATCGTAGAACTGCTCCACCAGCAAAATGGCCATGTCGCCTCGGGCCGCGAGCTTTTTGATCACCGCGCCGATCTCCTTGATCACCGAGGGCTGGATGCCTTCGGTGGGTTCGTCGAGGATCAGCAAACGCGGACGACTGGCCAGGGCGCGACCGATAGCGAGCTGCTGTTGCTGGCCGCCGGACAGGTCGCCGCCTCGGCGCTGCTTCATTTGTAGCAGCACCGGGAACAATTCGTAGATGAAACTTGGGACTTCCTTCGCTTCACTGCCGGGAAACCGCGACAAACCCATCAGCAGATTCTCTTCCACCGTGAGCCGGCCGAAGATTTCCCGGCCCTGTGGCACATAGGCGATCCCGGCGTGCACGCGCTGGTGCGGCTTGAGCGTGGTGATCGGTTTGCCCTCCCAATTCACCACGCCTTCCTTGGCCGGCAACAGGCCCATCAGGCATTTGAGCAGGGTGGTCTTGCCCACGCCGTTGCGCCCGAGCAGGCAGGTGACTTCGCCGACGTTCACGTCAAAGCTCAGGCCGCGCAGGATGTGGCTACCGCCGTAGTACTGATGCAGCTTGTCGACTTGCAGCATTCTCAAAATCTCCTCAAATCCCTGTGTAGGAGCTGCCGAAGGCTGCGATCTTTTGATCTTGTTTTTAAGATCAAGATNGCAGCCTTCGGCAGCTCCTACAGGGGATGGATCATCAGCGGCCGAGATAGACCTCGATCACCCGCTCGTTTTCCTGCACCTGTTCCAGCGACCCTTCCGCCAGCACGCTGCCCTGATGCAGCACCGTCACATGGTCGGCAATCGAGCCGACGAAGCCCATGTCATGCTCCACCACCATCAGCGAATGCTTGCCGGCCAGCGACTTGAACAGCTCGGCGGTGAATTCGGTTTCGGCATCGGTCATGCCCGCCACCGGCTCGTCGAGCAGCAGCAGTTGCGGGTCCTGCATCAGCAACATGCCGATTTCCAGAAACTGTTTCTGCCCGTGGGACAGCAAGCCCGCCGGGCGATTGACCGAGGTGGTCAGGCGAATGGTTTCCAGCACTTCGCTGATGCGCTCGCGCTGCTCGCCACTCAGGCGCGCGCGCAAACTGGCCCACACCGACTTGTCGGTTTTCTGCGCCAGTTCCAAGTTTTCGAATACGCTCAGCGCTTCGAACACCGTCGGTTTCTGGAACTTGCGCCCGATCCCGGCCTGGGCGATCTGCACTTCGCTCATTTGCGTCAGATCCAGGGTTTCGCCGAACCAGGCCTTGCCGTGGCTGGGGCGGGTCTTGCCGGTGATTACGTCCATCAGCGTGGTCTTGCCCGCGCCGTTGGGGCCGATGATGCAGCGCAACTCGCCGACGCCGATGTACAGGTTCAGATTGTTCAGGGCGCGAAAACCGTCGAAGCTGACGCTGATGTCTTCCAGGGTCAGGATCGTGCCGTGGCGGGTGTCGAGGCCCGGGCCGACGCGTTGGCCGAGGCCGATCGAGTCGCGGCTGGTGCCCTCATCCTTGTTCGGTTCTACGGGGAAAAACGCCGGTTCGAGCATGAATTCAGCACTCGCAGTGACTCTCATTGTTCACCTCGTTTCTTCAGCAGGCCGATCACGCCTTTGGGCAAATACAACGTCACGACGATGAACAGCGCGCCGAGGAAGAACAGCCAGTATTCAGGGAAAGCCACGGTGAACCAACTCTTCATGCCGTTGACCACCCCGGCGCCGAGCAGCGGTCCGATCAAGGTTCCGCGTCCGCCGAGGGCGACCCACACCGCCGCTTCGATCGAATTGGTCGGCGACATTTCGCTGGGGTTGATGATCCCCACTTGCGGTACGTACAACGCCCCGGCCAGACCGCACAGCACCGCGCTCAAGACCCAGACAAACAGCTTGAAACCGCGCGGGTCGTAGCCGCAGAACATCAGGCGGTTTTCTGCATCGCGCAGCGCGGTCAGCACCCGGCCGAACTTGCTCTGCGCCAGACGCCAGCCGATGAACAGACTCGCCACCAGCAACAGTACGGTCGCCAGAAACAGCACCGCGCGGGTACCCGGTTCAGTGATGCCGAAGCCGAGAATCGTGCGGAAGTTGGTGAAGCCGTTGTTACCGCCGAAGCCGGTCTCGTTGCGGAAAAACAGGAGCATCCCGGCGAAGGTCAGGGCCTGGGTCATGATCGAGAAATACACGCCCTTGATCCGCGAGCGGAAGGCAAAGAAACCGAACACCAGCGCCAGCAGACCTGGCGCCAGCACCACCAGACACATCGACCAGATAAAACTGCTGGTGCCGCTCCAGTACCACGGCAATTCGGTCCACGACAGAAAGGTCATGAACGCCGGCAAGCCGTCACCGGCGGCCTGGCGCATCAGGTACATGCCCATCGCATAACCGCCGAGGGCGAAGAACAGCCCGTGGCCCAGCGACAGCAGCCCGGCGTAACCCCAGACCAGATCCAGCGCCAGAGCAACGATGGCGTAGCAGAGGATTTTGCCGACCAGCGTCAGGGTGTAGGCCGAGACGTGCAGCGCGCTGTCCGCCGGCAACAGCGAGAGCAACGGCAGGGCGATCAACAGCGCGAGGATCACCGCGCCGATGGCAAGCGTGAGTTTCGAGCCGGCCTTTTGCGTGGCCGTGACAAGTAGAGGCTGGTTCATCAGTCGATCACCCGTCCTTTCAGTGCGAAGAGGCCTTGCGGACGTTTCTGGATGAACAGAATGATCAGCGCGAGGATCAGGATCTTGCCGAGTACCGCACCGATCTGCGGTTCGAGAATCTTGTTGGCGATGCCCAGCCCGAACGCCGCCAGTACGCTGCCGGCGAGTTGGCCGACACCGCCCAGCACCACCACCAGGAACGAGTCGATGATGTAGCTCTGGCCGAGGTCCGGGCCGACGTTGCCGATCTGGCTCAGCGCCACGCCACCGAGGCCGGCGATGCCCGAACCGAGGCCGAAGGCGAGCATGTCGACGCGCCCGGTGGGCACGCCGCAGCAGGCGGCCATGTTGCGGTTCTGCGTGACCGCGCGGACATTGAGGCCGAGGCGGGTCTTGTTCAGCAGCAGCCAGGTCAGCGCCACCACGAACAAGGCGAAGGCGATGATCACGATGCGGTTGTACGGCAGGACAAGATTCGGCAGCACCTGAATGCCGCCGGACAGCCACGCCGGATTCGCCACCTCAACGTTCTGTGCACCGAACAGCAGGCGCACCAACTGGATCAGCATCAGGCTGATGCCCCAAGTGGCGAGCAGGGTTTCCAGCGGTCGGCCATAGAGGTGTCGAATCACCGTGCGCTCCAGCGCCATGCCGATTGCTGCGGTGACGAAGAACGCCACCGGCAACGCAATCAGCGGATAGAACTCGATCGCCTGTGGCGCGTAGCGCTGGAACAGCAACTGCACCACGTAGGTCGAGTAGGCGCCGAGCATCAGCATCTCGCCGTGGGCCATGTTGATCACCCCGAGCAGGCCGAAGGTGATCGCGAGGCCGAGGGCCGCGAGCAGCAGAATCGAGCCGAGGGACATGCCGCTGAACGCCTGACCCAATACTTCACCGATCAGCAGTTTGCGCTTGACCTGCGCCAGGCTGGTTTCGGCGGCGGTACGCACACCGGCATCGCTTTCGACGCCAGGTTCGAGCAGTCCTTCGAGGCGGGTGCGGGCCAGCGGATCGCCGGTTTCGCCGAGCAGGCGTACGGCGGCCAGACGCACCGCCGGGTCGCTGTCCACCAGTTGCAGGTTGGCCAGCGCCAGGCTCAGGGCGGCGTGGACGTTCTCTTCTTTTTCGCCAGCCAGTTGCTGGTCGAGGAATTTCAGCTGCGCGGGTTTCGCGCTTTTCTGCAATTGCTGCGCGGCAGACAGACGGGTTTTGGCGTCGGCGGCGAGCAATTGGTGGCTGGCCAAAGCGGTGTCGATCAGACCCCGCAGGCGGTTGTTCAGGCGCAGGGTTTTGGTTTGGCCGTCGAGGGTCAATTCGCCTTGCTGCAGGGCGTTGATCAGCTCGACACGCGCCGGCTCGGGCTGCGCGGCCCAGGCTTCCAGCAGTTTGGCTTGCTGCACGGGATTGGCGGCGACGAAGTCTTCGGCGTCGTTGGCGTGGCCGGCCATCGGCACCAACAGTGCGAGGGCGAGGATGAAGCGGTAAAGGGTAGTCGGCATAAAGAGTCGCCTTGCGCGGACTAATTGTGGGCGCAGTCTTTGTGGCGAGGGGATTCATCCCCGATGGGTTGCGAAGCAGCCCCAAATCCAGCGGTCGCGGTGTATCAGATTGATCGCGTCGACTGATTTCGCGACTGCTTCGCAGCCGGTCGGGGATGAATCCCCTCACCACAAAATATTGTTCCCACAGAGGGATTGTGTCGGGCCGAAAATGCTCATCAGCCCGACACCCAATGGCTCAGTTGCTCTTCACCGCATAGTCCGGTTTCTTGTCGTTGCCATCGATAAACGGACTCCACGGCTGCGCACGGATCGGGCCTTCGGTCTGCCACACGACGTTGAACTGACCATCGTTCTGGATCTCGCCGATCATCACCGGCTTATGCAGGTGGTGGTTGGTCTTGTCCATGGTCAGGGTGTAACCGGACGGCGCGGCGAAGGTCTGGCCGGCCAGTGCTTCGCGGACTTTGTCGACGTCGGTGGACTTGGCTTTCTCCGCCGCCTGCGCCCACATGTGGATGCCGACGTAAGTGGCTTCCATCGGGTCGTTGGTCACCGCTTTGTCGGCGCCCGGCAGGTTGTGTTTCTTGGCGTAGGCCTTCCAGTCAGCGACGAACTTCTTGTTCACCGGGTTCTCCACGGACTCGAAGTAGTTCCACGCCGCGAGGTTGCCCACCAGCGGTTTGGTGTCGATGCCGCGCAGTTCTTCTTCACCCACGGAGAACGCCACCACCGGTACGTCGGTCGCCTTCAGGCCCTGGTTGGCCAGCTCTTTGTAGAACGGCACGTTGGAGTCGCCGTTGACCGTGGAAATCACCGCAGTCTTGCCGCCGGCGGAGAATTTCTTGATGTTGGCGACGATGGTTTGATAGTCGCTGTGACCGAACGGGGTGTAGACCTCTTCGATGTCCTTGTCGGCCACGCCTTTGGAGTGCAGGAACGAGCGCAAAATCTTGTTGGTGGTGCGCGGGTAGACGTAGTCGGTGCCGAGCAGGAAGAAGCGCTTGGCGCTGCCGCCTTCTTCGCTCATCAGGTATTCCACTGCCGGGATCGCTTGCTGGTTCGGCGCGGCGCCGGTGTAGAACACGTTCGGCGACATCTCTTCACCTTCGTATTGCACTGGGTAGAACAGCAGGCCGTTGAGTTCTTCGAACACCGGTAACACCGATTTGCGCGACACCGAGGTCCAGCAACCGAATACCACCGCGACCTTGTCCTGGGTCAGCAACTGCCGGCCCTTTTCGGCGAACAGCGGCCAGTTCGACGCCGGGTCGACCACCACCGGTTCGAGCAACTTGCCGTTGACTCCGCCCTTGGCGTTGATCTCGTCGATGGTCATCAGCGCCATGTCTTTGAGCGATGTTTCGGAGATCGCCATGGTCCCGGACAACGAATGCAGAATCCCGACCTTGATGGTCTCGGCAGCCTGGACAGTCCAGGTCATGCCCATCGCGGCAATGGATGCCGTGAGAGTGAAAGCCTTGATCAAACTGCGACGCTTCATTGTGCGATCTCCATGAACGTTAAAGTTTTTTATGGTTGGCAGATGCAGACGACTGAAGGGTGTTTTGCAAGGGCTGTGCCCGGTCGGGATCGGGCAGGAAAATGTCGGTTTAGAGCGGTCGCGCGTGGGTGGGGTGCACCATGAAGGGACGCGGAGAGAGCGTTGGTGCAGGCGGCCGCGCCAGATTGGGGCGCCCACAATTCCTGTAGGAGCTGCCGAAGGCTGCGATCTTTTGACTTTGTTTTTTTAAAATCAAAAGCAAGATCAGAAGATCGCAGCCTGCGGCAGCTCCTACAGTTTTTGATCGGGCTTGTGTCAGCGGCGGCGCATCAGGCCGATGAAGAACAGGCCGCCGATGGCCGCGGTGGCAACGCCGATGGGCAGGTCTTCCGGCGCGATCAGGGTTCGCGCGGCCACATCGACCCACACCAGAAACAGGCTGCCGAGCAGTACGCAGGCCGGCAGCAGACGGCGATGTTCGGCACCCACCAGACGCCGGGCAATGTGCGGCACCATCAGCCCGACAAAGCCGATCGAGCCACTGATCGACACCAGCACTCCGGTCATCAACGAGGCGATCACAAACACCCGCAAACGCACCGCCCGGGCATTCAGGCCGAGGGTCACGGCGGTCTGCTCGCCAGCCATCAGTGCATTCAACGGGCGGGCCATGCCCAGCAGCAGACCGAGGCCGAGCAACACGCTCAGCGCGGGTATCGCCAGCAGCTCCCAACGCGCTAGGCCAAGGCCGCCGAGCATCCAGAACATCACCGCCGAGCTGGCGCGATGGTCGCCCATGAACAACAGCAGGTTGGCGATCGCCATCATCACGAACGACACCGCCACGCCGCACAGCAGCAAGCGGTCGCTGTCGAGTCGACCCTGCCGATTGGCGATGCCCAATACCAGAAACATGCTCAGCAATGCACCCATGAAGGCGGCAATCGGCAAGGTCAGCAGGCCAACGATTTCACCAATGTGCAGCACCACGATCACTGCGCCGAGGGTCGCGCCAGAGGTGACGCCGAGCAGGTGCGGATCGGCCAGTGGATTACGCGTCACCGCCTGCAGCACCGCGCCGATCAACGCGAGCCCGGCACCGACCAACGCCCCGAGCAGCATGCGCGGCACGCGGATCAGCCAGACGATGTGCTCCTGCCCGGCGCTCCAGCTCATCTCGCCGAAACCGAAGGCCTTGTGCAGCAGAATCCGCCACACCACCTCCACCGGCACCCGCGCCGGGCCAAAGCCGAGCGAGACCACGCACGACACCAGCAACACGGCGCCGAGGGCGATCAGCAACAAGGCGTAGCGACGGTCGATCATTCGCCGTGGAACCCCTTGGCCAGGGTTTCCACCGCCAGCACGTTATCGATCCCCGGCGTGGCCTGCACGTAAGGGATGACAATGAAGCGCTGGTTCTTGATCGCATCGACCGATTGCAGCGCCGGGTTCTTCAGCAGAAATTCGATCTTCTGCTCGGCAGTGATTTCGCTGTAGTCGACGATCACGATCACCTGCGGATTGCGTTCGACCACGGTCTCCCAGTTGACCCGGGTCCAGCTCGCGTCGACGTCATCGAGAATGTTGCGCCCACCCGCCGCATCGATCAGCGCCTGCGGCATGCCGAGTCGGCCGGAGGTCATGGCGCGGTCTTCGCCACTGTCGTAGAGGAACACACGCGGCTTGTCGGCGGGCAGGTCTTTACGGATCTCGGCGACCTGATTCTGCATGTCGGCGATCAGTGCGTTGGCGCGATCCTGTACGTCGAAAATCTTCCCGAGGTTGCGCAGGTCGTTGTAGGTGTCATCCAGCGTCGCCGCCGGACGCTTCATCACGAAGGCGCAGGACTCGGTCAGCTCATACACGTTGATGCCCAGTGGTTGCAGGGTCTGCGGGGTGAGATCACCGCCGACGCGCATGCCGTAATCCCAGCCGGCGAAGAAAAAGTCGACGTTGGCGTTGAGCAGGGTTTCCACCGACGGATATTTCGCGGCCAGCTCCGGCAAGCCGTCGAGCAGCGACTGCATCTGGGGCGTCACCGACTTCCAGCCGCTGACGCCGCTGTAGCCGGCCATGCGCGGTTTGAGGCCGAGGGCGAGCATCATCTGAGTCATGTTGATGTCGTGGCTGACCGCGTGCTTCGGCGCCTCGTTGAAGGTCACTTCGCGGTTGCAGCTATGGACGGTCAGCGGGTATTTGGTGGCTTCGGCCAAGGCCTGGGCACTGCACAATAGAAGAGCGACGCAAAGCAGGGAACGCACAGTCATGGTCGGGTTATCCAGGTGATTCGCGGGTAGCCGTGGAGGGGGTGGGAGTCGATCAACGCCTCGACGCCGAACACGTCGCGCAGCAACTCGGTGGTCAGTACTTCTGGCGGCGTGCCGCTGGCGACGATCCGGCCGTGATTGATCACGTACAGCCGGTCGCAGAACGCGGCGGCCAGGTTCAGGTCGTGGATGCTGGCGAGGGTGCCGATCTGCAGACGTTTGACCAGTTGCAGCAGTTCGAGCTGATAACGCGGGTCGAGGTGGTTGGTCGGCTCGTCGAGGATCAACAGTTGCGGTTGCTGGGTCAGGGCGCGGGCAAGGATCACCCGCTGCTTCTCACCGCCGGACAGGGTGGCGAACGCGTGGTCTTCGAAGCCGTCGAGGCCGACGGATTTGAGCGCTTGCGTCGCCAGATTGCGATCTTCCAGCGTGTCGCCATCGAACAGGCCTTTGTGCGGCGTGCGGCCCATGGCGACCACTTCTTCGACGGTCAGGCCAAAGGCATCGGGGAATTCCTGCAGAACCACGGCGATGCGTTTCGCGCACCAGCGCGAGGATTGCTTCCATACGTTGTGATGATCGAGTCTGACCTCACCGCTTTCCGGCTGACTGAAGCGATAAGCGCAGCGCAGCAGGCTGGTCTTGCCGCTGCCGTTGGGGCCGATCAGCCCGACAAACTCACCGGCGGCCACCTGCAACGAGGCATCACGCAGCTGGAACTGGTGATGGCAGTGGCCGTGGCCCAGGGGTGTCCAGGCAAGGTTGGCGAGATTTAGCGAGGTCATCAAATTCCTGAATTCATTACATCATTTGTGGTGAGGGGATTTATCCCCGATGGACCGCGCAGCGGTCCCAAAACCTGTAATCACGATTTGTCAGAAGACTGTATTCATCGGATTGCGACGGCTTCGCCGCCGATCGGGGATAAATCCCCTCACCACAGGAATGTTTGAGCTTTTAAAAGGTGTAATCAGCGGTGACGAAGAACGACCTCGGCTCGCCGAGGATCCATTGCTGGCCGTCATTGTATTGGCTTTGTGCGTACCGGCGGTCAAACAGATTGTTCAGCTGCAGGCCGAGCGTGGTGTTGCGCAAGGCTTGCCACGAAAGCGTCGCATCGACCACGGTGTAACTGGGCAGCTCGTTGCGGTTGGCCATGTCGGCGTAGCGCGCGTCGACATAACGCACGCCGGCGCCAGCCTTCAGATCATCGCTGAGGTTTTTATTGAGCCACAGATTGGCGGTTCGACGCGGTACATCCACCGGGCGATTGCCGTTGTACGACAGCGTCTGTCCGTTGAGCACTTCGGAGAAGTCATCGTACTTGGCCTTGACGATGGCGGCGTTGGCCTGCAGTTGCCAGGCGTGCGGCAGTTGCAGGTCGAGGCTGGCTTCAAGACCGTTGGACGATTGCTGACCGACTTGCTGCTTGAGCGTCGGGTTGCCCGGATCGTCGGTCAGCAGCTTCTTTTTGACGATGCGATAGGCCGCCAGGGTGAACTCGCCGCGTTGATCCCAGAACAACTGCTTCATGCCGACCTCGGTCTGGCGTGCCGTGGACAGGTCGTATTGCTGCTGACTCGGGCTCAGGGATATCAGGCCGCCAATGCCGTCGGTGCTGGTCGCGACCTGAGCGTAAAACGAAGTCTCGGGCGTCAGGGCAAACACCAGTCCAGCCTTCCAGTTATTGCCGGTCAGGGTCTTGTCGCTCTGGCTGTCGTCGACCAGGTTGTTGCGATCCACCTGTACATAGTCACGGCGCACGCCGGTCACCAGCGACCAGCGCTCGCTGAGTTGCGTGCGGTTTTCCGCAAACACTGACATCTGTCTGGTGGTGCTGTCGAACTGGTCGCGGTACGGGTTGGCGCTTTCGAAATAGCCCGGTTGCGGGTGATACAGATCCAGCGCCTGACCGTTCGGCAGCACATCGTTGAACGGCGAGTTGCTGTTGAGCTGGAAACGGATGCGGTTGTAATCGACGCCAGTCACGGTCTGGCTGTCGAGGCCGAACAGCGAGTGTTTGAAGGTGAAGGTCTGGCGGTCACCGACCTGTTCCTGTTGGTGGCCGATGCCGAAGTAGCCGCTGCGGCTGAGCTGTTGCGTGGCGGTGTCGAAGTTGTAGTTCTCGGCGTTCTGCCAGCGGCGCCGGGCCTTGAGGTAGTACAGCTCGTTGCTGGCACTGACCGCGTCGTTGATCTGCCAATCGGTGGTCAGGCGCGTCCACTGATCGTTGTAGTGCTGCTGGTCGTCGCGCACGTTGTAGTTCTTGTAGCGCAGACTGTCGCGCAATTGGCCGTTGATCAACGGCGTGCCGAAGTCGTTCTGCGGGCGCTGATCGCCGTAGTCGTGGGCGAGGGTGAAGGCCAGGTCGTCGGTGGCCTGCCAGCGCAGCGCGGCACTGATGAAGTCGCCGGAGGAATCACCGCGATCGACCCAGCCGTTGCTGCGCAGACGATTGAGATTGAGGCGATAGCTCAGGGTGTCGCTCAGCGAGCCGCCGCTGTCGAACGCCTGCTGTTGGCTGTCGTAGGAGCCGTAGCCGAGGCGCAAGTGGTTTTCGATGTCGCCCTCGAACGGTTTCTTCGGAATCACGTTGACCACCGCCCCGGTCGCGCCCTCGCCGTACAGCACCGAGGCCGGGCCGCGCAGCACGTCGACGCGCTGCACCGACCAGGTGTCGACCGGAAAGGTCACGGTGCCCATGCCGGTGTACATACGGTTGCCGTCATACAACTGCATCACTGAACTCTGTCCGGTAAAACCGCGTGCCTGCAACGAGGTGCCGCCATCGCCCGGGGTGCCGGTGCGGCTGATGCCGGTGCTGCGCGACACGGCGTCCTGCACGCTGCGATCGCCACGGGCGCGAACCTGCTCGCCGCTGAGGCTTTCGACGCTGGCCGGGGTTTCCAGGGCCGTCAGGTTCAGGCGCGAACCGGCGGAGGTCGGCGTGGTCAGGCTGACATTTTCTTCGTCAAGCGCAGGCGCGGTGATGGTGCCCGCGGGCAGCGTCAACGGCTGGCTGTCGGCGTTGGCGTTGTTCAGGGCGAACAGGCAGAGGCTGGACAAGAGGTACTTGTTCATCGGGGCGGTGAATCACTTCTTCAAAAGAAAGCCCGCAACTTTTGATCGCGGGCAGAGCGGCACACTTGCGTTATACAGTAACACTAAAATCTGCCGGAGTTTAAACCCCGGCAGTTTAAAGATCTGTCTGAAACGCGCATCTCGCCTGCTTCACGTTGAAGTTGAGGCAGATTCAGCTTGGCGGCCCAGACGCGACAACAGCAGGCGATCCAGCAGCCAGACCAGCACCAGCGAAGCGCCCACCAGCGGAAAGATCACGGCCAGAGCGAGCATGATCGCCACGCCGGTTTTCCATTTCGGCAGGTCATGGCGCAGCGGCGGCACGCCGAACTTGCCCTGCGGACGGCGCTTCCACCAGATCACCACACCGCTGACGGCGCTGAGCAGAATCATCAGGCAGATCAGCAGCACGACGATCTGGTTGAAGGTGCCGAACATCTTGCCCTCATGCAGCATCACACCGATTTCCGTGGCCCGTGCCACCGCGCCGTACTGCTCGAAACGCACATCGGCGAGGACCTTGCCGGTGTACTGATCGACATGCAGGGTCGCATCGTTACGCGGGTCGTCGGCGAACACGGCAATGGTGAATACCCCGGTCGCGGTGGTCGGCAGAGTGATGCTGTAGCCGGGTTCGACCTTGCGCTCAATGGCGATGTTCTGCACGTCTTGCAGGGTGATCGCGGGTGCGGCGGGACCGTGTTGCATGCCGCCGTGGGCCATGTGCTCGGCATGGTCACCGGACATCGGCATCGGCGTGTTTTCCATTGCCCATGGCACGGTCTGGCGCGCGGCGTTGTTGAGGCTGCCGGCCTCGACATCGGAGGTCGGCACGTTGTTCCACATCGCGGCCGGGAACACGTTCCAGACTTGGGCGTATTGCTTGCCCCAGAAGCCGGTCCAGGTCATGCCGCTGAGCAGCATCACCAGCAACAGTGCGGCGCCCCAGAATCCGGTGACGGCGTGCAGATCACGCCACAACACCCGACCGCGACTGTTCAGGCGTGGCCACAGAATTCCGGCGGCCTGCCCGCGCGGCCACCACAGGAACACTCCGGACACCACCAACACCACACCCCAACCGGCGGCGAGTTCGATCAAGCGGTCACCGAGCGTGCCGATCATCAATTCGCCGTGAATGGCGCGGGCGACGGCTTGCAGATTTTTCTTTGCATCCTGCTCGCCGAGGATGTCGCCGTGATACGGATCGATGAATACGTTGAGTTCATGACCTTCGTTCTTCACGACAAATTGCGCACTGCGTTCGGCGTTGGCCGGCGGTAGATATTGGGTGATTTGGCCCTGTGGATAAGCGCTCTTGACCCGTTGCAGCAGGTCATCGGCCGGCACCGTGTGATGCCCGGCCGGAACCTTGAGCAGGCTGCTGTACATCAGTGAGTCGAGTTGCGGTTTGAACAGGTAAACGATGCCCGTCAGGGCCAGCATCACCATGAACGGCGCGACGAATAATCCGGCATAGAAATGCCAGCGCCAGGCCAGGTTGTAGAAATTCGGTTTGGGCTTTTGCATCACGTTTGCTCCGCTTGGCGAATCGTTTTTAGATCAAAAGATCGCAGCCTTCGGCAGCTCCTACAGGATCTACGCGCTCCCATGCAGGAGGCTGCGATCTTTTGATTTTTTCTTGTCAGAAACTCATGTCGACCTTGGTCCAGAGCGTGCGCCCCGGCTCGTTAATCGCTTGCGGGTCGTTGGCCGGGTAGCCGAAACCGGCGTTGCCCGCCAGGTTCAGGTGCTCGGCGTAAGCCTTGCCGAACAGGTTGTCGACGCCGGTGCTGACCTTCCAGTTCTTGTTGATCCGGTAGGCGCCGTTGAGCGAGAACACGCCAAAGCCGCCGCTCTTGTCGTAGTCCTTGCCGACCACGTTGCCTTTGTTCTGGTCGATGCGGTTTTGCGCCGCGACCACGCGCCACAGCGCCCCGGCGCTCCAGTGGTCTTCGCTGTAGGTCAGGCCGAAGCGGGCATCCAGTGGCGGCATTTGCGGCAGGGCCTTGCCATCGCTGCTGTTCTTGCCCCAGGCGTACGCCAGGGTCGCGTCGGCTTTCCAGTTATCGGTGAGTTTGTAGGCGGCGCCGAGTTCGCCACCCATGATCCGTGCGTCGATGTTTTCCGCGCGCGAAGTGCTCATGCCCATCATCGTTGGCGTGTAGTCGAACAAGATGTAGTCGCGCACCACACCGACGTAGCCCGAGGCCCAGGCTTCGAGTTCGGCGGTCTTGTAGTTCACGCCAAAGTCGAACTGGGTGGTCTTCTCCGGCTTGATCGAGTCGAACGCATTCAGCGAACCGGCCGGGCCGGACTTCGGTGAAAACAGCTCCCAGTAATCCGGAAAGCGCTGCGCGTGACCGAGGCCGGCGTACAGCGTGGCCGGTGTGTCGGCCAGGTCATGCTCGTAGCGCACGAAACCGCTGGGCAGGGTGTCGGCGCGGGTCTCGTCGGCGGTCGGGTTTGGCCGGCTCATCATTCCCGAACCAATGCGCTGCCGGTAATCCTTGGCCGAAGCACGGTCAACCCGGGCGCCGGTAATCAGCCGATCGCGGTCGGCGGCGTACCAGGTCATTTCGCTGAACACGCCGTAGTTATGGAAATCGGCGTCCTTGGTGTAGGGCTGATCCTTGTAGGTGTCGATGCCCATGCCGCTGCGCTGGCGGTGTTCGTTGGTCTGCGCATCGAGGCCGGTGATCAGCTGGATGTCGGCCCAGCGCCAGGTCGCCTTGATCCGCGCGCCGAGGGTCCGACGGTCGACGTTGGAGGCCATGGGCCCGGCCATCATCCCGGTGCCGGACGGTGTGCGCAGGGTGTAGTTGTCCATCACGTGGTCGGCGTAGTTGTAGTAGACCTGTGCTTCGAGTTTCTCCAGCACGTCGGTGATGTTGGATTTTTCGAAGCGCAGGCCGAGGCTTTCGCGCAGGAACTGCGAACCGTCCATGCCGCGTCCGGCGTAGCGCGCTTCGCCATCGCCCTTGCCGGCGGTCAGCTCGATCAGGGTGTCGGCGTCCGGGGTCCAGCCGACGGCGATGTCACCGTTCCACTTGTCGTAGCGCGAGGCAACGATGTCGTTGTTGCCGTCGCGGTAGTCGTCGGAGTGCGCGGTGTTGCCGATCACCCGCACGTAGCCCAATGGCCCGCCGGCAGCAGCATCGACGACCTTGTCGAAGCGTCCGTTGGAGCCGGCCAGCACGCTGGCATTCACCCGCGTGCCGAGTTCGCCGAAGCTCTCCGGCTCACGGTCGAAGAGGATCGTGCCCGCCGATGCGCCCGGGCCCCAGAGTACGGTTTGCGGGCCTTTGATCACCGTGAGCTTGTCGTAGGTTTCCGGCGAGATGTAGGAGGTCGGTGCGTCCATGCGCCCCGGGCAGGCGCCGAGCAGCATGCTGCCGTTGGTGAGAATGTTCAGCCGCGAACCGAACATGCCGCGCAGCACCGGGTCGCCATTGGTGCCGCCGTTGCGCACCAGGGCGAAGCCGGGAATGGTCTTCAGGTAATCGCCGCCGTCGCTGGCCGGCACCGGTTGGCGCGGGTCCTTGGGGTTGGTGACGATGGTCAGCGGCGAGTTCGGGGCGATGGCCGTGATCACCGTCGGGCTCAATTCTTCGTTGTGCCCGGCGTGGTCATCGGCCAGCACCAGCGGCGACAGCAGGACGCCGCAAAGGACGGCGGTAGCGTGCGAGAAACGAATCCGCGATTCGTTCAAGGCGAAAGACGCTTGAGCAGTGCTCAAACGTGGAACAGCAGAAAACCTGGACATGACAATTTCCATCAAACAGTCGTAAACGACACGGCCGGCAGCCTGAAGCTGTCTTCTCAACCGTGTGCAATCAAAGGTGCGGTGTTTACGCTGTGACGGGCGGGGCGCGGGTGCGGGCGCCAGGGAAGAAGGTCTGCCGGGCATGGCCCAGACGCGGGGAGGATGGGACGAAGGTGTTGACGTGGGCGATGCTGAACGTGGCGAACGTGCCGCCACCGGTCAGCGCCGGGCAATTGAACAGCAGGCTGCAATAACCACACTTTTCCCACAGGGCGTGGTGCGAGGATTGCGGCGGACAGTGTTCGGCAGCCGGTTGTGCGCCGTGCGCGGCGTGATCCATACCCGGCATGGCCATGTCCATGCTCATCGGCATGGAACTCGAGGCGTGCTGATCCATCGGCATCGACTGAGAAATCAGCGGGCCGATGAAGATCATCAACATGGCGAACAGGGCGATCCAGCTACCGCGGGTCAGAGCCTGACTCTGGCGATGCTTGCTGGACGCCCCGGCGCGTTGCGGGCGCACGGGCGTGGTCAGCCGGATCGGTTACTGGGCGTGATCGTGTGCCTTGGTTTCCGGTGGTTTCTTCTGCACCGCGACTTCGACGGTCACGTTGCCGGCCTTCTCGAAATGCAGGGTCAGCGGGAAGCGTTTGCCGTCGCTGAGCAGGCTGCGGTCTTTCGGGTTGAGCAGCATCACGTGATAGGCCATCGGCGCGAACGTCACTTTGCCGCCGGCCGGGATCACCACGTTGGGCACTTGCTGCATTTTCATCAGATCGCCCTGCATCACGTGCTCGTGCAACTGAGCCTCGTCAGTGATCGGCGAGTCGACGCTGAGCAGACGGTCGTCGGTCTTGCCGGGATTACTGATCACAAAATAAGCGGCGACGGTTGGCGCGTTGGGCGGCAACTCCTGCGACCACGGGTGAGCGATTTCCAGCTCGCCGGCCTTGTATTCGTGGGCATGGGCGAAGCACGCCGGCAGCAACAGCGCAGCGATGACGAAGAGTTTGTTCAACATGGCAGTTCTCCAGAACGATTTGATACGCAGGTCAATTGCGAGAACAAATCAAACCAGAGGCGAGGCGCGGGGATTAAGGCTCGGCCATTGCTGGCGCGGTGTCGGTGTTTGCAACGAGGGCGGCGCCACGCTGCGATTGCTTTCGAAGCGGGCAAAATACAGCTGCGGCGCATGCCCCGGCAACGCCACCAGCGGCGCTGAACCCGAGCAGCACCAGCAATGCTGCATGTTGGAATGGCTGTCGTTGGACGGGGCTTTCTGCTCTGGGGCGCCGATGTTGATCGCCACCATCTTCGTCCCGCTGCCGGTGCAGAAACTGCTCCACAGCAATTGTTCGGCCGGTGAATTGGCCGCCTGCGCCAGCGCCCCGGTCATCGGCATGGCGAGCATGTTGAACAGCACTGCAAAGCAGGCGATCCAGGCAAATGCGAGCCGGTGTCGGTTCATGGGACAGATCCGTTGGGTGGGCGATCAGGCGCGGGCTATTTAGCCTGATCAGGGCCGATAAGTAAAAAAGCGTCGTGCGGTTTGGTGTCGCAGATCAATGGAAATGAGTGTAGCGGTGGAAATGTGCAACGCCAGACTCATCCGCCGATCCTGTAGGAGCTGACGAGTGGAACGAGGCTGCGAACTTTTGATCTGCTTTTTAACGTTCAGGATACGAGCTGTCAGGTCGCACGCCTTCGCGAGCAAGCCCGCGAAGGCGTATTCGGGATCTGCAACTGGCTAAAGCCGGGTGAAGGCGGCAAGGGCAGCGAGGACTTCTTCCGTCGTCAGAAACTCCCGATCAACCCCCGGCAACATCGGCCGCTTCAACACCAGCACCGGCACGCGCAACTCCCGCGCCACTTCCAGTTTCGGCTCGGTCGCGGTGCTGCCGCTGTTCTTGCTGATCAGGACATCGATCTGCCGGCGTTCGAACAGTGCGCGTTCTTCCTCAAGCAAAAACGGCCCACGGGCGCCGATCACTTCGCAGCGTTCGTTGCCGGGGTAGACGTCGAGGGCGCGCAGGGTCCAGAACTGGTTGGAGGGGATTTCATCGAGGTGTTGCAGCGGTTCGCGGCCGAGGGTGAACAGCGGGCGGCGGAATGGTTTGAGGGCTGCGGTCAGTTCGGCCCAGTCGCTGACTTCGCGCCAGTCATCGCCCGGTTGCGGCTGCCATGCGGGGCGGCGCAAGGCCCAGCAAGGGATGCCGGTCAGTTGCGCGGCGCGCGCGGCGTTGTGGCTGATTTGCGCGGCGTAGGGGTGGGTCGCGTCGAGCAGCAGGTCGATGCCTTCGTCGCGAATGAACTGCGCGAGCCCTTCGGCCCCGCCGTAGCCGCCGACACGTACCTGGCAGGTCAGGTCGGTCGGTACCCGGCCGACGCCGGCCAGGCTGTAGATGTGTTCTGGCCCCAACGTACGGGCGATGGCCAGGGCTTCGGTGACGCCGCCCAGCAACAGAATGCGCTTCATGCAAAACCTCCGGCGTGGCCGACAATGCCGCCCTGGCGATCAATCGCAAACACTTCGACCTGAACCTGCGCCGGCACCACGCTGCGGGCGAAAGTCAGCGCGTGGCGACAGACTTCATCGCCAAGGGCCACGCCTGCCGCACTGGCCATCGCCAAGGCCTGCTGACTGGTGTTCGCTTCACGAATACTTTGCTGCAACGCCTGATCGGCGCCAATCGCCGCCGCCCATTCGGCCAGTTGCGGCAGGTCGATGCTGGAATGGCGCGAGTGCAGATCCATGTGCCCGGCCGCCAGTTTGCTGATCTTGCCGAAGCCGCCGCACAGGCTGAGTTTATCCACAGGCACTTTGCGCAGATGCTTGAGCACCGCGCCGACAAAGTCGCCCATTTCGATCAAGGCGATTTCGGGCAGGTCGTAGACCCGGCGCATGGTGTCTTCGCTGGCGTTGCCGGTGCACGCAGCGATGTGCAGGTAACCATTGGTTTTGGCGACGTCGATGCCCTGATGGATCGAGGCAATGTACGCCGCACAGGAAAACGGCCGAACGATACCGCTGGTGCCGAGAATCGACAGCCCGCCGAGAATGCCCAGCCGTGGATTCATGGTTTTCAGCGCCAGCGCTTCGCCGCCCTCGACATTGACCGTGACCTCGAAGCCGCCGCCATAACCGCTTTCGGCGGCGAGCAGGCTCAAGTGATCGCTGATCATCTTGCGCGGCACCGGGTTGATTGCCGGCTCACCGACGCCGAGCACCAGCCCCGGCCGGGTCACGGTGCCGACACCTGCGCCCGCGACGAAGCGAATTCCCGGGTCGGCCAGCAGCCGCACGTGCGAATAGAGCAGCGCACCGTGGGTCACGTCGGGGTCGTCGCCGGCGTCCTTGATCGTTCCGGCCTCGGCGCCGTCGGCGGTCAAGCGGCAAAACTCCAGGCGCATCTGCACCTGCTTGCCCTTGGGCAGGACGATCTGCACCGCGTCCGCCGAGGTACCGTCGAGCAGCAGGCGCGCGGCGGCAAGGCTGGTGGCGGTGGCGCAGCTGCCAGTGGTCAGGCCGCTACGCAGCGGCGCGGGTTGTTCGGCGGTTTCGTCACGCATCGAGAGGTTTGACCAGATCGAGCAAGGTGATCGGCAGCGCCTGCCGCCACGTGTCGAACTCACCGAGCGGTTGCGCCTGGGCAACGTGGATTCGGGTCAGTTCGCCGCCATGGCGTTCGCGCCAGTTCATCAAGGTGACTTCGCTTTGCAGGGTCACGGCGTTGGCCACCAGTCGACCACCGGGTTTGAGTTGATCCCAGCAGGTTGCAAACACGCCCTCACGGGTCACGCCGCCGCCGATGAAGATCGCGTCGGGGCGCTCCAGCCCGGCGAGCGCCTGCGGTGCGCGGCCCCGCACCAATTGCAGACCGGGTACGCCCAACGCGTCGCGGTTGTGTTCGATCAAGGCCTGTCGGCCTTCGTCCGCCTCGATGGCAATGGCACGGCAGCTGGGGTGCGCGCGCATCCATTCGATGCCGATCGAGCCGCAACCGCCGCCAACATCCCACAGCAGTTCGCCGGGGATCGGCGCAAGGCGGGCGAGGGTGATGGCGCGGACATCGCGCTTGGTCAGTTGCCCATCGTGCTGGAATGCCGAGTCGGGCAGTCCGGCCAGACGCGACAGGCGCGGTGCGTGCGCATCGGCCAGGCATTCGATGGCGATCACATTCAGATCGGCAATCGCCGGGGCGCTCCAGTCATTGGCAGTGCTGTCGATGCGCCGCTCGGCGTCGCCGCCCAGGTGCTCCAGAACACTCAGGCGACTGCCGCCAAATCCGCGCTCGCGCAGCAGCGCCGCGACCGCCGCCGGACTTTGCCGGTCATTGCTCAGCAGCAACAGGCGTACGCCGCTGAACAGCTGCGCATTGAGTGCCGCCAAAGGTCGCGCGACCAGCGACAGTGTCACTACATCCTGCAACGGCCAGCCGAGCCGGGCGGCGGCCAGCGAACAGGAAGAGGGTGCCGGCAGGATCAGCATCTCGGCACTCGGCACCTGCCGCGCAAGACTGGCGCCGACGCCATAGAACATCGGATCACCGCTGGCCAGCACGCACACCGCCTCGCCGCGCTGCTCCAGTACCGGCGCGAGGGAAAACGGGCTTGGCCACAACGCGCGTTCACCGCGTATGCATACCGGCAGCAAGTCCAGTTGC
This sequence comes from Pseudomonas sp. 22189, assembly GCF_052045635.1. NCBI lineage: Bacteria > Pseudomonadati > Pseudomonadota > Gammaproteobacteria > Pseudomonadales > Pseudomonadaceae > Pseudomonas > Pseudomonas sp. 22189. Next base: position 266,788 of record NZ_JBQEPG010000006.1, read on the forward strand.
CGCTGGCCGCCGATGATCCGCGAGGCGCCCATCAGGGCCCGCCGGGCATTTTTGCCCAGGCCCTTGAAGCCGTCTTCACCGATTCCCACAACCGTCAGCCAGGGTGTCATGCCGTTCCTTAAATCCAGGGTAGATCTTCAAGGGCGGCATGATAACGCGGCGGCCGGCATCTGACGCGGGTCTGTCGTCGCGGGGGCCGAAAGCCGCGCGGAAACGTGTTGTTGAGCAATATTGGTTTTTTCAACTGCTGTTTTTGTTAGTTTGCTTCAGGTCAGTTTTTTAATAAGTCTGGCGCAATAGATCGATAAATAATCAATGCCAAGTTGGCAGGAGATGATATGGATATCAGTTCCAATACACGTTTAAGTCAGAATAACGCAGTGGCCGTTAACAATATGTTATTCACCGGCCTGGAAGGTCGGGCCGAGGCCGATAACAACTTTGTGAAGCACTGCGTTTATCTCGCGCAGATCAAGGCGGACGGCGTTTATAACAGCAGTACTCAGCCTGCGCAGTGGTTCGATCATTTTGCCGGCATTCTCTGGTCGTTTGGCTGGAGTCTTGAGGAACAGCCAGTGGTGCTGGTCCAGACGGCGTTTTCCGGGAGTGTGCAGGAGGCATGGCGGCGATTGACTGCGCCGTTGCTCGCGCGTTCGCAACTGACCCAGGTTGAAGCGGGACTTGCAGCGCTGGAAAAAGATGCGGCATTGTTGAAGCAGTTTTCCGCGCTGAGTGGCAAAACCTTCAACTCGCACATTTTGCCGGTCAGTCAGAACACCCGTGACGAGCTGGTGGTGGTCATCAGCCATATCCGCTTTATCAAGTTGGTACTCAATACCAACTATCTGTTCTGGCAGGTTCATCAACCCATGTCACAACTGGACATTCGCGCCAGAAAGCTGCTGATCAAGCGCCGGGCCATGGAAGCCAACCGGGCAAGTGTGGAGCAAGCCATTCGCGAGAATGCGTCCAGGTTTGAGGAATACCAACTCTGAAGCAGCGCCTGACAGCGGGAATTGCAGCCTGGGTGCAATTTCCGACCGGCAGGCATTTTCATGCGCTCGGGCAAAGCAGGCATAATGGCGACCTTTCGCCCACCACAGCGCTGCCAGCCAGCCGGTCATCCCTTGAACGAACGCCCTCTGTCCACCGCTCTGCGCCCCTCGGCTTGTCCGGGGTTGCTGCGTATCGTCCAGGCGCTGGACGGCGGCATCTGCCGGATCAAGCTCAATGGCGGCTCGATCACTGCCGATCAGGCCGACGCGGTGGCCAATGCCGCCGAGTGTTTCGCCCGTGGGGAAATCGAGGCGACCAACCGCGCCAATCTGCAGATTCGCGGCATCGGTGAGCAGTCAGCGGTATTGATCGACAGCTTGCTGGCCGCCGGCCTCGGGCCGCAAACCGCAGCGGGTGACGATGTACGCAACCTGATGCTCAGCCCGAGCGCCGGTATCGATCGGTGGTTGCTATTCGATACCCGGCCTCTGGCCGAACAGATTCTGCTGACATTGCAGACGCATCCGCGCTTTCCCGAATTAAGTGCCAAGTTTGCCGTGCAACTGGACGGCGGTGAGGCGCTGGCGATGCTCGAACATCCGCATGATCTGTGGTTGTCGGCGTTTGAGTGTGACGGTGAAGTCTTGTTGGCGTTCGGTCTGGCTGGCTGCCCGACCGATCGGGCGGCCGGTGCCGTGACCGTGGAAAATGGCCATGCGCTGGTGGTCGCGGTGCTGGAGTTGTTCCTCGAGCGGGCTCGGCCGGAGCAGACGCGCATGCGCCATTTGCTTGATGAATGGCCGATGCAGGCCTTCCTCGAACAGTTGCGCGAGCGCGTGGCGATCAAAGCCGTCGTTGCCCGACAGCGCACGCCGCTGGCGGAGGCTCTGCACATCGGTGTTCACCCGCAAAACGTTGCCGGCCGGGTGTATGTCGGCGCGGTGCCGGCGCTCGGTCGTCTCGACCCGGTCATGCTGCGTGGCGCCGCCCGGCTGGCCCGCGATTACGGTGATGGCAGCCTGCGTTTCACCCCGTGGCAAAGCCTGTTGCTGCCGAACGTGAAGCCCTCCGACGCGGCGCAAGTCTTGCAAAAATTGACGCAATTGCACTGGCTGTCCGATGCCAGTGAGCCGCTGTCCAGGCTGATTGCCTGCACCGGTTCCAGCGGTTGCGGCAAAGGCCTGGCCGATACCAAACACGACGCCCGATGGCTGGCGACGCTGTTGCCACAGGCGCAGAACGTGCACCTGTCCGGCTGCCCGCGCTCTTGCGCGGCGGCCCACCGCGCACCCGCCACCTTGCTGGCGATCAGCCCCGGTCATTACGACCTCTATTTTCGCGATGCAGCGCTGCCGGGTTTCGGCACGCTGCACGCACGCAACCTTACTATTGAAGCGGCCGCGATCCTGCTCGACGCCCGCTCACGGAGCCCCCTTGATGCTTGATTACATCCGCGACGGTCAGGAGATCTATCGCAACTCCTTCGCGATCATTCGCAGCGAGGCCAATCTGGCACGCATCCCGGCCGATCTGGAAAAACTCGCGGTGCGGGTGATCCACGCCTGCGGCATGGTCGAGGCCATCGACGGTCTGCAATTCTCCGAGGGCGCCGGCAAGGCCGGGCGCGATGCGTTGGCGGCCGGTGCGCCGATCCTGTGCGATGCGCGGATGGTTTCCGAAGGCGTGACCCGTGCGCGTTTGCCGGCGAACAACCCAGTGATCTGCACCCTGCGCGACGACAGCGTGCCGGAGCTGGCCCGTGAGCTGGGCAACACCCGTTCGGCGGCGGCGCTGGAGTTGTGGCGACCGCACCTGGAAGGCAGCGTGGTGGTGATCGGCAACGCGCCGACCGCACTGTTCTATCTGCTGGAAATGCTGGATGCCGGCGCACCTAAACCGGCGCTGATCCTCGGCTTCCCGGTGGGCTTCGTCGGCGCCGCCGAATCGAAAGCGGCGCTGGCGGCTGACAGTCGCGGTGTACCGTTCGTGATCATGCAAGGCCGGCTCGGCGGCAGCGCCATGGCCGCCGCCGCAGTCAATGCCCTCGCCACGGAGGTCGAATGATGCAGGCAACAGGACGTCTGATCGGCCTCGGCGTGGGCCCCGGTGATCCGGAACTGATTACCGTCAAAGCCCTGCGTCTGCTGCGCGAGTCACCAGTGGTGGCGTACTTCGTCGCCAAGGGCAAGAAAGGCAATGCGTTCGGCATCATCGAAGCGCACCTGCAGGACGCGCAGAATCTGCTGCCGCTGGTGTACCCGGTGACCACCGAAGTGCTGCCGGCGCCGCTGTCCTACGAGCAAGTGATCAGTGATTTCTACGACGCTGCCGCCGAAGAAGTCGCGGCGCATCTGGACGCCGGGCGCGACGTTGCAGTGATCTGCGAAGGCGATCCGTTCTTCTACGGCTCCTACATGTATCTGCATGACCGGTTGTCCACCCGCTATGAAGCCGAAGTGGTGCCGGGCGTGTGCTCGATGCTTGGCGGCGCCTCGGTACTCGGCGCGCCGCTGGTGTATCGCAACCAGAGCCTGTCGGTGCTCTCCGGTGTACTGCCGCACGAGGATCTGAAGCGCCGTCTGGCCGACGCCGATGCGGCGGTGATCATGAAACTGGGGCGCAACTTTCCCAAAGTTCGTGCGGTACTCGAAGAACTCGGTCTGGCCGAGCGGGCGCTGTATGTGGAGCGCGCAACCATGGCCAATCAGAAGATCGTGCCGCTGGATCAGGTCGAGCCGATGTCCTCGCCGTACTTCTCGCTGATCATCGTACCGGGTGAACGGTGGCAAGGTTGATGACACTGTCCACTCCGGCCATTGTCATCCTCGGACAGAGCGCGCTGGCCACCGCGCGACGTATCCAGCAGGTGTATCCGACGGCGCAGATCCACGGCCTCGCCGGACGCGTCGAAGGCGCCGACCGCCGCTATCAGGAATTCGGCGCAACCCTGCGTGAGCTGTACCAGCAAGACACGCCGATCATTGCCCTGTGCGCGGCCGGCATTGTCATTCGCACCCTGGCGCCGTTGTTGCTGGAAAAAGGTGCTGAACCGGCGGTACTCGCCGTTGCCGAAGACGGCAGCGCCGTGGTGCCGCTGCTCGGTGGCCTCGGCGGGGTGAATGTCATGGCCCGGGAAATCGCTGGCGCATTGCAGGTCGCAGCGGCGATCACCACCAGTGGCGAATTGCGCTTCGGCACTTGCCTGCTCAATCCACCCAGCGGCTATGTGCTGGCGGATCTGGAACTGGGCAAGCGTTTCGTTTCCGACCTGCTGGCCGGGCACAGCGTGCGCATCGAAGGTGCGGCGCCGTGGCTGGATCAGGCGCAGTTGCCGCAAGACCCGCAGGCGCAGCGCTCGATTCATGTCGACAGTGCCGAGCGTGTCGCGAGCGCCAACGAGTTGCTGATCTATCCGCGCAGCGTCGCGGTGGCGGTGAGTGCGCAGCTGGAGAACCTGCCGAACGCTGTGCGCGCCGCGTTGCAGCAGGCCGGGGTTGCGCAGCAGGCGCTGGCCTGTCTGCTGGCGGCTGACACTGAAATGGCGTCGGCCAGACTGCGTGAAGCCGCCCTCGAACTGGGGGTGCCGCTGCGCTTTGTCGCGGCGCACAACGACCTCGACGTGTTGGCGCGTCAGGCACTGCCGCAGGCCACGATCAGCCGTGCCAACGGCTTGGCGATTGCGCGCGCCGAACAGCCGCTGGACGTCGCGCAGATCGGTCGTCAGCGTGGGCGCCTGGCGGTGATCGGCCTCGGCCCCGGCGCTGCCGAGCTGATGGTGCCAGCGGTCAAGGCGGAACTGGCGCGGGCCACCGATGTGCTCGGTTACGAAACCTATGTGCGCATGGCCGGCCCGTTTCGCGCTGATCAGGTGCAGCACTGCACCGACAATCGCGAAGAAATGCAGCGCGCCCGCCACGCCTTTCGGCTGGCGGCCGAGGGCCGTTCGGTGATCGTCGTTTCGTCCGGCGACCCCGGCGTGTTCGCCATGGCCGCAGCGGTGCTTGAAGCCTTGCACGAGTCGACCGATCCGTCCTGGCACAGCGTCGAGCTGGAAATCCTGCCGGGAGTGTCCGCCTCGCTCGCCACGGCTGCGCAAGCGGGTGCGCCGCTGGGTCATGATTTCTGCGTGATGTCGCTGTCGGACAACCTCAAGCCGTGGTCGATCATAGAGAAGCGTCTGGATCTGGCGGCCGCCGCCGATCTGGCCCTGGCCTTCTACAATCCGATCTCCCGGGCGCGTCCGTGGCAACTGGGCCGTGCACTGGAAATCGTTGCGCAACATCGGACTGCGGCGACGCCGGTGGTGTTGGGGCGCGACATCGGTCGGCCGGGGCAGTCGCTGCGGGTCACCACACTGGGGCAACTGACCCCGGATCAGGTGGACATGCGCACCATGGTGCTGATTGGTTCTTCGACCACGTGCACCTTCCCCAAGGCCGAAGGTGGCGAGTGGGTCTACACGCCGCGCTGGTACGGCGAAAAGCCGCAGTCATGAGCGCAGGCGAGGGGGCATGCTCCCTCGCCGTGCCGGACATGGCGGGTAGATTGTTTCCGGATTTGCCGATGTCATATCTTTCAGCAGGGCGTGTGTGATTTGCTCCACTGCCGCGTGGGCTCTTTCTTATGACTTACATTTTGTCGGACTTATCCTGAATCTTGATTGGCCGCAGTAAAAGTCGATGCGCAGTTTTGCCGCCGATTTTCGCAGTTCTTTTAATTTATTGATCAGGCTTGTCGCAATAACTTGTTGCGGTTACATGCGTTATCAGTTGTTTTTCAGTCGCCTGTTTTGACATGTATTGAAAGTTCTGAAGTTTGAGTGTGAATTTGCCATTCGTTAACTTCGCTGCCATTCAAGTGCCTGGGTGCACTCATGATGTCGGTCAGAATAACGGAGGAACTTTCATGCGCAATCAAAGATTTAAAGATGCCAGTGGTTATGTCAGTTTTATCAATCTGTTCAAACAGGCTGATCTCGAGCAGGCCCTGTTGGTACACCGGGACAGTGACGTTTATCCGTCAGTGTGGCGCTATTACTTTGCATGTATCGGTTTGCTCAATTCCCCGCGACTGATTGAACCCCTGACATTGCTCAAGCATTCCCTGGCGCAGTTGATCGGCGAGCCGCGTGTGCGCCGTGACACTCTTGGCCAGTCTGAGCCGCCGAAAAACTCTTTATCGGGTATTTACAACAATATCCAGGCGTTTGAGACCCGTCTGCGAAACAGCGAGATTTACGCGAAGACCGCCGCCACTCCGGTTGTAAAAAATCTGCATTTTGTCTGGCTGGGCGGTGGTCTTGGCGCGATCCAGCGAGACTACCTCGACCTGTGGAAGCAGGTATTGAGCGGGCAGGGGTACAGCCTCCATCTCTGGTATGACAGTGACGCGCTACTGGCCTGGCAAACCAATCAGTTGATCGTCGAGGCCGCCAAGGCTGACGCCATGCAACATGGCGGTAGCGAGAGTATTACCGACAGCAGACTGGGGACGCTGTACGAAGAACGGGTCATCGTCCTCAAGCAGCAGATGTTCATGCACATCAACGAGGCGCTGGAACGAGGGGAATCGGCGGATGACGCACGGGTCGATTTGTTGTCCCGCGCTTACGGCCATGATGCGGAACAACTTGAAGCCTTGATCGAGCAGAACCGGCGCAGTCTGCTCGATCTGGCAGGCGATGATTTGCAGTTGCGTGACTTGCGTGACCTCGAAGCACCGCTGCGACTGCAAGCCATCTATGAGCGCGAGACCCGGTTGCGCGGTAATCTGGCCGCCGCCTCCGACGTGGTGCGGGCCGAGGTCTTGTACGAGGAGGGCGGTCGCTACGTCGATGTCGATAATCTGCCGCCCCTGGTCAAAACCATGGGCGGGGTCGACATCAGTGCGTTCGGCGGCGACGCGCGCCTTGGCGTTCTGCAACTGCTGCTCGATCACAATCCGCACTGGATGCCGGGACGCCAGGCATTGCGCGACCGGTACACCGATTATCTGGGCCGGATTCCCGACGAACACCGCGCCGCGCTGGAGGCTTTTGCCCGGCAGCAACCGGCACTGCACGAGGTGTTCCAGGCGCCGGCCGAGCTGCTTGTGCGCCCGCAGGACCTGCGCGCTGTTGCCGTGCAAAACACGTTGAGCAACTCGTTTCTGATGGCTCATGCGCAATCGCCGATGCTCAACAGCGTGATCGAGCGGTTCCGGTTCAACTATCAGGCCATTGACCAGACGGCCCGCCTCGCCGCCAAGCGAGGCGTCGCATTGAGCGATTTTGACGGCATGACAGAGCTGGCACGGGAAGTACTCGAGCAGGCATTTGGCCCTCTGGCCGAACTGTCGATGACCGAGGACGTGGCGGCCAACTTTTTGATGCTGGCCATCGCGGGCTACTTCAGTGACGGCATTCGCCCGCAGAGCGAGGGGACGATTTATCTGACCGGACCCGCCGCGATGCGCGATGGCATGGCCGATTACGCACGGCGCAATTTCGTCCCGCGCGAGGAGGAAACCTTGCGTGTGGAAGCGGCTATCGAGCCATTGTGGATGGTCAACGACAAGACCGAGGAAGAGCAGGACCACTCCTGGAAAGACAACGCCGTTGATGTCGAGCAGTGGGTGCTCGACGAGCAGCAGCGCTGGCACGAAGGACAGTACAGCGCGCGCTACCGCGGCGATGTAAAAGCATTGCTGACCCAGCAGAGCATAGCGTTCGAGGAGGGCTGGCCGGTTATCGAGGGCCGGCCAGTGCTGTTGACGCAGGTGCTGCAACGGATGATCGACAGACTTGGTGAACCGTTCGTGGTCGCGATGCGCGACGGACATAACGGCCCATTATGGTTTCCCGACGGACCGGGGCTCAGCTTCGCTGATCGCCAGGCCATCAAAGCCCAGCCCGTCACTTTGCAGGCTCCGGCGTCGCTCAGCGATGCGCGGATTAAGGGGCTGGCGCTGGATGAGCTGCTAAGCGGCATTGCCGAGGGTTCGCTGCCGTTCTTTCAGATCAGTCCGTTGCAACGGGTGGTGTTGGGACAGATGCTCGGCGCACGCTCACTGGATAACTCAAGTCTCACGCAACTTGCCTCCGAGCTGGATAATCTGGCCAACAGCGTTGCCGAGGTAGGGGCGTCGGTGCGTTATGCGGCCATTGAACGCCATCTGTATCAGCAGCGAGCCCCGCAATTCATGGCCGGTCTCGCCAGTCATGTCGAGCAGCCGATGATGTCGTCAGACAGTGCGTTGACGCTGAAGCGAGCCGCGCTGTCGCAGGCGCACACGCTGTTTCAATGGGGGCGTCATGTTGCCCATATTCAGACCGTCGCCACCCGCGAGCATCGCGAGCAGGTGATCCTGCGGCTGGGTCAGGTGCTGGGGCAAATCGAGGCCAGTGACGTCAAACTGGTGCCGCAGGATCTGTTGCTCGAAGGGCCGGGCGATCCCGGTGGCCGCTGTTACCCGCTGGCGCTGATCATGAGTGCTGCTCTGGAGCAGGGCGTTGTCGCGTCGCGACGATTGCGCGAGCGGTTCTTTCTGGCCACTGCCGAGCCGCAGCAGCATGATTCAATGGTGTTTCTGGAGGCGCTCGAAGAGTTGCGCGGCGTGCAATTGCACGACATCGGCAAGCCGTTGGGGCGGGTCGATCTGCAACAGCTCGGCACCACGCTGCAAGCGTTCGCCAGCCCGCGCACGCTGATGCTCAACTCGGACAACCACGCCATGCTGGTGGCGAAAACCTTCAAGGGTGGGCACGCCACCTATCACTTTTATGATCCCAATTTCGGCGTGTTCGAGTTCAGCCAGCCGGATCAGTTGCAGCTGGCACTGACTGACCTTTTCCAGAAACAGGGCATGGCGAAATACTATGCGGCCTATGGCGACAACGCGCGTCCGACCTTTGATCTGATCGAGCTGCAGGGGCAAAAGATATCGGCCCTGAATCTGTCCGGCGGATTTAGCGTCGGGCAATTGCTGGAGTCCGACAATGTGCTGCCGGAGCAGGCACAGCGGCCAATCCGCCGGCGCCTGAACAGTGCCCGCGGCCATTCGCTGGTCAGCAATCCGCACCTGGGGCGCAGCCTGCGCGAACTGGACAGTCACTGGTGGGGACAGCAGATTGCCCAGGCGACCGACGCTTTACAGGACTTGCACGCTTCAGCAAAACCGTTGGTGCCGTTGTTCGAAACCCTGGAGATGACGCCCGCCGGCGAGTACCGGATCAACCTGATCGATCCCGCGCAATCCGAGCATGTGGTGCAGGTCGTCAGCAGCGATCATCGCCTGCTGCGCATCAGAAATTATCTGTCGGAGCAGTTTTCGGCACTGGGCACCCGAGCCACGCCGCAGATGGTTGAGGTCGGTGCCGTTCACACCCTCAATACCGGCTTCACGATCCAGGCACTGATGAACGTCTTGCGTGGACGAGAGGGGGATGGCCGCACCTTGACCACCGCCGTCAGGTTGCATGCTTACGTCAATTACGCGCAATTGCTGCACGGCAATGTCACCGACGTCGCCGGTCTGATCAGTCTGATCAAGACCGCACTCAATGAGGAGAAAGTCATTGCCCGTACCTGTGCGCCAGTGGTGGGCGAGGCGCTGGGACATGTCGCCAACGATGGCGTGGGCGCGGTGCTGGGGCTGGCCAATGTCGGTTTCGACATCTATCAATTGGCGACGGCAGACAACGAGATCGAGCGCGCGCAGTTCGGCACTCAGTTGGCCTTCGACGCCACCAGTCTGGCGTTGACCGCTGGTGGTCTGGGAGCCGCCACGGCGGGTGCGGCGACTGCTGCCGCTGTGCTCGGCGGCGCCGGGGTGGTGCTGGGCGGATTAGCTGTGGGTGTGGCGGCACTGGCTCAGGGGTTCGCCAGGATCGCCGGGCAGGCGCAGGAGGTGGGGCTGTTTTTCGATGCTCTGGAGCGGGCCTGTCGCGGTGTCGGTTATCGTTATGACGACGGGCTTGGGGCGTGGGTCGCTCACCCCTCGCTGGTGGTCCAGAGCCTGGACTTCAATCGCGCGATGATGGTGCTCGACAGCCCGAAGGTGTATCGGCTGCGCGACCATTTCGGGGTGCCGGGTATCAATCCGGATGATCAGCAAGCACTCGATCTGCGGCGTGAGCTGGGGCTGCCAGGCTACATCCGCTTCGATCCGCCGAGCACGCAACTGGTCGTCCTGCCATGCACGCCGACCACCTACTACGGTTACGAATACAAGGCGCTGCCGTTCTCGACGCTGCGTCACGACACCGGTTTCGATACGGCCCGCAAGCTGGAGAAAAAGGATGCGGCAGGCCAGTGGCAGTTCCTGTTTTCGTTCTACTCTTTTCCCACGCACTACATCATCAACCGTCTGATACCGTCGTATCGCTCAACCGTGATCGAGGTGCGGCTGGATGCCCGCGAACGTGCGCTGGCAGTCCCCATGACGCCGCCGGTCTGGCACGACAAGTTGTCGTATCGCATCGAAGGAGCGGGCGGCGCCTGTTCACTGATTCTCAATCGTGGGGTCGATGTCCAGTTGCAGTCTCCCAGCCTGCAGCTGTGTCGCTGGAAGCTGGTCGCCACCTGGGCCAGCGAAAGGGATGTGCGGATTGACGCCGCCGGGATTCTTGCTGTGGGCGGTGTGAAGGTGACGTTCACCGGCAGAGGACGGCATGACGTCACGCTGCAACTGACCGGGCGACAAACGTTCAAGGTCAACCGCGGTGACGCACGACTGGACATTCTCGAGCAGGACGCGCCAGCCGGGGAGCATGAGCAGTCGCTGCTTACGCATTACCAGAGGCTGGCCCGGGAGCATCGGCTGGTGATGCCTTACACGCCGGTTCATCACTTTCCGATTCCTTTCGAGCCCGAGGGACAACCGCGCTATACCACGGCCTGGTACGACGCTGCCAAGGATCGTTTTCTGTACATTCGCAGTGAAGAGGTACTGGCGGCCGATGAAATGCTGCTGGGCTCCGTGGTCGACGATTCTGCGTTTTTCTATGAGACGCACAACTACGATATCTGGCAGGTCGATGCCGTCAGCGGTTTACTCAAATGCCGCTACCGCCTGCTGGTGATGAAGGGGCAGAGCAGCGTGCGGCGTATCGATGTCGATGCCCAAGGGGTGATTCACATCGAGCAACAATGTCAGGGGGCCGATCAGCAATTCACGCAGTTCAATTACCTGATCCGTGAGGGCCAGCTGCAGCTGGTTGCGGTGACCCGAGAGATGGACCGTGACCTGGGCCAGCGAGTGTTCGCCAATCCGACCCTGACACATTGGTCGGCGGTGCTGGGTCACTATTTCCCGTTATCGCCGGTGCCCGAACGCGCAGGCGTCACCACCGTCGACTGGCAACCGGCCGCCTACGTGTCGGTGTGCTGGAAGTTCAATCCGGACAAGCGCGATCTGGCCTGGATTCGCAGCCGTGACCTGTTGTGCATTCATCCGTTTGCCTCTGGGCGTCACCGCGGTTGGGCCGATTCGATCAAGCATCTAGATGATCTGGTGCTGCTGCCGGTCAACGACGAGCACACGCTGTTTTTCATCTACGACCGGCTGGCACAAAAACTGTGCAGGGTGCAACGCAGCGCGCCCGCAGGCAGCGAGCGCTGGCCAGCGCAATGGACGCATCAATGGCTTCAGCCTGACGGACTGAATGACGTGGTGCCGGTACAGGACGGGTATCTGGCCCTGACCGATGACGGCTTGTTCTTCAATCTGACCGCCGAGGGTGAAGTTCAGCTGGGTGGCTTGAGTGAGCGCTGGCTCAAAGGACGGGCCCAGTGGTGGCAAGCATTGGAAGCGCTGGCAGCAAAGTACCCGGTCGACAGTTTTGCCATTCTGGGTGTGCGCAACGCCAGCGGTGATCGCAACCTGTGTGCCTGGTACGTGGATAACCGCGTGCTGCTGTGCGACCCGGGGCACGACCGGGAAGTGCGCCTGCTCGGCGTGACCCCGGACAATCGGGCGGTCTGGCTGTTCGACGTCGGCAGCGGTGAGATCTTGAGTCAGCAGTTCTTTGACAGTCGACAGCTCGCAGCAGCATTCGGCGTTGGCGCGCAGTTACTGGCGGGCGAGCTGTTGCCGGCACCGCAGGCCGAGTGGGACGACTGGCGGTTCAGCACCGTGAGCAATGATGGCTCCGGTCTGCGCGGGACGTCAGCCGATGGCGTGTCTCTCGAGCTGCGATATCAGGAACCTGAACGAATCATTGGCGTCGATCATCAGTGGGCAAGCGAACACGCAGAGCATTTGTCAGAGGCTCTGCAGGCATTGCTGGAGACTGCCGAGCATGCTCCCTACATCGCCGTGAAGTCCGACGCGGGCAAACTGCAATGGTTCGACGTGGCGAATGCCCGATTGATCCGGATCGCGGGCCAGAACCTGCCGCACGATTGCGAATTGCTCGGTACGCGCCATCGGCATGTGCTGTTGCACGAGCGCGCGGCACATTGCGTGTTCGTCTACCCCGATCACCAGAGCATTGGCCCTTTCGAATATATGCGGCGCGAGGCCGAGGTGTTGGTGGTCGAGGGCCAGAAACAGGTCGACGACCTCTTGCCACTGATCGCTGATGACGTGAGTTGTCTGGTATTGCGCGTGGGGCAGGGCGGTGTGACGTATCACCTGTCGAGGGCCAGCTGGTTGCGGCTGGAATCGGTCATCGTCGATTGTCGACCGCCACTGGGCGAGGCTCCGGTGATTCCCGGCAAGCTGGTCTGGGCGCTGGAAGCTCCGCAAAAGCTGCAACTGTCGTTTGTCGACGATCACTTGCTGATCGTCGACCCGGATCGCCAGCACAGCCTGATCCTGAGGGATGTGTGCTCGACGGATCCGGCGATGCGCGGCGATGTCTTCCTCGGCTTCGAGGGCAAGCGTTCCTATGCGGTATCGAGTCTGGTGCAGAGGTTGCGTGAAGTCACTGAGGCCGATGATGCCGACGGCAGTGCAACGCTTGCGCAGTTGCTGGGAGCCGTGCCGGCCTGACGTGGAGGGGAAACTGACCAGGCCTGCGCAGATTACTGCGCGGGCCTTTTTACTGATTCTGTCTCGTCCTGAATAAGGTTTACACCGGCTGACTTCACCTCAGGAAACCAGATAGCCCTTCACCCCGGTAAAGATGATCTGCGCCGCCAGCGCGCAAACAAACAGGCCCATTAACCGACTGACGATCTGCAAGCCTTGGTCGCCGAGAATCCGCTCGATGTGATTGGACAGGTACAGCACCACGCCGACGGTGAAGCTGGCAAGGGTGATACTCATGATTGCGGTCAGTTTGTCGTCCCAGTGCGGTTGGCTCACGCCCATCACCAGCAGGGCGCCGATGGTGCCCGGGCCGACGGTCAGCGGGATGGTCAGCGGAACGATCGTCACGTCCTGCTGCACGTTGTCACTCTGCACGACCGGCTTGCCCTGGGCCATGCCCAACGCCGAGATGAACAACACGCTGCCGGCACCGATGCGGAATGCGTCCGCCGTGATCCCGAACACATCGAAAATCACCCGCCCGAACAGGTACAGCAAGACGCTAGACACCAGCGTGGCAATCGCCACTTTCCAGGCCAGGCGCCGCTGCTCCTTGCGCGAGTAGCCACGGGTGAGGCTGATGAAGCAGGACAACACGAAGAATGGGCTGTAGAGCACCAGCATCTTCAGGTAAACGCTGAATAACACGTGGAGCATGGTATTGGCTCGCGGCGGCAGATGGACAGAGCGGAGTCTATCAGCCGGTTTAATTTTTGGGGGGGTGGCGTAAACAAATATCCCCGGAGTAACTAAATAAGTTGTAGTTTTTAAGTGTGTGTTTTTTTTGGTCTTATTATTAGCAAGTTACATGTTCTGGTTTGTGGTTTTTTATTGTTCTGTTTATTGTTCTATCGCGGGTTCAAGGGGAGCTCGTTTTTATTAATAGGGATTTGATAATGAATATTCATGATGTTGAAGATTGCGCCGTTGCTGAGTGTGTCCACCGCTTGCAGAGTTATGAACTGGACGGCGCAGCTATTCGTCCTCGCGGTCTTTCGCTGCCGGCAATCGAAGAGCCGGGCAAGGGTTCCATCGTCGGTGAAGGCATTCTGTCCTTTACCGGAAACTTGAGTGAACAGAATCGCGAAGATGTGCAACACGCGTTCCTGTTCGCCACGCTGGTCGCCAACAAGAAGTATCCGTACGAATATCAGGGCAAGGAATGGTACTACCTGTTTCTGCAAGTGATGACCGATGCCGGCTGGCTGCCAACGAGCAAGTACTACAACGACATGAACATCGGCGGTAATACCGTACGGATGGATCAACTGGTGCTGGAGATCCTCGGCAGCGTCGTGGCCGGGCTTGCTGTACCGGGCTCGGCTTCGGTGTTGATGCTGAAAGTCGCAGGCGACGCCATCACCGCCCTGAAAAAGCGTGAAACCGCGCTGACGCTGTACGAGCGCAACATGCTTGAACATGGTGTCGGCGGTATGGCGGCGGGCACGTGTACCGAAATCAATGGCGAAGTCACCATGGCCCTGGGGACTGTGCGTTTCATCCGCAAAAACACGGCCAAACAAGTGTTGTTCATGGATTGGGATTCGCGTGAAGTGAAACTCTATCGGGGCGATTCGGTATTCCGCAAAGTGCCTTCGATCGTCGAACAGACCCGCGATACCATCCGCGTCAGACTGGGTTTGAACGCAAAAACCAAGATCGAAGATTACGAGATCTGACTGAGTGTTATTGATAGGGCGGCCGTTATCGGTCCGCCCTTTTTCCATTGAGGGTTGATAATGACTCGGTTGTATAAGTTGTTGGCAGTGGGGCATGCTGTTCTGGCGTTGCCGGAATCCGGGCACAGCACGGATTATGATGATCTCGTCCAATCAAGTCTGTTGGCGCAACTGGTCGCCAATAAAAAAATCGAAGACGCGAAAGTTGAAAGTTGGTACGACGCTTACATCGCTGTGCTGGATGACTTCTGGGTGCGAAGCGTGAAGTTGCGCGAGGATTTCTCTGTCGCTCAGGCAGGTACGGGTTCGGCGCTGGAGTGGGCCACGACAGTGCTGACCAATAACGCTGGCAACGATCCGGCACTTGGCGGGCTGATGGCATATGCGGCGCGAATCACTGACGGTGTTTCGGCAGGGCAGACGTTGCCCGAGCCGCCTGGCGAAGCGCTCATGCAGACGCCGAGGCCTGCGCTTCAGGTGGTGCGCCTGCTGACCATTGCAGCGCAGAGTCCGACATCGATCAGCAGCCTTTATCTTGAGTTCAAGACGCGACAGACGCTGGCTGCCAATCCGTGGTCGCAGCGTTTCGCGAGCGCTGAAGTCGAAGGTCCGGTGTGTGTGCGTTATGCGCGAGCGACGCTGTCACAAACGCTCTACGCACTATCGCGTCAGGCCGTGGCGCGAAAGCTTGGAGATCGACTGGCGCAGAACGTGGCGCCATTGGCTGAGGCAATCGATCTCGGTGTCTGAGGCGGATTGCCCGGGGGCTGCAAGCGCTTTCGGGCGATGAACGGCAATCGTCAGAAAGTCGAGGCCGTACGGTTCTGCTGATCACGCTGGGCCACCCAGTGTTCGATCAGCTCGCGCAGTTGCGACAACTCCACCGGTTTGGCCATGTGCCCGTCCATCCCGGCCTGGCGCGCGCGTTCCTTGTGCTCGGCGAGGATGTGCGCGGTCAGCGCGACAATCGGTGTGCGGGTACGCTGATTGCTGACTTCCCACGCGCGCAATTGCTGGGTCGCCGAGAAACCGTCGAGGATCGGCATTTCGCAGTCCATCAGCACCAGGTCGTAACGCTGAGCCTTCATCGCCTGCAGGGCTTCTTCGCCGTTGCTGGCAGTGTCCGGTTGCAGGTTGAGTTTGCCGAGCATGCCGCGAATCACTTTGGTCGAAATCGTGTTGTCTTCGGCGACGAGAATGCGGAAATCGCTCGGCACCTTGGCGGCGGTCGCGGGGGTGACCACTTGCGGCTGGAACACCACCTGCCCCTTGTTGCGCTGGTTCAATTCGTCGGCCAGCGTGGTCTTGAGCGTGTAGCCGGCCACCGGTTTGGCGAGGATGCGTTTGATCCCGGAGTTGCGCGCGATGATCTTGCTCGGCGCGTTACTGATGCCGGTGAGCATGATCAGCAGAATATCGTGGTTCAGACTCGGGTCTTCCTTGATCTTGGCCGCCAGTTGCATGCCGGTCATGCCGGGCATGTTCTGGTCCAGCAGCACCACATCAAAGTAGTCACGCAGATGCGCCTTGGTGCGCAGCAGCGCCAAGGCTTCCTTGCCCGAGGGCACCGCGCTGACGTTCAGGCCCCAGGCGCTGCATTGCTGCACCAGCACCTTGCGGCAGGTGTCGTTGTCGTCCACCACCAGTACGCGCGCACCTTGCAGCGGGCCGTCGAGGTCGGAGGTCGGGTGTTCGAGACGGTCAGGGTCCAGTGGCAGGGTCAGCCACAAGGTACTGCCCTGATTGGCGCCGCTCTTGATCCCGAACTCACCGTGCATCAGGCGGATCAGTTGCCGGGCGATCACCAGCCCAAGGTTGCCACCCAAACGATTGGCCGAGAGGAAGTGTTTGCTGTGCAGCTCGGCATGCAGCAGCGCCTCACGCTCTTCTGCCTCCATCGGCTGGCCACTGTCCTGCACGGCGATGCGCAGGCGCGGCTTGACGCTGCGCTCGTCGAGGGCGACGACGATCAGCACTTCGCCTTCGTCGGTTTTTTTCAGGGCGTTTTCCAGCAGGCTCAGCAGGGTCTGGCGCAAGCGGGTCGGGTCGCCGCTGATCACGCGCGGTACCTGTGGCTGGATGAAACTGATCAGCTCGACGTTCTGCTGTTCGGCCTTGGCCCGATAGATGCTCAGGCAGTCGTCGATCAAAGCATTGAGGTCGAACTGCACATCGTCCAGTTCGATCTGCCCGGATTCGAGCTTGGAGATGTCGAGGATCTCGTTGATCAATGTCAGCAGTTCGTTGCCGGCACTGTGGATGGTTTGCACGTAATCGCGTTGCTTGACCGACAGTGGCGTACCCAGCAGCAGTTCGGTCATGCCCAGCACGCCGTTCATCGGGGTGCGGATTTCGTGGCTGATCTTGGCGAGGAACTCGGCCTTGGCGTTGATCTCGGCGTTGCTGGCGGCGAGGTCGCGGCTGATGCTGAAACGGCTTTCGGTGATGCTGCGCTGGCGTTCACCCAAGGCGATGCTCATCAGCAGGCCACTGATGCAGATGAAGCCCATCAGGGTCATGATCAGGCCCTGCGGCGCTACCAGGGTCAGCCCCAGCAGTGCCGGGAGGATGATCAGCGTGCCGATGTTGAACACCACCATCCCGGCCACGAACAGCCGCGCCGGACGGTAGCCCTTCTGCCAGTGATAGAAACCGACCAGCAACATGCTCAGGCCGGCCAGCGCCACCAGCGCGTAGGTGATGATGTTCAGCGGCAGGGTGTTGACGAATAACAGCAGCAGGCTGCAGATCACGATGAACAGAATGTCGCCCAGCAACAGCTTGTTCAGCGGGTGCGGTCCCAGCGGGGCGAAGAAGCGCAGGGCAAACATCAACCCGGCGGGGGCGGTCAGCAGCAGCGCCAGATAAGCGCCCGGCGTCTGGATCGCGTGCCAGTTCGGCAGCCACGGGCCGGCGAGGTTGAGCAGCAGCAACAGACTCAGGCCCAGCAGGCCTTCGCAGATCGCCAGCCACAGGCTGCTGCGCGAGCGCGAGTAGGCATAGCGCACGAGGTTGTGCAGCAGCAACATGCCGAGGCAACCGAACAGCAAGCCGAAAATCAGCGTCTGGTTCTGATTGGCGGCACTCATCACCGCCGATTGCAGGGTGATGTGCGGGCGCAGCTGATGGTCGGAGACCATGCGCAGATAGATGTCGAGTGGCTTGTCGCTTTGCGGCAGCGGTAGCAGGAAGTCGCTGCTGGGCAGTGGTCGCTCGGCCTGCGGCTGGTGGGTGCCGGAGAGGCGTTGCTCGATCAGCTTATCGCCGTCCAGCACGTACAGACTGAGACTGGACAGGTCGGGCGCAAAGATACGCAGCACTTGCTCGTGCTTGCCCGGCGCCAGTTTGAAGCGCAGCCAGAGTGCGCCATCGGGCTCGGCCGCCGTGAGGCGATCAAGTTCGATGGGACTGAATTGATTGGTGTAGCGAGCCGAGCGGATATCGCTCAGTTGCAGATTGCCCTGATCGTCAAGCAATACCGACCAGCCACTGCCTTGCGCGGCCAGCGCCGGAAGCATGCAGAGCAAGGTCAGCAGCGTGACGGTGAAGCTTATGGCAATCCTGAGCCAGCGCACGGCGAAATCCCTTCGTAGGTTGATGCCAGAATATAACGATGCGCAGCGGCGGAACAGCCCGGCGAGGGACTGCATCCCGCGCCGGACCTGAAGGACAGCTTATTCCTGGGTTTCGCCACGTTCACGGGCAATGGCGCGGTAGCCAATGTCCTTGCGGTAGAAGCAACCTTCCCAGTCGATGGCGGCGGCCAGCTTGTAGGCTTGCTGCTGCGCTTCGCTGACGCTGGCGCCCATGGCGGTGGCGCAGAGTACGCGACCACCGGCCGTCACCACGTTGCCATCCTTGAGCGCCGTACCGGCGTGGAAGACTTTGCCTTCCAGGCTTGCGGCTGCGTCCAGACCGTTGATTGCTGCACCCTTGGCGTATTCGCCCGGGTAACCGCCGGCGGCCAGCACGATGCCGACGCTTGGACGTGGATCCCACTGCGCTTCAACCTTGTCCAGTGCCTGCGCCAGCGCGGCTTCGACCAGCAGCACCAGGCTCGACTGCAGGCGCAGCATCACCGGTTGGGTCTCCGGGTCACCGAAGCGGCAGTTGAACTCGATGACTTTCGGGTTGCCGGCCTTGTCGATCATCAGACCGGCGTACAGGAAACCGGTGTAGACGTTGCCTTCTTCGGCCATGCCGCGCACGGTCGGCCAGATCACCTGGTCCATCACGCGCTGGTGCACATCGGCGGTGACCACCGGGGCCGGGGAGTAGGCACCCATGCCGCCAGTATTCGGGCCGCTGTCGCCGTCGCCAACACGTTTGTGATCCTGGCTGGTGGCCATCGGCAGGACATTCTTGCCGTCGACCATGACGATGAACGAGGCTTCTTCGCCGTCGAGGAATTCTTCGATCACCACGCGCGAACCGGCGTCGCCGAACGCATTGCCGGCGAGCATGTCGCGCACGGCGTCTTCGGCTTCGGCCAGGGTCATGGCCACGATCACGCCTTTACCGGCGGCCAGGCCATCGGCCTTGATCACGATCGGTGCGCCTTTTTCCCGCAGATAAGCCAGGGCTGGATCGATCTCGGTGAAATTCTGGTAGTCGGCGGTCGGAATCTTGTGCCGGGCCAGGAAATCCTTGGTGAAGGCTTTCGAGCCTTCCAGCTGCGCAGCACCGGCGGTTGGACCGAAGCAGTCCAGGCCACGGGAGCGGAACAGATCGACCACGCCTGCCACCAGCGGCACTTCCGGGCCGACGATGGTCAGGGAAACGTTTTTCTCGGCGAAGTCGGCCAGTTGCTCAAGGGCCAGCACATCGATGGCGACGTTCTCGCACTTGGCTTCAATCGCGGTACCGGCGTTGCCCGGCGCGACGAAAACCTTCTGTACGCGCGGATCCTGAGCCACTTTCCAGGCCAGGGCGTGTTCACGGCCACCGCTGCCAA
Organism: Pseudomonas sp. 22189; assembly: GCF_052045635.1. Lineage (NCBI taxonomy): Bacteria > Pseudomonadati > Pseudomonadota > Gammaproteobacteria > Pseudomonadales > Pseudomonadaceae > Pseudomonas > Pseudomonas sp. 22189. The sequence continues at coordinate 286,429 of NZ_JBQEPG010000006.1, forward strand.
TGATCAAAACATTCATTTCAAAAACCTCAAATTCTGTGGGGCGCTACCAAACCTCTGTGGACTGAACCTGTAGGAGCTGCCGAAGGCTGCGATCTTTTGCTCTTGGCCTTCAACATCAAGACCAAAAGATCGCAGCCTGCGGCAGCTCCTACACAGAGGGAGCGGTGTATCAGTGACGGAAGTGGCGCATGCCCGTAAAGACCATGGCGATGCCAGCTTCATCAGCAGCAGCAATCACCTCAGCATCACGCATCGAGCCGCCAGGCTGGATCACTGCCGTGATGCCCACCTTGGCCGCGTTGTCCAGACCGTCGCGGAACGGGAAGAACGCATCCGAGGCCATCACCGAACCCGCCACTTGCAGACCGGCGTGCTCAGCCTTGATCGCGGCGATACGCGCGGAGTTTACGCGGCTCATCTGGCCAGCGCCGACACCGATGGTCTGACGGTTCTTGGCGTAGACGATGGCGTTGGACTTGACGTACTTGGCGACTTTCCAGGCGAAGATCAGGTCGTGGATTTCCTGTTCGGTCGGGGCGCGCTTGGTTACCACTTTCAGGTCGTCGGCGCCGATCATGCCGATGTCGCGGCTCTGCACCAGCAGGCCACCGTTGACGCGCTTGTAGTCCCAGGCCGGAGCGCGATCCGCCGACCACTCGCCGCAGGCCAGCAGACGCACGTTGGCTTTGGCGGCGACGATGGCGCGGGCTTCTGCGCTGACGCTTGGAGCAATGATCACTTCCACGAACTGACGCTCGACGATCGCCTTGGCGGTCTCGGCATCCAACTCACGGTTGAAGGCGATGATGCCGCCGAAGGCCGACTCGGTGTCGGTGGCGTAGGCCAGTTCGTAGGCCTGACGGATACCGCCCTCGGCGTCCGGGCTCACGGCCACGCCGCACGGGTTGGCGTGCTTGACGATCACGCAGGCCGGCTTGACGAAGCTCTTCACGCATTCCAGCGCGGCGTCGGTGTCGGCCACGTTGTTGTACGACAGCTCTTTGCCTTGCAGTTGGGTCGCGGTGGCGATACCGACTTCGGCAGGCTTGGCTTCCACGTAGAACGCCGCGCTCTGGTGCGGGTTCTCGCCGTAGCGCATTTCCTGGGCCTTGATGAACTGGCTGTTGAAGGTGCGCGGGAACTCGCTGCGGCCTTCGGTGCTCAGGGTTTCGGCAGCCTGATTCACGGTGCCCATGTAGTTGGCGATCATGCCGTCGTAGGCGGCGGTGTGTTCAAAGGCCTTGAGCATCAGGTCGAAACGCTGAGCGTAGGTCAGGCCGCCGGCCTTGAGGTTATGCAAGACGTTGGCGTAATCGCTGGCATTCACCACGATCGCCACGTCTTTATGGTTTTTCGCCGCCGAACGGACCATGGTCGGGCCGCCGATGTCGATGTTCTCGATAGCGGTCGGCAGGTCGCAGCCTGGCTTGTTGATGGTGGCTTCGAACGGGTACAGGTTGACCGCAACCAGGTCGATCGGCTTGATGCCGTGCTCGCTCATGATCGCGTCGTCGATACCGCGACGACCGAGGATACCGCCGTGGATTTTCGGGTGCAGGGTTTTCACCCGACCGTCCATCATTTCCGCGAAACCGGTGTAATCCGCGACTTCCACTGCAGCAACACCGTTGTCGCGCAGCAGCTTGAACGTCCCGCCGGTGGAGAGGATCTCGACGCCGAGGGCTTCAAGCTCCCTGGCGAATTCGAGGATCCCGGTCTTGTCGGAAACGCTGATCAAGGCGCGGCGGATCGGCAGGCGGGTAGTCTGGTCGGTCATCTCAATTTCCATCAAAAGCAAAGGAAGTCAGCAAAAAAGGCGACCGGTTTTACGCGGGCGCCTTTCTGGTTTGATTGAATGCTTACAGCAGATCGTACTGCTTGAGTTTCTTGCGCAGTGTGCCGCGGTTGAGTCCCAGCAGCTCACTGGCCTTGGTCTGGTTGCCCTTGACGTAGTTCATCACGCTTTCGAGCAGGGGAGCCTCGACTTCGGAGAGCACCAGGTTGTACACATCCGTGACGGACGCGCCCTCAAGGTGGGCGAAATAATTGTGCAGCGCCTTCTCGACACTCCCGCGAAGGGTCTGACCTTCTTCGCTTGGGGTATTGAGGTGCTGTTTCAAATTCACGTTGTCGCTCACGGGTGCTGTTCCACTCACTAAAGTCTCGGTCATCATCGTCATGCGGCCACCCCTTCTTCGTCCCCTGTCAGGCTCTTGTAACGCTCGGCGAAGAACTCCCGAACGTTGGCGCATTGTGTTTCCGTACCATCCAAACGATTGAAGTGGGCGCGAAACTCCCTGGCGCCCGGCAAGGTTGCGAGATACCAGCCCACATGCTTGCGGGCAATGCGCACGCCCATCACATCCCCATAGAAGGCGTGAAGGGCGGCCAGATGCTCCAGCAGGATGCGTTCCACTTCGCTCAACTCCGGCGCCGGCAATTTCTCGCCGGTACGCAGGAAGTGTTCGATCTCGCGAAAAATCCATGGCCGCCCCTGGGCAGCCCGGCCTATCAGCAGGCCATCGGCACCGGTCGCGTCAAGCACGTAGCGGGCCTTTTCCGGCGAATCGATATCGCCATTGGCAAACACCGGGATCGACACCGCCTGCTTGATCGCGGCAATCGTGTCGTACTCGGCTTCGCCGGTGTACAGATCGGCGCGCGTGCGGCCATGCACGGCCAGCGCGGTGATCCCGGCCTGCTCGGCGATCTTCGCCACGGTCAGGCCGTTCTTGTTGTCGCGATCCCATCCGGTGCGGATCTTCAGGGTCACCGGCACATCCACTGCAGCGACGACGGCCTGCAGGATCTCGGTAACCAGTGCTTCATCCTTCAATAACGCGGAGCCGGCGGCCTTGTTGCAGACCTTCTTTGCCGGGCAACCCATGTTGATATCAATAATCTGTGCGCCCAGTTCGACGTTGGCCCTGGCCGCATCCGCGAGCATCTGCGCGTCGCCACCGGCAATCTGTACCGAGCGTGGCTCGGGATCGCCTTCGTGGATCATGCGCATGCGCGACTTGCGGGTGTTCCACAGGCTCATGTCACTGGTGACCATTTCCGAGACTACAAGCCCTGCGCCCAAACGCTTGCACAGCTGACGAAAGGGCTGGTCGGTGACGCCCGCCATCGGGGCGAGAATCAAACCGTTCTGCAATGTATATGGGCCGATGCGTACCGCCGACATAGGACTTCCCTGAAGTGGGGCCGGATCATGAGAGTTCGAAAAAGGGTTGGCATGATACCCGCTCTCGATGACTGGATAAAGGCTGAATTGAACAAAATCTGAACAGTTATTCTGTTATTACCAGCGGTTTGGTGGCCGCGGAGGGAGTCAGAAAACTGCCGTCAAACCTGAAGCGATAAAGCGATTCACTCGGGGGAGTGGAAACTCAGGCTGTAATTCACCGCTTTGGGGCCTGGATCGAGGATATCCAGTGCGATGTGGATCGGCGTCTGTGGCGGCATTTCCGCCATGCCCTCAAGGTCGCCGTTGAGGTATTCGCCGGGTTTGAAGCGACGACTGGCAATCAGGTGACCGTTGAGATCGGCGAAGCGCAACTCCAGCAGCGGGAACGGCTGGGAGAATGTTGCGCGGTTATAAATGATCGCGTCGACCACCAGCGCTCCACTGAATTCCGGATGGCTGCGCACCACCAGGTTGCTGCTTTTGATTTTGCCGATGTCGACCTTGGACGGCACCGTGCAACCGATCTGCGGACAGAACTGCTGGAACCACGGGCGGTACTGATCCTGGCGCGCCAGTTCGTCGAAATGATAGGCGATGTACTGACCCGCCAGACCGGCGGCGGCGAGCAGCACCAGCAAACTCCAGAGCAGGCGCCGGCCCCAAGGCGAACGGCGCTTCTGCCAGTCCAGTTGCAGCGGGTCGTCGGTCAGATCCTGCAGCACTTCGGCGCGTACGCCGGGTTCGGCACGTTCACGTTTTTTGCGCAGCGGTTCGACCGATGGCAACTCGTCATCGTCCGGCTCGACGCTGGCCGACAGGCGTTCGCGGCGGGCATTCGGATCGATCGGATCGTGCAGGCGCAGTTGCGGGATCGGCGGCTCGTCATCCAGATCCACCGGCTCCAGCGACAACGAAGGCTCGGTGCGCGCGGTTTTCAGCGGTTCGGCTTCGACGATCTCGGGCTCGGCTTGATCGTCGGGCTCGGACAGGCGTTCATCGTCGCGTGCGCTGAACAAGCTGTCGCGCCAAACCGTTTCATCGGCTTCAGGGCTGTCGCGGCGCGCGCTCAGGGACTCCTCGCGCTGACGACCGAATTCGGTGGTCGGCTGGATTTCCCGTTGTTCGAGGCGGGCCAGTTCTTCGTCCAGATCGAGGCTGTCCAGATCCAGCTCGCTGGCGCTCCATTGCTTTTGGCTGATGGCGCGCGGCACGGGCGGTTCGTCGTTGACGGGCGCTTCGACCACTGGCGGCGGTTCGCTGACCACAGGTTGAGACGGTGCTGGCTGGACAATGGACGGCGCCACCGGCGTAACCGCTTCCTTGCCGGCGTGTTGTTCCAGCAGCTGTTTGGCGGCATTGAACACTTGCAGGCAGGAGCCACAGCGAACCACCCCGCGGGCCACGCTCAACTGAGCATGGCTGACGCGGAAGCTGGTTTGGCAATGCGGGCACTGGGTGACGAAGCTGTCGGTCATGCGGCGATCCGGTTTATGCAGGCGGCCATTCTAGCGCCGACGGCCGGTGATGCGCACCCAGCCATCACGATTGGCGATCGGGTCCAGATCGAAGTCCTGCGCATAGGCTGCAGCGACCTCTTCGCCTTGTTCAGCGAGGATCCCGGACAACGCCAGACGCCCGCCGGACTTGACCAGGCCGGACAGCTGTGGCGCCAGGGAAACCAGCGGGCCGGCCAGAATGTTGGCCACCAGCACGTCGGCTTTGACCTGCGGCAGATCTTCCGGCAGGTACAGCGGGAACAGCTCGTCGGCAATATTGTTGCGCCCGGCGTTGTCGCGCGAGGCTTCCAGCGCCTGCACGTCGATGTCGGTGCCGACCGCTTCTTTGGCGCCGAGCAGCAGGGCGGCGATCGCCAGAATCCCCGAGCCGCAGCCGAAGTCCAGCACGTTGCAGTCTTTCAGGTCCTGACCGTCGAGCCATTCCAGGCACAGGGCGGTGGTCGGGTGGGTGCCGGTGCCGAATGCCAGGCCCGGATCCAGCAGCAGGTTGACCGCGTCAGGCTCAGGCGCGGCGTGCCAGCTCGGCACGATCCACAGGCGCTGACCGAAACGCATTGGCTGGAAACCGTCCATCCAGCTGCGTTCCCAATCCTGGTCTTCGATGACTTCGCTGTGATGCTCGGGCAGCGGGCTGCCGGTCAGCAGTTCCAGATGGGCCAGCACCGGCGCAGGCTCGGTGCCGCCCTCGAACAGGGCCAGCAGATGTGTGTGCGCCCACAGCGGGGTGGTGTTGAGTTCCGGCTCGAAGATCGGCTGATCTTCGGCGTCCATGAAGGTCACCGAAACGGCGCCGACTTCAAGGAAAGCGTCTTCGTAGGTTTCGGCTTGTTCCGGGCTGATGGCGAGACGTACTTGCAGCCAAGGCATGGCGGGCACCTTTGAAAAAATATGATTGCAGCCTAGCGGCCAGCGAGAAGCGCGCAAGTTTACGCGAGCGCGCCAAAGAAGACGAACTTGGTTGAAAAGCAAAAGATCGCAGCCTTCGGCAGCTCCTACATTTCGAATGCATTCTCCTGTAGGAGCTGCCGAAGGCTGCGATCTTTTGACTTTGCTCCAGAAACAACAAAGCCGCCCGAAGGCGGCCTTGTCTGGTGCGGGCTGAAGCTTAGTGCTTGTCGCCAGCCAGCTTGTGCTCGAGGTAGTGAATGTTCACGCCCCCTTTGCAGAAGCCTTCGTCGCGGGTCAGATCACGGTGCAGCGGGATGTTGGTCTTGATCCCGTCCACCACGATTTCGTCCAGGGCATTGCGCATGCGCGCCATGGCTTCGTCGCGGGTGGCGCCGTAAGTGATCAGCTTGCCGATCAGCGAGTCGTAGTTCGGCGGAACCGCATAACCGCTGTACAGGTGCGAATCGACGCGAACGCCGTTGCCGCCTGGCGCGTGGAAATGCTTGACCGTGCCCGGGCTCGGCATGAAGGTTTTCGGGTCTTCAGCGTTGATCCGGCACTCCAGCGAGTGACCGCGGATCACCACGTCATCCTGAGTGAACGACAGCTTGTTGCCAGCGGCGATGCTGAGCATCTCCTTGACGATGTCGATACCGGTGACCATTTCCGAAACCGGGTGCTCCACCTGAACACGGGTGTTCATTTCGATGAAGTAGAAACGACCGTTCTCGTACAGGAACTCGAACGTGCCGGCGCCGCGGTAGCCGATGTCGATGCACGCCTTGACGCAGCGAGCCAGAACTTCCTGACGCGCCTGCTCGTCGATGCCCGGTGCCGGCGCTTCTTCAAGCACCTTCTGGTGACGACGTTGCAGCGAGCAATCGCGGTCGCCCAGATGGATGGCGTGACCCTGGCCGTCGGACAGCACCTGAACTTCGACGTGACGCGGGTTGGTCAGGAATTTTTCCAGATAGACCATCGGGTTGCCGAACGCTGCGCCAGCTTCGGAGCGGGTCAGTTTGGCCGAGGCGATCAGGTCTTCTTCCTTGTGCACCACACGCATGCCGCGACCACCACCGCCGCCAGCGGCCTTGATGATCACCGGATAGCCGACTTCGCGACCGATGCGGAGCGCCGTTTCTTCGTCTTCCGGCAGCGGGCCGTCGGAACCTGGAACGGTCGGCACGCCGGCTTCGATCATCGCGTGCTTGGCCGACACCTTGTCGCCCATCAGACGAATGGTTTCGGCTTTCGGGCCGATGAAGGCGAAGCCGGAGTTCTCGACCTGCTCGGCGAAATCGGCGTTTTCCGCGAGGAAACCGTAGCCTGGGTGAATGGCGGTGGCGCCAGTCACTTCAGCGGCAGCGATGATGGCCGGGATGTGCAGGTAGGACTGAGCGGCAGAAGCCGGGCCGATGCAGACGGATTCGTCTGCCAGACCCAGGTGCATCAGCTCTTTGTCGGCCTTGGAGTAAACGGCGACGGTCTTGATGCCCATCTCTTTGCAGGCACGCAGAATCCGCAGGGCGATCTCACCGCGGTTAGCGATCAGAACTTTTTCCAACTTCGCAGTCATCAAAGGCTCTCCGCAGTTCAAACGATGGTGAACAGCGGTTGGTCGTACTCAACCGGCTGGCCGTCTTCGACGAGGATGGATTCGATCACACCGCTGGTTTCAGCTTCGATGTGGTTCATCATCTTCATGGCTTCGACGATGCACAGGGTGTCGCCTTTCTTCACGGTCTGGCCGACTTCAACGAAGGCTGGCGAGGTTGGCGAAGATTTGCGGTAGAAGGTGCCTACCATTGGCGAGCGGGCCACGGTGCCGTTCAGTGCAGGAGCAGCAGCGGCGGCCGGAGCGGCAGCAGCCACTGGAGCAGCAGCGGCGGCAGGTGCAGCGGCCGGAGCCTGCATCGGCGCCGGAGCGTAGTACTGCTGAGCCGGGGTCTTGCTGTGACGGCTGATGCGTACGGACTCTTCGCCTTCCTTGATCTCGAGCTCGTCGATGCCGGACTCTTCCAGCAATTCGATCAGTTTCTTAACTTTACGGATATCCATGAATCATCAACTCCCAAGGGTCGGTCAGGGGCGTTTAACGCTTGTGGTTCAAGTCGTTGCCTGTGTTTCAAGCTGCTCTAGTGCGGCCTCCAGGGCCAGTCGGTAACCGCTGGCGCCAAGGCCGCAGATCACTCCCACCGCTACATCGGAGAAGTAAGAGTGATGGCGGAAAGGTTCGCGCTTGTGCACGTTGGACAAATGCACTTCGATGAATGGGATGCTCACTCCCAGCAGCGCGTCACGTAATGCGACACTTGTGTGCGTAAAAGCTGCTGGATTGATCAGTATGAAATCCACACCTTCACTGCGTGCGGCGTGGATGCGATCGATCAATTCGTACTCGGCGTTGCTTTGCAGATACAGCAGATGATGGCCGGCTTCACGGGCGCGGCGCTCCAGATCCTGATTGATCTGCGCCAGGGTCGTTGAACCGTAAGTGCCGGGTTCGCGGGTGCCGAGCAGGTTCAGGTTGGGGCCGTGCAGCACCAGTAGCGTTGCCATCTGCGTGTTCCTTGTTATGAATGAGCAGTCGTCAAAACCCGGCGACTATGCCGCAAAGGCTTTGTGACTGTCCAGTTCTCTGCAATAGCCAGCACGATGACCGATGTTTACGCGAAATTTGTGACTGAGTCATTTGATCCGGTCACTACGGTCAAACCGTGTAGGAGCTGCCGCAGGCTGCGATCTTTTGATCTTGGTTTTTAAAAGCAAGATCAAAAGATCGCAGCCTCGTTTCACTCGACAGCTCCTACAGGGAGCGTGATCAGACGCGGAAGGCCTGTACGGCGGTATGCAGTTGCCCGCCCAATACCAGCAGGTTCTCGCCCTGTTCGCGGCCTTCGCCGATGCGCAGCAGGTTATCCCCACCCAATTGATGGATCCGCTCGCTGTGATCACGGATTTCGCTGACCGCGCCACTCTGCTGGGCGGTGATCTCGGCGATGCGGATCGCCGTGTCGGAAATGGTCTGGATCGCGCCGACGATTTTATCCAGCGCCCCGTCCGCCGCTTGTGCCTGGTCGGCCGTGGCTTCGGCGTGTTCGACCTGCGCGCGCATGCCTTCGACCGATTGTCGGGCGGCGGCTTGCAGGCCGGCGATCAGCGTCTGGATTTCCGCCGTCGCGCCGGCCGTGCGTTGTGCCAGTGAGCGCACTTCCTCGGCCACCACTGCAAAGCCACGGCCCATTTCCCCGGCCCGCGCCGCTTCGATGGCCGCGTTCAGGGCCAGCAGGTTGGTCTGGTCGGCGATCGAGCGGATCACCGTCAGCACGCCACCAATGGTCGCCGACTCTTCGGCCAGGTGCTCGATCATCTGTGCATTGCCCTGCACCTCGCCGACCAGCGCGTGCAGGCCGGTGAGGCTTTGGCCGATCACGGTTTGCCCGTGCTCCACGGCCAGTCCGGCATGGCGACTGGCATCGGCAGCCTGCCGTGCATCGCCGGCGACCTGCTGAATCGTCGCTTCCAGCTCACCCAGTGAATCGCGGATCAGCGCGGTGTCGCCGGCCTGATGCTCGGCACCGGCGTGCAGGTTGTTGCTCAGTTCGGCCAGGGTGCGGCTGCTGTCGGCGACCTGTTCGGCGTTGCCGCGAATCGTCCCGACCAGATCCACCAGATACGCGCGCAAGCGGTTGAGCGAAGCCTCGATGTCATGCAGTTCGCGGTTGGTGTTGCCCAAGTGAATGTCGTTGCTGAAGTCGCCTTCGGCCCAGGTCGACAGCGCCGGAGCAAGGTTGGTCAGGGTGCGCGCCAGGCGCCGCTGCAAAGTGTCGATCAGCAGCGCGATCAGCAGAATCAGGCCGATCATCACGCCCTGCATCAGGCGCACTTCGCCCTGAATCTGTCCGTGCTGGGCGCGCACCACCGGCTCAAGTCCAGCGATCGCCTGTTGCACGGCGGCGATTTTCAGGTGAGTCGCGGTGCTCAGTTCGGTGCGTTTCTGGATCTGCTCGCGGGTGCGTGCCAGTTCCGCCGGGTAGCGGCCGAGCAGGCTGTTCAATTCACGCTTGAGGCCGATGCCGGCGTCTTCGGCGGCGGATTTTTCGGTGCTTTCGATGCCCATCATCGCGGCGAAATCATCACTGCCGGATTCATTTCTGGCGACCACGCCGAGCAGGGGCAGGGCGTCAATGGCCTGAGCCTGGGCGCGGATGTTGTCGACTTCGCGCTCGACGTCGGCCGCCAGTTCACTGCGGCCGCTGCTGACCAGTTTGTCGCGGGCCAGCGACAGCTTGCCCAAGTGCTGCGAAGCGACAAGCAGCGGTGTCAGATACGTAGCGTTGCCATTGGCGTAGGTGCTGAGTTGATCGAGACTGGCGCTCAGTTCGCGTTCGGCCTGCAACAACAACGCCTGCGGATCACCGGCCAGTTTGCCGGCGGCGAGCAGGTCGGTTTTGCTGAATGCTTCCAGGCTCGACAGGCTCGGGCGCAGGGTCTCGGCCAGCGCCGGCGGCAGTTCACCGAGCTCTTTCTGCAAACCGTCGATGGCCTGGCTGGCGCTGCTCAGTCGCAGGGCGTCGCCGCTGGCGAGGTAGTCCTCGACATTGCGCGCCACGTCATTCTGAAATTGCTGCGACAGGCCGAGGTAGCGCTCCATCAACAGATACGGACGCTCCAGGGCTTTTTGCGACCACCACAGCGTCGCGCCGAGGGCCACGCAGACGGCGACCAGCAGCAGGGTGTTGAGATTGGTGAGCAACTTCAGGCGCATGACGGCTACCAACGGCAGAAATGGTAAGTGCCTGAATTTATTGCGGTTCTGTTACAGGGTTATGACCGAATCGGTGGATTCCGATGAAAAGGTGGCACTTTGATTTGAGTCGCGCGCAGTCTGCACCCGATTGCGTCCGGCACCCTTGGCGCGGTACAGCGCTTCGTCGGCCTGGCTGGCCATCATCAGGCTGTCGGAGTCTTCGTGCATTTCCACCACGCCGGCGCTGAAGGTGCACCACAAATCCTGCGGCTGCGCCGGATAGTGGATTTCGGCAAAGCGCTGGCGGATCTCGTCGAGCACTTTGTGCGCGGCTTCTATATCAGTGTCGGGCATGACAATCGCGAATTCTTCGCCGCCGTAACGGCCGATGAAGTCGGTCTTGCGCAAGCGTTGCTTGAGGAACAGCGCCAGGCTCTTGATCACTCGGTCGCCCATCGGGTGACCGTGGCTGTCGTTGACCCGTTTGAAGTGGTCGATGTCGAGCATGGCAAAGCTCAGCGGCTTGTTCTCGCGCCGGGCGCGGAACGAGCAGTCTTCGAGCAATTGCAGGATGTGCGTGTGGTTGTACAGGCCGGTGAGGCTGTCGCGGACCATGCGTGCCTTGAGATTGCGCGCACGGGCGGCGCGGTTGCGCACCGTCGTAATCAGATGTCGCGGCTTGATCGGCTTGGTCAGGAAGTCGTCGCCGCCCTCGCTCATCGCGTCGAGCTGCTTGTCCAGATCGTCCTCGGCGGACAAATAGATGATCGGCACGCTGACGTAACGGTCGTTGTGACGAATCACCTTGGCCAGTTCAGTGCCGGTGCAGGCCGGCATGTACATGTCGAGGATGATCAGGTCAGGCTGGAAATCCGCCAGTTCGGCCATCGCCTGGATCGGTTCGATCAGAGTACGCGTGACAATTCCGGCGCTGTTGAGCAGGCGCTCGGTGTGCAAGGCCTGGGCGCGGGAGTCGTCGATGATCAGCACTTTATAAGGTTCGTACTGGGCGACGCAGGTCAGGACTTCGATCTTTTCCAGCAGGCTCGACGCTTCGAGGGTGCCGGTGAGAAATTCCTGGCCGCCGGCGCGGACGGCAGCGAGGCGGGTCGGGGTGTCGGTTTCATGCAGGCTGAAGAACAGCAGCGGCAGTGGTTCTTCCAGACCTGTCTGGGCTTCGGCGGCCAGTTGCAGGCCGACACCGGCGCCGCTGAAGTCCACGTCCATGACGATTGCCGCCGGCAAGCGCTCGACCATCGAGGAGCGAAATGCGGCGACACTGTCCAGCGCCTGTGCGGTCAGTCCGAAGAATTCCAGCTGCTTGGCCAGGCGTTCGGCGCGGTCGTGATCCTGCAGCATCACGTAGATCGGCTTGCGCAGTGGCGGCAGGAAGGTCTGGTCGAGTTGATCGCCATGGCGCAGACCGGTGCGGGACAGGCGCTGCATCAAGCGATTGAGGTCGGTGATCAAGCCACTGCTCAGGCGGCCGCGATTGGCATCCACGGCCTCCAGCGACTGGCTGATGTGATGAGCCAGTTGCGTGTGCTCGGGCTGCTCGAAGCGCTCGGCAAAACGCAGCAGGCGCAAGTTCGCTTCGCTCAGTTCGGCGAGGTCGGCAGTGGACCACTCACTGCGTTGCAGGCGCTGCCATATCTCAAGAATCTGACGTGCCTGATGAATTACCCGCTGGGCAAAGTGGTGCTTGAGGCGCTCACGGCTGGGGTCTTCTGGCTCGGTCATATCCTGACTACTAGTTAGGGCGCATGCTGAGATCGACTGGTGGCTCTATGCTAGCACCTCTTTTCCCTTATATGAGTGTCGTGCGTCAATAATCTGCGGTGCTGCACAATTCAGTTTCTGACCGAGCGGTTTTCTTTTTGACTTGCTCGTCGGTCAAGCCCCCGTATTACGGGCTCTTTGGGATTTTTCCTGTCGTTCGCGAAGGAGTGTCCCACCGCTTTGAAATCATTGTCTTTCAGAGTCTTCTGATTTTTCTTCGACCCCTTTCACAGGGATTACGGACGGGTAGGGTTAAGGGATTCCCTTAGATGCCTTCGCCACCATGACCCAATGTTTCAACCCGCATCCCAGCGATGGATTACGCCTGAACCACACCACCGCGCCCGTCGCCGAGTGTGAGTGCAAGGAAGAGTGGCTGTACGGCGAAAAGATGCTGGTTACCGAGGTTCCGGTACTGACGTGTCAGTGCCTCTGGCGCGCCTGTCAGCAGGAGGCCGAGAAAGTTGTCGCGCCTGAGGGCGTTCTGATCGCCGACCCCGTTGCACGCAACCGGGCGATCAACGCCGCCTATGCCCGCTTGTGGCAACACGATCCGCGGTTCCAGTGGGCGGGTCTGGCGGCCTTCGCTTCCAAGCAGGTGGGTTGTGGGCTGCTCCATGCCGCGGACAGTATCGAACGTATTCGTGAAGAACATGAGGCGCGGCAGCGGGTGCGGGATGCTCGCCGCGAGTCCGGATTGCTGACTCCTGCAAAAATACCTGAGCAAGCCGATGCGTTGCGCGAGTACGACGAAGCCCGGGCGCGCAATCCTGTGTCGTCGCTGGATTTCCATGGCCCCGGTGAAGCGTTGTCAGTGGCGCAGCAACAGTTCCAGCATGTGTACGACATGATGGCGATGGGCAATACCACGCTGTTTCTGGATGTACATCCGTTGCACCGGTTTTATGCGGTGCGTGGGTTGGCGGAGTTGAAGAAGTGTCTTGGTGAGCGGAAAAAAATATATGGGCACCCCACGTTTCCGGTGCTTTGGCCGGTGGGGCAGGAAACACTTGAGTTTGGAAAGCGCTCTACAGAAATTCTGGATGCTTTTGAAGCGATCGAGGCAGGGAATATTGCCGAAAGTGTGGAGCATCTGGCTTGGCATGAGCAACGAAACATTCTTCAGCCAACCATCTACGAAAACCTTCATCTGGTGGCGCTGCTGCGTGGCAATCATTTTTCTTACGTAACGGATTTTCCCTCAGGCGTTGCCCAAGCCATCGAGTTGACCCTCACCAGTCAATGCCAGCGTGTCGATGATGGCCGCACCATCGGTTTCGATACTAATCCTCTAGCGGATTTATCCGATATCGATCAACGAATGGCGTTCGTGCTTCGGGCGGCGGCTCGTTTTGACCAGATGCTCAATAACGACGATAGACATGCGCTAGCACAATCCATCCATGAAATTGCCACCATGGAGGGGAGTTAACTTGCACTTCTTTCTGTTCAGCAGGCGCTGTTGGGGGGCGTTGGTGCTTTGTACTGTTCTAGCGATAGCCGCCGCACGTCTACTGACGCAGCCATTGTGGGATGACCCCGTGATTACCGTGAAAATGGGGGGAACATATGAATACATGGAAGCGCACTCGACAGCCGGATTCAAGGCGTGGGGTCGCGGCCGAGGCGGCGTTTCAGGTGGGATCCCGAAGACTGACGCCCGCCTTCGCTTTATTGATCCGCAGTATGGATTCGAAACACCTCTTGCGCGTTTTTTTACGCTGACTTTCGTTGGCAACCTGGTCATCGACATCCGCATGTCCCCGCAAATCGAGCCTTTACTCATCGACGATGCGATGAAAGTTGTAGTCGATCTGCAGGCACAGTGGTGTGCAAAGGGCTGGAAACCGATGGGTACGCGGCGCGATCCGACTATGGCGGATACCCCGCAGTGGCGTGCATACGTCCGACAAGGCGTGCTCTCGGGCACGTCCTATTGGCAGGCTGGCGACAAGTACCAGGCAATGCTGTCACTGGCACGATTTCGAGACTCCAGGCATCCGGATCAGGAGCGCTACCTCATCACCCTTGAGGTCGCCGAACCCTGGATACCTTTCGAAGAAATCGAAAAGCTCCCCGACGAACCCGACCATTTCCCCCCGCCCCAACCACAAAAAGGAGCAACCCCATGCCCAGCCCAGCCTTCATGACCATTCATGGCAGCCGTCAGGGGCTGATCAGTGCCGGGGCCTTCACCGAGGAGTCGGTGGGCAACATCTATCAGAAGGGGCGTGAGGACAAAATCATGGTTCAGGCCCTGAGCCACGGCATTTTCCTTCCCAAGGGGCAGGGCGCGGGGCGGCGGATGCACAAGCCGCTGATCATCACCAAGGCACTCGACAAGGCATCGCCCCTGATCGAGGTGGCGATGTGTTCCGGTGAGCTGCTCAGCCAGTGTCGCGTGGAGTTCTATCGCACCTCCGCCCAAGGCGTGCAGGAGCACTTCTACCCTATCGAACTGGAGGATGCGCTGATCGTCGGTGCCGAGGTGCTGATGCCGCATTGTCTGGATTCGGCGGTGTCGCACTTCACTCAACTGGAAAAAGTCCATTTCAGCTACCAGCGCATTTACTGGCGACACGAGGTGAGCCGCACGATGGGCTCCGACGAGTGGCAAGGCGCGGCGCAGGGGTGAGGCTGGTTCATCATGCTCAATTGACCAGCGCCGAGCGTCAGCATGTTTACCCGGTGGATCAGGCGCTGGAGCGCGTCTGTCAGGTATTGCTGGAGCGCCGCCGGCTTGAAGGGCTCGATGAGCTGCGGGCCAGCTTGCTGATCAATCTGGACAGCGAAGTGCTGGGGCAGATCGAGTGTGGCGACTGGTTGTTGCTCAAGTCACAAGCCGAATTCGGCCAGTGGCCGGTTGCTTCGTCGGTCTTCGATCAGACTGTGCTCGAGATGATGAACAATCCCCCCGCGCAGCCCGTCCGAACCCCGCGAATTTTTCGTCTTGTCGACAGCATGACCGGTGAGCCGCTGGCGCAGCAGCCTTGCCTCGTAACGGTTGACGGCGTTGTCAGCCAGCGCAAGACCGACGCTGAGGGCATCGCCCATCTGTTCGCAGCTGACGCCGTCCGGCCGATTTCAATGAAAATTTTCAGCGTCTGAAGGGCGCGTCTATCCTTTCGCTCACCGACCGCGCGCGGTTTTTTGTTCCATGACCCGATCACGGGTGCCCGGCCTTGGCACGTTGTTGTATGGTTGTGGTCGAACCGTTGAACCCAAGTGATTGAAAGGATATCGCCATGCTGGACTGGAAGAACCGCGCGGGCAGCGCGCCTGAACGTGCCGCTGAACCGAAGTCGGCCACCCGCAGCTACGTGGGCGGGCTGCTGTTCAGCCGCGCGCTGGCCACGCTGATCGGCATTTATCTGCTGGTCACCATTGGCCTGGGCTGGTACTGGAGCCAGGAGCCCGCGCTGTTCCCGGTGGCACAAAATGCCCAGGCGGCTGCCGAGAAAGAAGGCAAGCAAATGGTGGTCGGCTACACCACGGTCGAAACCCTCAAGACCGTTGCCGGCACTCTGCTGAACAAGCCGGGTGGCTACATATCCAACGACCGCTTCCCGCCAGGCCTGTGGATGGACAACACGCCGAGCTGGGAATACGGCGTGCTGGTGCAGGTGCGTGACCTGACCCGGGCCCTGCGTAAAGACTTCGCCCGTTCGCAGTCGCAGTCGGCCGAAGATGCCGACCTGGCAAAAGCCGAACCGCGTTTCAACTTCGACAACAAGAGCTGGATCCTGCCGTCGAGCGAGTCGGAGTATCAGGAAGGCATCAACTCCCTGAGCCGTTATCAGGCGCGTCTGTCTGATCCAACGCAGAAAAACGCCTTGTTCTACGCCCGCGCCGATAACCTGAACAACTGGCTGGGCGATGTCGGCACTCGCCTGGGTTCGCTGTCGCAACGTCTGTCGGCCAGTGTTGGCCGGGTGAAGCTCAACACCGCACTGAAAACCGAAGTACCGGCGGTGGGCGAAGTGCCGCAGGTTGACGAGGAAGTGGTCGAGACTCCGTGGATGCAGATCGACAACGTGTTCTATGAAGCACGCGGTCAGGCCTGGGCGCTGTCGCACCTGCTGCGCGCCATCGAAGTGGACTTCGCCGATGTGCTGGCGAAGAAGAACGCCACGGTCAGCGTGCGCCAGATCATTCGTGAGCTGGAAGCCTCGCAGGAGCCGGTCTGGAGCCCGATGATTCTCAACGGCAGCGGCTTCGGCGTGCTGGCCAACCACTCGCTGGTCATGGCCAACTACATCTCCCGGGCCAACGCCGCCGTGATCGATCTGCGTCAACTGCTCAATCAGGGCTGAGTCATGGACGAGAGCGCCAAAGAGGCGGCCCATCGCGCCGCCTCCGATGCTGAACAGATCGCCTGGGTCGACGAGCAGGACAACCTGATCGGCGCCCTGGTGCGGGCCGATCTGCGTGAGCGTGGGCTGATCGGTCGCGGCACTTACATCATGCTGTTCAACAGTGCCGGTGAGCTCTGCGTGCATCGGCGCACCTTGAGCAAGGCGATCTATCCCGGTTACTGGGACGTGGCGGCCGGCGGCATGGTGCAGGCCGATGAGACCTACGCCGAATCGGCGGCCCGCGAGCTGGAAGAGGAATTGGGGGTGAGCGGGGTGGAATTGACTGCCCACGATCATTTCTTCTTCGAGGACACCGGCAATCGCCTGTGGTGCTCGGCGTTTTCCGCGGTGTGGGACGGTCCGCTGAAGCTGCAGCCGGAAGAAGTGCTGGAAGCACGCTTCATTCCGGTCGAACAGGTGCTGCTGGAAATCGAGCAAAAGCCTTACTGCCCGGACTCTCTGGCCGCGTTGAAGCGCTATCTGAAGGCGCAGCAAAGCGACGTCGCAAAGAACACATAAATTGGCGCCGATTGGCTCTTAGCAATTGCGCTTTTTGCCGTTACACTGCGCGACCTTTTCAAGCTGCACCGAATGGTTTGATGTGGGCCTGAACGATGACAGGCCTGTAGGAGCTGCCGAAGGCTGCGATCTTTTGATTTTGAAGACCAGGATCAAAAGATCGCAGCCTCGTTGCACTCGACAGCTCCTACAGGTCGAAGTCGAGCGGTTCAATTGTTTCGGTGCAGTAGCGCTGCCCCTGCCTGAGTGGGGCTTCGCGGTCGATGACCTTGCCCAAGGTCGCGATCAGTCTTTGTCCTCCCAAGAGGATTGCCGGTGGCCAAAAAAGCCGCATCCTTCGCCGCCCTTGGTGGTCTGGTATTTTCCACCGACGCAGGTCGTCATTGCCCGGAATGCAGCAAACCGGTGGACGCCTGTATCTGCAAACAAACCGTAATCCCGGCCGGGGACGGCATTGCCCGCGTGCGTCGCGAGAGCAAGGGCCGTGGCGGCAAGACGGTGACCACCATCACCGGCGTGCCACTGGCCGAAGACGCCCTCAAGGAGCTGGCGACAACGTTGAAGAAACGTTGCGGCACCGGTGGGGCGTTGAAGGACGGGGTCATCGAAATCCAGGGCGATCATGTCGAGCTACTCTTGGCAGAGCTGATCAAGCACGGTTTCAAAGCGAAGAAGTCCGGCGGCTAGCAGCCTCTGTGAAATCCATCTGCGGCTTGATCCGGCACTGAAGCAGTTCAGATCCGGCGTCGTCTCCATGGTTTTCACAGAGCCTGTTCATGACCGGTTTCTAAACTACACGCGGTCAGCGCGGTCTACCGCCGCGCTGACGAACCGTCATTTTCATTCTTTAGACTGCGCCGGCCTGCGATCAGGCGACGCACTATGACTTCTTTATAGGGGACTTCGATGTCCGTACGACGCACACGCAAAGACGATGGCAGCCAATGGACAGTTGCGGACAGCCGCAGTGTTTACGGGATTCGCCATTGGGGGGCCGGGTATTTCGCGATCAATGACGCCGGTCGCGTCGAAGTTCGTCCGAACGGCCCGAGCAGTTCGCCTATCGACCTGTTCGAACAAGTCGACCAACTGCGCAAGAGCGGCTTGTCCCTGCCGTTGCTGGTACGTTTCCCCGACATCCTGCAAGACCGCGTCCGTCAGCTGACCGGTGCTTTCGACTCGAACATCGAGCGCCTGGAATACCAGAGCAAGTACACCGCGCTGTACCCGATCAAGGTCAACCAGCAGGAAGCGGTGATCGAGAACATCATCGCCACCCAGAACGTTTCCATCGGTCTGGAAGCCGGCTCCAAGCCTGAGCTGCTGGCGGTGCTGGCGCTGGCGCCGAAGGGCGGCACCATCGTCTGCAACGGTTACAAGGACCGCGAGTTCATCCGTCTTGCGCTGATGGGCCAGAAGCTCGGCCACAACGTGTTCATCGTGATCGAGAAAGAATCCGAAGTCGGCCTGGTGATCGAAGAAGCGGCCTCGCTCAAGGTCAAGCCACAGGTCGGCCTGCGCGTGCGCCTGTCGTCGCTGGCGTCCTCGAAGTGGGCGGACACCGGTGGCGAGAAATCCAAGTTCGGTCTGTCGGCGGCGCAACTGCTGTCGGTGGTCGAGCGTTTCCGCGCCGCGGGCCTGGATCAGGGCATTCGCCTGCTGCACTTCCACATGGGTTCGCAGATCGCCAACCTGGCTGACTACCAGCACGGTTTCAAGGAAGCGATCCGTTACTACGGCGAGCTGCGCAACCTGGGCCTGCCGGTCGATCATATCGATGTCGGCGGCGGTCTGGGTGTCGACTACGACGGTACCCACTCGCGCAATGCCAGTTCGATCAACTACGACATGGACGACTACGCCGGTGTCGTGGTCGGCATGCTCAAGGAATTCTGCGACGCGCAGAGCCTGCCGCATCCGCACATCTTCTCCGAAAGCGGCCGCTCGCTGACCGCACACCACGCGATGCTGGTGGTGCAAGTGACTGACGTCGAGAAGCACAACGACGACGTGCCACAGATCGAAAACAAGGACGCGCTGCCGGAAACCGTGCAGTGGCTGGTTGACCTGCTCGGCCCGACCGACATCGAAATGGTCACCGAGACCTACTGGCGCGCGACGCACTACATGAGCGACGTGGCCTCGCAGTACGCCGACGGCAAACTGACCCTGGCTGAAAAAGCCCTGGCCGAGCAATGCTACTTCGCGGTGTGCCGTCGCCTGCACAACTCGTTGAAAGCCCGTCAGCGTTCGCACCGTCAGGTGCTTGATGAACTCAACGACAAGCTGGCCGACAAGTACATCTGCAACTTCTCGGTGTTCCAGAGCCTGCCGGACACCTGGGCGATTGATCAGGTGCTGCCGATCATCCCGCTGCATCGTCTGGACGAAGAGCCGCTGCGTCGTGCCGTGCTGCAAGACCTGACGTGCGACTCCGACGGCAAGATCAACCAGTACGTCGACGAGCAGAGCATCGAGACCAGCCTGCCCGTGCACGGTCTGAACGAAGGTGAAGACTATCTGCTGGGGGTGTTCCTGGTCGGCGCCTATCAGGAAATCCTCGGCGACATGCACAACCTGTTCGGCGACACCGACTCGGTGAACATCTATCAGAACGCCGATGGCAGCGTGTACCACGCCGGTATCGAGACCCACGACACCATCGAAGACATGCTGCGCTACGTGCACTTGTCGCCGGAAGAACTGATGACCCACTACCGTGACAAGTGCGCCAGTGCCCGCATCAGTGCCAGCGAACGCACGCAGTTCCTCGATGCCTTGCGTCTGGGTCTGACCCGCTCCTCCTACCTGTCTTCCTGAGACAAGTGCTGTTGCACCGGGTTGTCTGAAATTTCCACGAAAGCGGTGGAAAATTCGGATGACCCGGTGGGATATCTCCCAAATTTCCCGCGAAATAACTGCCTGCCACAGCCGGTGAAGTGATCCCGTCTGCTTTTCGCGTAGGTCATTTCCTAAGTTGTACTTCAGCTCTCTACTCGGCCATGTCTCTCGGCGAGAATCCCCGGCCGCCCCTCCTGTAGAGATCCGCCCATGTTCGAATCAGTCAACGAGCCGTCGTTTCGTCTCGATGTAACGGGGCTGCCCGACCCCTTCGAGGTGCTGGCCTTTACCGGCAGTGAGGGCATCAGCGAACCTTTTGCGTTTGACATCGACCTGTTGATCGATGACCCGCAACTGGACCTGGCCGGTCTGCTGTACCGCTCGGCATTCCTGCATTTCGGCCCCAGGCACAATGGCCTGAGCGGGCAATTGCAGAGCGTCGTGCAGCATGAGCACGAGGCGGGGGTGCGGTTGTGCCGAGTGACGCTGGGACCGAAGTTGAGTTGTCTGGCGCTGCGTTTCAGTCAGCGCATTTTCAGCAGCCAGTGTGTGCCGCAGATCCTCGCACAGGTCCTCAAGGAGCACGGTATCGCTGGCGCGCAACGGCGTTTTGATTTGCACGGCGAATACCCGGTACGCACGTTTTGCACCCAATACCGCGAGTCGGACCTGCAGTTCGTGCAGCGGCTGTGCGCGCAGGCGCGAATTGACTACTACTTCGAGCATCGGCCTGACGGGCACTGCCTGGTCTTCGTTGATGATCCCGCAAGGTTTCCGCTGGCTGGCGGGGCATCTGTGGATGATGACGCGAACTTGCCGAGCGTCCGGCGCTGGCAGATGCAAGTGGATGCCAGCGATGTGCAGGAGCGTTTGGCTCGGCCCGGTAAAGCCCACGGCCACAGCGATCTGCCAGCCTTGCGCAGTGCGCGGTGGCTGGCACTGAGCGAACATCCGTTTGCCGAGTGCAACCGCCGCTGGCTGCTGAACCGGATCGAGCATCGTGCTGATCCGGCCAGCGAACCGCCGTACAGCAACCGGATTCTTGCCTCGGCCGAGGCGCCTCTTGCCCCGCCGACGAGCCTTGCTACACCACCGCGCATGCACAGTCTGCAACGGGCCTGGGTGGTGACCGTCGCTGAGCCCCAGCCTGACGAATGGCGGTCAGTAGCGGTGCAGTTTGACTGGCTCTATCAGGGTGAAGGCGCTGCTGCCAGTCACTGCTGGCTGCCCCTTTCTGCGGCGTTGAGCGAGACGGCGCCGGCAGCGTTGGACGAGGGCGTCGAGGTGGTGGTGAGTTTTCTTGAGGGCGATCCGGATCAGCCGGTGATCAGTGGTGTGTTGCAGGAACCGGCCCTGATCGAAGACTGCCAAGAGCCTCCGGTACTGCCGGACGTTCTGCCGAGCGCAG
This sequence comes from Pseudomonas sp. 22189, assembly GCF_052045635.1. Classification (NCBI taxonomy): domain Bacteria; kingdom Pseudomonadati; phylum Pseudomonadota; class Gammaproteobacteria; order Pseudomonadales; family Pseudomonadaceae; genus Pseudomonas; species Pseudomonas sp. 22189. The sequence goes on from NZ_JBQEPG010000006.1 coordinate 307,676, forward strand.
GTCTGGCGCGGTGGCTGATGTCCGCCGAACCGCTGTTGCTGTTGTGTCTGGTGCCCGGCGGTGGCAGTTATAACCACTGCACGGCGGCAATCTGCAGTTGCCGGCTGGTCGCGTCGCTGGGACAGGGCGGCGCCACTTGAGCGGCGCGCCATTCACCCCGCAGACACAGTGGCTGCTGCTCGATGGCGCCGATGCGCGGCAGGCGCTGACGACGTTGCGTCAGGGGTTCGCCGCAGTCGATTGCACGCGGCTGTTCGAGGGCACCGAATTTCAGGCGGTAAGCGAGCTCGGGCCGCTGCTGGTCGACCTGCACGAGTGCCCGGCACTGGCGGCGCTGTGTCACCGTGATCCGCAGACCTGGCGCGGTCTGCTGATCGCAAGCGATGCCTCGTTGCAGGTTCTTCTGAGTCATTTGCGACGAATGCTGACCGTCTCGTTCGGGCTCAATCATCGCGCCTTGCTCGGTTACTACAACCGGCAGACAGCCAGTTACTTCTTCGATGCCTGTGATGCCGCCGACCTGAGCCGCTGGCTCGGGCCGATCCAACTGCTGCGCTGGTTCGGTGGTACCTGGGCAGACCTCGCCATTGGCAGTGAGGGCTGGCAGCAACTGCGCAATCCGCAATGGGTGGTCGAGCCGCTGAGCGTCGACGAAAGCCTGACCCGGCGCCAGCGCGAACGCTTGCAAAACTGTCTGCTGGAACAACACATCTGGCGCTGGTGCCAATCCATGGGAACCGACTATGCGCGGATGGCCTCCCATGTGCAGGAGGGCCTGAGCCTGGGTTTCAGCGACCGCACGGTGCTGGATGGCTGGTTATGGCTACGCTTGCAGCATCCCCGGGCGCAACTGCCGGACGTGCCGGACGGGCTGAGCCAGCAGGCACGGCTCGACCATGTGCGGCGGCACTGGCAGAACGATCAATCTTGAGGTGTGGCACCCATGACAAACCCGCTGTGGCAACGGTTTGGTTCAATCCTCGGCGGGTGCCTGCTGCTGATGCTGTCGGGGTGTTCGCCGGTCAAGGTGCTCAATGCGCTGACACCCGATGACACGTTCCAGCGAACGGCGGGCATTGCCTACGGCGAAGATCCACGGCAGAAGCTCGACGTCTACGTGCCTCGCCAGCCACTGGAGGGCGCACCGGTGGTGGTGTTTTTTTACGGCGGCAGCTGGAACAGCGGTGATCGTGGCGATTACGCCTTTGTCGGCGAGGCGCTGGCGTCGCGAGGGATCGTCGCGGTGCTGGCGGACTATCGGCTGTACCCGCAAGTGCGCTATCCGCTGTTTCTTGAAGACTCGGCGCGGGCAGTGGCCTGGACCCGGGCGCATATCCGCGAGTTCTCCGGCAACCCGCAACGCCTGTTCCTGATGGGCCACAGTTCCGGGGCCTACAATGCGGCGATGCTGGCGCTCGACCCTGCGCTGCTCGGTGCGGTGGGCATGTCGTCGAGAGACCTCAGCGGCTGGATTGGCCTGGCCGGGCCGTACGATTTTCTGCCGATCAAGAATGCCGCTGTGCGCCCGGTATTCTTCTGGCCTGACTCACCGCCGCAATCGCAGCCGATCAACCATGTCCGGCAGGGCGAGCCTCCAGCGCTGCTGATCGCTGCGACCAAAGATAATCTGGTCAACCCGACGCGCAACACCGCCGGTCTCGCGCGCAAACTGCGCGAGGCCGGTGTGCCGGTGCAGGATCTGTACTATTCGCGCCCCAGTCATGTGACGCTGGTGGCGAGCCTGTCGCGGCCGCTTCGGCGCTTGGCGCCGGTGCTTGAGCAGGTCGTCGCGTTCGTCAAACACACGCCGGTTCAGTGAGTGGCGCCGCTGAACCAGCCGTCGTCGCGGCGCAGCCACAGGGCAAATACGCCGAGCGTCAGGCTGCGCAAGACCATGAACAGCAGGAACGTTATCCACAGCCCGTGATTGCCCAACCCTTGTAGCGCCCAGGCAAACGGCAGCAGCAGGGCGACGGTCAGCAGCATGCCATTGCGCATTTCCCGGGCGCGGGTGGCGCCGATGAACAGGCCGTCAAGCAAATAGCTCCAGACCGCAATCAGCGGCAACACCGCCAGATACGGCAGATAGATGAACGCGGTGTCGCGCACGCTCTGGATATCGGTCTGCATTTCGATGAACAAATGCCCGGCCAGCAGAAACAGCGCGGCAAATCCGAGGCTGGCCAACAACGACCAGCCGCCGGCCACCACCAATGAGCGGCGCAGGGCGAGGCGATCGCGGGCGCCGATCGCGTGCCCGCACAAGGCTTCGACCGCATGCGCCAGACCGTCCAGCGCATGAGCGGTCAGCAGCAGGCCGTTGAGCAGCAGGGCATTGGCCGCCACCGTGGCATCGCCCAAACGCGCGCCTTGCACGGTGATCAGGAAGAACACCGATTGCAGCGCCAGGCTGCGGATGAAAATGTCGCGGTTGACCGCCAGCAACGGGCGCCAGCTCTGCCACACCTTCAGCGCTGCCCAGGCGATTTGCCCGGGATAGGCGCGCAAGGCGCCACGGGTCAGCCACAGGCCAAGCAGGGCACCGCTCCACTCGGCAATCACCGAAGCCCGGGCCGAGCCGACCACCCCCCATTCCAGGCCAATCACGAACCACAGGTTCAAAGCGATGTTGATCAGGTTGGTGCTCAGCAGAATCGCCAGCGGCGCCCGGGCGTTCTGAGTGCCGAGGAACCAGCCGACCAGAGCGTAACTGGCCAGCGCAGCCGGCAGCCCGAATAACCGGGTGTGGAAGAATTCGCGGGTCAATTGATCAAGCTCCGCCGACGGCTGCATGAAGTGCAGGGCCACACCGCTCAACGGCACGCCGAGCGTGCCGAGCACGATTGCCAGTCCCAGCGCCAGCAGCAAACCCTGCAACAGAATCTGCCGCAACGCCGCGCCATCGCTGCGCCCGGCGGCCTGGGCGGCAAACCCGGTGGTGCCCATGCGCAGAAAACCCATGGCCCAGGCGAGAAAGGTATAGAGGCTGGCGCCGACCGCCACCGCGCCCAACTGATGGGCGTGGGGCAGGTGGCCGATGACGGTGCTGTCGACCAGCGCCACCAGCGGTACGGAAATATTGGAAAGAATCATCGGCGCGGCGAGCGCCCAGACCTTGCGGTGAGTCGGACGGTCGCGCCAGTCGGCAATCAGGTTGGACATGCGGGCTCCTTGGGGGAGCGGGGATTGTAGCGATTCATGCGGCTTGCGATACAAACCAATGTGGGAGCGAGCCTGCTCGCGAAAACGGTGTGTCATTCAGAGCCGTTTTGGCTGATCTGACGCCT